>REBX01000032.1 GCA_007692505.1 Gemmatimonadales bacterium | reverse complement strand
GGTGACCACCACGGCACTCGCCATCGAGAGCGACAGGCCGACCGCGACGAATGCCTCGGGTGGAGGAGTTCTTCCGGCACTGGCCCGAGCTGGAGCTGGTGGCCATCGACATCCCCATCGGGCTGCCGCCCTGCGGGACGGAGGGGCGGACCTGCGACCGCCTGGCCCGACGTCGGCTGGGGCCGGGGAGGGGGTCCAGCGTGTTTCCCGCCCCGTCCCGACCGGCGCTCCGGGCACGGGACCACCGGGAGGCGAGCCGCCTGAACCGGGGCTGCCTGGGCCGGGGGCTCTCCATCCAGGCGTGGAACCTGGTCCCGAAGATCAGGGAGGTGGACCGGTTCCTCAGATCGCGGCCGGCGATGGCAGCGCGGGTCCTGGAGGTCCACCCGGAGCTTGCCTTCCACGGGCTGGCCGGCGGACGGTCCATGACCCACGGCAAGCGCACCCCGGAGGGGCGAGAGGAGCGACTGCGGGTCCTGGAGGGGGTCTTCCCCGGTGTGCGGGACTTCCTGGAGGAGGCCCGGGAGCGCTGGCCCCGCAGCGCCTTGGCGCCCGACGACCTCCTGGATGCCGCCGTCTGTGCGGTTACGGCGCGGTATCCCCCCGAGACCCTTGTGTCCCTCCCGGACTCCCCCGAGCGGGACGACGAGGACCTTCCCATGCGCATCGTCATGCCCCCCACTGGCCAGGAGACCCTGCAGTGACCCCACCCTACGACCCACTGAACCCCGACGGCGACCCCCCCCCGGACCCGAAGCCGGCGGACCGGGGCGATGCCTCGGGCCGTCCCGATGCCCCCCTGGTCGTCTGGCTCGATGCAGACGCCTCGCCCAGACCGGTCCGGGAGATGGTGGTGCGGGCGTCGCAGCGCCTGGACCTCCCGGCAGTCCTGGTGGCGAACCACCGGGTGCCCGTGCCCCCGGCGAGCACACGGGTCCACCAGGTCCTGGTCCGGCCGGGTACCGACGTGGCGGACCGTCACATCGTCGAGAACGCCCGGGAGGGGGATCTGGCCATCACCGCCGACATCCCCCTGGCCGCAGAGCTGGTGGAGAAGGGGGTCCACGTCCTGGACCCCAGGGGCGAGCGGTACACCCGGGAGAACATCGGGGAGCGCCTGTCCATCCGGGACTTCATGGCTTCCCTCCGGGACACGGGGGTGGACACCGGGGGACCATCGGGGTTCGGGGGCCCCCAGCGGAAGGCCTTCGGGGACGCCCTGGACCGAACCCTCACCGAACTCCTTCGGTAGAAGCTGCACGACGGGCCGAAGCCGAGAAGTCCCGCCGGTGCCCGTCCTGCGTCCCCCCGGGGACGCCCCTTCCACAGCACACAGGTGCCCACTCCATGATTCGATCGGTCCTCGCCGTTGCCTTCCTGGCCACCGTCGTCCTCGTCCCCCACACCGCCCTGGCCCAGGCGCCGGTGGCGGAGCAGCCCCACCGGAGCGACTTCGTGATGAACTTCGTCGGGGGCGGGGACTTCCGGAGCTGGGTCTCGGAGGTGGTGGAGGAGGACACCCGCTGGGCCCACTCCCTCCGCACGCTGGGTGTCCTGCACAACCACATGCACGAGCTCATGAGCGACCTGGCCGCCCATCACCGGGACGAGGCCGGAGGGGAGGACCTGGTCCCGGCCTTCGAGAACCGGATCTCGGGGGGCGACTGGACGGAGTACCGGAGGGCCATCGAGTCCTCGTCGGACGCCGGTGTAGCGGCGTCGGGCGACGCCCGCCTCCGCCATGCCCTGGTCCAGGTCACCGAGATCATGCACGACCGTGTCCACCACGCCATGTTCAAGGCCCTGGTCCGGGACGACCTCCTCCACGACCGCGACGCGGAGCTGGCGGAGTTCCTCCGGGACGGGCGGGCGTACGAATTCGAGGACACGGTGCCCCAGGAGGGTCGGACCCGGAACGAATGGATCTCCCAGGACGACTTCCGGGAGCTGGAGTGGGCGACCTCGGTGGAGGGGCCCAGGCTTCACGCCGCTTTCCAGAAGATGGTCGTCTTCGACTACCTCCTGTACGACCTCATGGAGCAGTGGGCCCGGGTGGGCGCCGAGATGGATGAGGCAGCCTGTCGCCCCCCGGAGTACGGCCCCCGGATCTCGGGCCATGCGTGGCACGAATACCGGGACCGGGTGTCGGACTGCTCCGACGCCTCATGGCGGGAACTGGTGGTGGTGACCGCCCTCATGCACGACCGCATCCACCACATGATGGCCCGAATGGCCGCGCTGGTGGAGGCCCGTCACCCGGTGGAGGAGGCCGCCCCCGAATCGGACTGAGCCGCTCCGGGGGCGGGCCCCTGCCTCAGAAGAGTACGGCCAGGGAGAGCTGGAGGTTGTTCTCGCCGCCGTCCACGTCGATGCGCTCCCAGGCGCCCCGGATGCCGAAGCGCCCGAAGTCGACCCCGGTTCCGATCTGCACGAAGTAGCCCACGTCGGAATCCGACCCGGCGAAACCGACCCCGTTTCCGTTCAGGGACCCGTCCACGGAGGCGCTGACCCGTCCGTACATGAGTCCGCCCTGCAGGTAGGGGAGGAGGATGGCGGAGTCACCGGCGGGCAGCATGGTGCCCACCCCCAGCCCGAGGGGGACCAGGAGCGAGCTGATGGACTCTGTGAGCCCTTCGAACTCGTCGCTCAGGCGCTCGTACCGGAGCCCGGCCAGGGGGCAGAGCCAGTAGGCGTCCCGCGGGATGTCATAGGTGAGGCGTCCCCCCACCACAAAGGCGTTCTCGTCGATGCCATCCAGGTCGACGGCGCCCAGGTAGACCCCCGACGCCAGCGCGCCAGGCAGGTTCGCCTGGGTCTCCACCCGGTACTCGGTGGCGTTGCTGTAGGAGGTGATGCCGGCTCCGATGGCATACTGTCCGGGCTGGGTCCCCCACCCGGTACAGGCCTGGGCGGCTGCCGCCGCAGGGAGGGCCAGGAAGAGGGCGACTGCAGCGCCGAGGACGACTTGGCGGAGGGGGCGGGTCGTGGACGCCGGGGAGGGGATCACGGACGGAACCTCGGTCTGGGGGATCTGGGATGGGGGACGCAGGTTGCCACGAAATGTAACAGCCCGCATATCTTCCTGAAGGTTAGCGATGGCGCTGCCGTAGACCAAGAAGCATGGCCGCCGGAGACGTGTCCATCGAGGATTTTCCCCACCCCCCTGAGGGAGGTTTCGTGAACGAGCCCCTGGATGACCCGCGAGCCATCACCCGGCCCGACCCCGCCCTCCACACGTACTACGTCATATCGTCCCTCTTCGGGCTCGTCTTCTTCCCCCTGATCTACCTGTCCTATCGCTTCAAGTACGACACCCTCCGGTACCGGTTCGATGACGACGGGGTGAGCATGTCGTGGGGACGCTTCTTCGAGCGGGAGACGTACCTCACGTACCGGCGGATCCAGGACATCCAGGTCACCAGCGGCGTCATCCAGAGGCGCCTGGGGCTGGCGGAACTCCATCTTCAGACCGCCTCCGGGGGGTCGGGTGCCGAAATGAAGATCGAGGGGATCCGGAATCCGGAGCGCCTCAGGGACTTCCTCTACGAGCGCATGCGGGGGGCGGACCGCCCGGCATCGGAGGAGGCCGGCACGAATGGGATGGAGGCCGGGGCGGATCGCGGTGCCGGGGCGGCGGGTGCGGAGGGCTCCGGGGATGACCCGGCCCTCTCCCTCCTCCTGGAGATCCGGGACGAGCTCCGGAGGATGAACGAGGGCAGCAGCCGGGAGGCCCGGTGACTCCCGGGCCCGTGTCCCCGGAACGACACCGGGCCCCTCGAGAGCCGGTGTCCGGAGCCCCTCCCGAGGAGCCCCGGGGGACGCTGCACCGAT
>REBX01000090.1 GCA_007692505.1 Gemmatimonadales bacterium | reverse complement strand
TTCCAAATGTAGCGCCGCCCTCCCCCGAGTCAAGAAGACCGGGGGAGGGCGGCGGCGATCACACCGGTGGGCGGTGTCGCTTCCTCAGTCCACCACTTCGTACCGGAAGCCGAAGAGGCCCGGGTCGTCCGGCGCACGGACCGTGAACTGGACGGGCTCGGCCTCACCCTCCAGCTGCACCGACACCTCCTCGGTGCCCAGGGCCGCTCCCTCGTAGTCGAAGAAGTGGAGTCGCAGGTCCACGGTCTGACCGGCCTGGCCAGCCAGGTTCGTCACGAAGCCCACCAGCGCCGTTCCACCATCGGCAGGAACGATCTCCAGCTGGGTGACGGAGAACGGAAGGGTCTCGCCCTGCTCGTACGCTGCAAGGCCGGCGGCCTCGTCATCGGCATGCTGCAGGTAGGCCTGGGCCTGGAGCTGGTAGGCGATGGGGTTGTGGGAATCGATCTCCACCAGCCGGGTCGCGAACTCGTGGAGCTGCTCGTAGTCCTCGGCCAGGTAGAGGGACTGGGAAAGGTTGAAGATGTTGTCCCGGTGCTCGGGAACCCGCTCCCATGCCTCGCGGAAGGCCGTGGCGGCCTCCGCAAAGCTGTCCGCCTGGTAAAGCCCCACACCGATGGTGAAGTAGTCCACGGCGTTCAGGTCGTCCCGGGCCAGGAGGTCCTCGAAAAGGCTCTCCGCTCGATCGCTCTGGCCCGAAGCCACCAGTGCCGCGGCCAGGGAGGAGAGGGCCTGAAGGTTGTCGGGATCTTCCTCGATGATGGCCTCGTACTCCCGGGCCGCCTCCTCGTACCGCTCCGTTACCAGGAAGAGCTGGGCCCGATTCTGCACCGCGATCTGCCGGTTCTCGGACCAGACTTCCTGGGTCTCCTCGTCCACACGGTCGAACCACTCGCTGTCGATGACCTCGATGGCCCGGGCGTACTGCTCGATGGCGTCCTCGTACCGGGCCTCCTCCGCGTATATGGACGCCAGGTTCAGCATGACCTCGGGGCGGTAGTCGTAGAGTTCGTTGGCCCGCTCGAAGTTGGCCACGGCACCGTCGCGGTCACCGGCCTCGAGCATATCGATGCCCTCGTTGAAGATCTCCACCCAGGCGGTCTCACGGTACAGGAGGGTCTCCCAGATGTACCGAGGATAGAGCTCCTCGGCCCGATCGAACATCTCGGCGGCGGCCTCGTAGTCCCCCATGCCGAAGTAGGCCTCACCAGCCTGGAAGTAGTGCTGGGGGTTGTCGGGATAGGACTCGATGCCCTGCTGCGCGGACTCGAGCGTGCGCTGCATGAGGCGCTGGAACTCCTCTTCTTCCTCTTCATCCAGTTGGGCCGCCTGCGACTGGAAGAGCAGGGCCTCGGCAACGTACTCGTTGTCCACAGGCTCCGTGCCTTCGGGAAGGGCCTCCACCCAGTCCGGCATGTCGTCGTCGATGCTGCCCCCCATGGTGAGTTCTTCGCTGGAGGGGGCGGCGGCGCCGTTCCCGGCGGGACCGGATGCGCAGCCACCGAGGACCAGCCCGAGGCCCAAGAGCCCCACCATACCAAATCGGAATTTCATCCAGCTAACCTCCTGATCGCAGTCATGCTTCGGTTGGGTGTAGACCCCGAGGGCGGTTTCCACCCCCGGGTCGGGGGTCGGGACCGTCGAAGCCTCTTCGGAAGGATTGTAAACGAAAAACCTAGACAGGATCCATTCCCGACGTCAAACCCGGCCCCCTCCGGTGATGTCCTCCTCCGGCCCTTCCGGGGGACCCGAGAGGCGCCGCAGGGCCTCGTCCCGACCGATGCCCTCCAGGACATCACCCAGGTCCGGGCCGGAGCGACGGCCGGAAAGGGCCAGACGGAGGGGATGGAAGAGGGACCGCCCCCGGAATCCCGCCTCGCCGCCGACCCTGCGCACCTCCTGCCCCAGCGAGGCCGAGTCCCAGGGCTCGAACGAGGACAGGGCTTTCCGGATGACCTGGATGGCCCGGCGAGCATCGTCTCCATCGCCTGCGACCTCCTCCCATCCGCCTCGGAGGACCTCCACTCCGGGCCAGAGGTGACGGAGTTCCTCCGGTGCGTCGGAGAGGAGCTCCAGCCGGGGCCGGACCCGCTCCACCGAGGGCAGCAGCCGAGCCGGGGGGACAGTGACCCCGGCCCGCCGGAGAAAGGGCTCCACGTCACGGGCCAGCTCCTCGCCGGACAGGCGGCGGAGGTGCTCCGTCGTCATCCAGCGGAGCTTTGCAGGATCCCAGGTGGTGGGGCTTGCCCCGGTGCGCTCCAGGTCGATCTCCTCCACCAGTTCCCGGAACTCCAGGAGTTCCCGGTCGCCACCGGGGGACCATCCCAGGAGAGACAGGTAGTTCACCACCGCCCGGGGCAGGTGGCCATCGCGGCGGAGGACGTCCACCCCGGGGCTCCCCGAGCGCTTGGAAAGGCGGCCGCCTTCAGGAGAGAGGACCACGGGAAGGTGGGCGAAGACGGGCTCGGGGGCTCCCAGTGCTCGGAAGAGGAGGAGGTGCTTCGGAGTGTTGGACAGGTGCCCGTCGCCGCGGATCACGTGGGAGATCTCCATGTGGGCATCGTCCACCACCACGGCCAGGTTGTAGGTGGCGCGCCCGTCGGCCCTCAGGAGCACGAAGTCCCCCACGTCCCGACCCTCGAAGCGGACCTCTCCCCGGATCGCATCCTCCACCCGGATCGCCGAGTCCGGGGTCCGGAACCGCACGGTGTGGGGCTCGCCCCCACGGGCTCGCTCGTCGGCCTCGTCGGGATGGGCATCGCGGCAGCCCCCGGGACACCCAGGACCCGACATGGGCCCCGGTTCAATGCCCGACCCCGCCGCCGGCTCCGACCTCGACCCACTCCCGCGGGACCGCTGGGCCTCCCGGGCTGCCTCCAGCTCCTCGGGGGTGCAGAAGCAGCGGTATGCCGCGCCCTCCTGCAGGAGGCGCATGGCCGCAGCCCCGTGGTCCGGTGCCCGCAGACTCTGCACGTAGGGCCCGTAGGCCCCTCCGATCCCGGGACCCTCGTCGGGCACCAGCCCCGCCCAGGCCAGGTCCTCCAGGATGCCCTCCACGGAGCCGTCCAGGTTCCGGTCCGTGTCCGTGTCCTCGACCCGGAGGACGAACTGACCTCCGTGCCGCCGGGCGAAGAGGGCGTTGAAGACAGCGATGCGCAGGTTGCCCAGGTGGAGGCGTCCGGTAGGACTGGGGGCAAAGCGGGTCCGGATGGGGGCGTCGGGCACGGGCAGGGTCTCCCGGGTGGATTGAAGTCAGCGGGCCTGCGACGACGGGGGCTCCGGGGCCTCGTCTCCCCCGGACCTGTCGTCGCCTTCGGCCTCAAGGTAGGACAGGACCCGCCGAGCAAGAACCTCGGAGAACCCCGGCACCCGGGCCACCTCTGCCTCTCCCGCCTCACGGATCCCCCGAACGGAACCGAATCGGGTGAGAAGGGCCTGCTGGCGGGCCGGTCCGATGCCGGGGATGTTCCCCAGTGCGCTCCGGATCGTGCGTCGCGTCCGGAGCTTCCTGTTGTAGCCCACGGCAAAGCGATGCGCCTCGTTCCGGAGCCGCTGCAGGAGGCGGAGGACCGGGTCCCGCCGGGACAGGACCACGGGACGCCGCTCCCCGGCCAGGAAGACCTCCTCCTCACGCTTGGCCAGGGCGATGAGGGCCACGTCCTCGAGGCCCAGCTCCCGGCGAACCGCGTCCACGGAGGAGAGCTGCCCCTTCCCGCCGTCCACCACCACCAGCTCCGGAAGGGGATGCCCCTCGTCGCGCCGCCGGACCAGGTAGCGCCGGACCGCCTCCGCCATGGAGCGGTAGTCGTCGTTGCCCCAGTCCCCCCGGATCTTCATGT
>REBX01000146.1 GCA_007692505.1 Gemmatimonadales bacterium | reverse complement strand
TAATATGGGAGGAGCGGGGTCAGGATGTTCGTTAACGAGTCCCCGATGCGGTAGGCGGCCTGGGTCACCTCCGGGGAATAGCCCATGAGCATGAGCATGGGAACGAACACCGGCGCCATGATGGCCCACTTTGCCGAGGCACTCCCGATGAAGAGGTTGATGAAGCCCGACACCAGGATGAAGGCCACGATGAGGGGCAGCCCACCGATCTCCGCCGCCTGCAGGAAGCCCGCCCCCCCAATGGCCAGGATCAGACCCAGGTTCGACCAGTTGAAGAAGGCAATGAAGTGGGCTGCCACGAAGGCCAGGACGATGTAGGCCCCCATGGAGGCCATGGTCTCGGAGGTCATGCTGGCCACCTCCTTGTCGCTCCGGATCTTCCCGGTCACCATGCCGAAGACGAGCCCCGGGAGGAAGAACACGAAGAGCATGAGGGCCACGATCCCCGAGAGGAGGGGGTCGATCTCGCCCTCGGGCCCCCGGAGGACCCCGTCTGCGGGAATTGCCCACCACGCGATGACGGCCAGGGTGGCCAGGACGGTGAGCCCGGCGGCCCAGAGCCCGCGCTTCTCGGCCCGGGAGAGGGCCTCCTGCTCCTCCACCTCCACCCCACCGGTGTACTCGCCCAGCCGGGGCTCCAGGATCTTTTCCGTGACAAGGGTGCCCCCCACGGTGAAGACCGGGACCAGGGCCGCCATGATGTACCAGTTGGCGGTGGCCGCCACGGTGTAGTCGGGGTCCAGGAGCTGGGCCGCGGGCTCGGTGAAGCCCGCCAGGAGGGGGTCCAGCGCCGTGAGGATCAGGTTCGAGCTGAACCCGCCCGAGACCCCGGCAAAGGCCGCGGCCAGCCCGGCGATGGGGTGCCGGCCCATCCCGTGGAAGATCACGGCCCCCAGGGGGATCAGGACCACGTACCCGGCATCCACCGCCAGGGAGGAGAGGAGGCCTCCCAGGACCAGAGCTGCGGTGACCAGCCAGTCGGGCACGCTGCTCACGAAGCCCTTGAGGGCGGTCTCGATGAGGCCGGTGCGCTCCGCCACCCCGATCCCGATCATGACCACCAGGACCAGGCCCAGCGGCGGAAAGTCGGTGAAGGTTGCCGGCATCTCCACCAGGATCCGCTGGATGCTCTCCCCGGTGAGAAGGTTCTGCGACTGGATCGTCTCATCGGTCCCCGGGTGCACCGCGCTCACGTCCAGGAGGCTGGCGATCCAGGAGGCCAGGAGCACCATCCCCGAGAAGATGACGAAGAGGGTGATGGGGTCCGGGAGTCGATTCCCGGTCCGCTCCACGAAGTTCAGGCTCCAGTTGGCGGCTCGGGCCACGAACCCGCGGCTCTCCGTAGCGGTCTGGTCGCTCACGCTGGTCCTCTCCTTCCTGCAGTGGGTGTGCGGTGGGCAGGGATCCCGACAGGGGCTCAGAAGTAACACGCCGATGCCGCGGGGAAAAGGAGATCCCGCCTCGGACACCGGGTGGCCGGTGGAACGCCCCTCCCGTACATTCGCCCCATGAGAGAGCACTCCCGCCCCCTTCTGGTCCTGCACGACTGCCCCTCCCTGGACGACCACCTGGAGGCGGCAGTGGGGGACCGATTCCGTCTGATCCGGCCCGGGGGGTGGCGGGAGCTGAACGCCCGTGTGCTGGAGATGGCGCCCTCGGCTGTCCTCCTGGTGGACCCCTCCCACGGTCACGCCCCAGACTCCGGGATTGCGCCGGAGCTCGAGGAGCTCAGGGGCCGCTTCCCCTCCAGCTGCGTGGTGGCGGCTTTCTCCACCTCCCGCTTCCCCCCTGCCGGCCTGAGGCGGCTGGGACAGCTGGGCATCGCGGAGGTGGTGGACCTGGACGACGACCTGGTGCCCACCGTCCTCCGACAACGGATCCTCAGCGCCCGGGCCCTCCCCTTCCACAGGCTGCTCCGGGCCCCGGAGCTGAACGGGCTTTCCGGTCGGGGGCGAGCCATCCTGGACCGGGCCGTGGACACCGTGGTGACCGGAGGGCTCCCCCGGGACCTGGCCGACGACCTGGGGCTGTCCCCCTCCACCCTGCTCCGGTGGAGCGAGAGTGCCCAGCTGCCCACGCCTCGCCGCCTGGTCCTGTGGCTGCGGGTAATCCTGGCCTGCGCACTCCTGGACGACCCGGGCCACTCCGTCCACAGCGTGGGCCGGGCCTGCGGGTACTCCGGAGACCACGCCCTCCGGCGTGCCATCCGCTCCGTCCTCCCCCTGAGCCCCAGCGAGCTCCGGGATCGCGGTGCGTTCCGGGCCTCCACCGACGCGTTCTTCCAGGTGCTCGCAGAACACCGACGCCCGGCTCCGGCGGTGGGGTCATGAGCTTCCGGCGGCCCTCCGACGCCCCCCGGAAGGGACCCACGGTGGCCGGGGTCGACGAGGCCGACCTCCTGGCCGGCCTGGCCCGTGCAGCCGCCACCGGCGATGGAGCCCGCGCCTTCCTCCGGACCGCCATGCGATCCCTCAGGGGAGCGGTGGGCTCAGCCACCCTGGGCATCTGGATGCTGGCCGACGGACGACTCCACCTGAAGGGCTACGTCCCCCCGGAGGACGGACCCTCCTTCGACGAGGAAGCCTTCAAGGAGTTGTTCGGGAGCCTTCCCATCACCGGGAACCTCCCCGGCCACAAGGTCCTGAGGGCAGCCCGCCCCCTGGTATGGCGAAGCGACTCGGAGGACCTCCCCCAGGAGGCCGCCATGGTCCTGGATGAGCTCTCCGCCGATGGCCTGGTGGGGGTGCCCATCATCGTGGCCGGCCTCCCGGTGGGCGTGGCCCTCCTCACTGTGGACGCCCGGGAAGAAGCGGAGCTCCTCGCCCTGGGCGAGCTACTGGTCACACCCCTGGCCATCTTCGCCATCCTCTACCGGAACGAGCAGCTCCGGGAAGCCGATGCGGAGCGGGCCCTGCGGCTCCAGACCCTGGCCCTGGCCGTGGAGGCCAGCCCCGACCTGATCCTCCTCATGGACGGGGAGGGCCGGATCCAGGTGGCGAACCCGGCGGCCCGCCCTCTCCTGGGCATGGACCCCGACAATCTCCGAGGCCGATCCGTGGGTGACCTCCTGGTCCCGGCTGGAGGGGCGCTGGCCCCTGACGACCTCCTCCGCCGCATCCGGGGCGGCCATGAGGACGGACCCGTGGAACAGGACGTCCACCTCCGGTGCCGGCCATCCGGCACGGTGGTCTGTCGCCTCAGCGTGGTGTCCGTGGGCTCGGGGAGCCACCGAAGAGCCGTGGGCCTCTTCCACGACGTCACCCAGGACCGGAGGAGGGAGGCGGAGCGCCTCCGGAATCGGAAGCTCCAGGCCGTGGGACGGGTGGCCTCCGGGATCGGCCACGAGGTGAACACACCCCTCACCACCATCTCCCACCTGGCCGAGCTCCTCCTGGAGGAGGGACTCCCGGACCCGGCCACCGACTTCGCCCTGGCCATCCGCCAGCAGGTGAGGCAGGCCGCCACGGTCATCCAGAACCTCCAGACCTTTGCCAGGGAGGGAGAACTGGAGTGCTCCTGGGTGGACGTGGGCGTCCTCCTCCACTCCCTCCTCCGCGGCGCCCGATCCGAGCTGGACCCGGCGGGAATCGTCCCCGAACTGGACGTGGCGGCAGACACGCCCCGAATCTGGGCGGACTCGCACCAGCTCCGCACCGTCTTCCAGAACCTCCTGGCCAACGCCCGCACGGCCATGGTCCGCCACTCCCCCATGGACCAGCGATCCATTCGCGTCACGGTGGACCCCCTCCCCGATGGAGGGGTCCAGGTGGTGATCCGGGACTCGGGGCCCGGCCTGCCCGAGGAGATCCTGCAGGACCTCTTCGTCCCCTTCACCCAGACCACGCCGAACGACACGAGTGGGGAACCCTCGCCCACTCCTGCAGACTCCACACCGAACCGGGGCCTGGGCCTCTCGGTGTCCCACGGGATCGTCCTCCGCCATGGGGGCTCCATCGACGGAGAGAACGCTTCCGATGGGGGCGCCCGCTTCCAGGTCCGCCTCCCTGCCGTGGCCTCAGGCGCATCGGGCCCGAGGGCCGACCCTTCTGTACTGGGAACCACCGATGCCCCGGCCACTGCCCGGGACTCCCGAATCCTGGTGGTGGAGGACGAACCCTTCCTTGCCACCGCCGTGGCCCGCGCCCTCCAGAAGTGGGGGTGGGAGACGGTGGTGGCGCAGCGAGGCGAGGAGGCCATCGAGGAGCTGGAATCCCGCCCCGATGGCTGGGCCGTGATCTTCTCCGACTTCCGGATGCCGGGGGTCGGAGGGAGGGGCCTCTACGAGCACGTGGACCGTCACCGGCCCGACCTCCGGGACCGGTTCGTGTTCACCACCGGCGACCTGGTGGACCCGGCCACCCACGACTTCGTCCGGGCATCGGGGCGGCCCGTCCTCATGAAGCCCTATGAACTCACGGAACTCCGGGCTCTCATCCGGAAGGTGGCGGGAGGAACCCCCGGGTAGCGGGGTGTCGCCAGGCGTCCGGTTGACACCCCACCGGGGCCGATCCACCCTTCGAACGCAGCTCGACCCCCCTTGGAAACCTCCCTCCGCGAGGCCGTCTTGGACCCCATCGTCCACAACATCAGCCCGTTCATCTTCCAGATCGGCGACGGGTTCGGTGTCCGCTGGTACTCCATCCCCTACCTCCTGGGGATGCTCTTCGTCTACCTCTCCCTCAGGAAGGCGGCCACGCAGAAACGGATCCGGAACCTCACCACCGAGGGGGCCGAGACCTACGTCCTGGCGGCCATCTTCGCTGCCCTCCTGGGCGCCCGCTTCTTCCACGTCTTCGTATTCGAGTTCGACCGCTACGGCTTCGACCCGGTGGCGTGGATCGCGGTGTGGCGGGGCGGCCTGGCCTTCCACGGAGGGCTCCTGGGAATCGTCCTGGCCACCTTCTGGTTCGCCCGGAAGCATGACATCCCGGTCTACACCCTCACGGACCGCATCGCAGCACCGGTTGCGGTGGCCCTCGGCTTCGGCCGAATCGCCAACTTCATCAACGCCGAGATGTACGGCACGCCCTATGACGGACCCTTCTGCGTGGACTACTCGCAGAACCAGTACCTGGCCGGGCTGCCCGACGACTGCCGGCACCCCACCCAGCTCTACGAGTCCGCGAAGAATTTCGGGATGGCCGGCCTCCTCCTGGTCCTCCGGGAGCGGGTCCGCTCCCTCCCCGCCGGGACGCTCACGTGGCTCTTCGTGGGCCTCTACGGGGTCATCCGCTTCTTCCTCATGTACATCCGGGAGGAGCGCATCGTCTGGATGGACCTGACCCTCTCCCAGATCTTCTCCGGAGCCATGGGCCTCCTGGGCTTCGGCATGCTGATCTGGATCTTCCTCGGCCGGAACCGGTCCGGCGCCCGCGAGTAGCCGAACACTCCGGTCCAAGTCTCCCGACCCGAGACCCGAGCAAGGAGGACCCATGGTGGCACAGAGCCCCGACCGCGACGGCTCTGCACTCCTGGTGGTGGACGTGCAGCCCGACTTCCTCCCCGGTGGACGCCTGGCCGTCCCCGGGGGTAACCAGATCCTGGACGGTGTCCGGCACCTCATGCTGTCGGATGCCTTCCAGGTGGTAGTGGCCACCCAGGACTGGCATCCTCCGGGGCACGCCTCCTTCGCCTCCAGCCATCCCGGGAAGGAACCCTTCGACACGATCCCCCTCCACGGGCACGAGCAGGTGCTCTGGCCGGAGCACTGCATCCAGGGCACCCCTGGAGCCCTCCTGGCCCCGGAGCTGCCCTGGGACCGGGCCCACCTCATCCTCCGGAAGGGGATGGACCCCAGGGTGGACTCCTACTCGGGCTTCCGGAACAACTGGGGCCCGGATGGCACCCGACCGGACACCGGGCTGGCTGGCTACCTGGAGGGGCGAGGGATCCGCCGGGTCACGATCTGCGGCCTCGCCCGGGACGTCTGCGTCCGTTGGACCGCCGAGGATGCCGTGGACGCCGGGTTCGACACGACGCTGGTCTGGGACCTGTCCCGGTCGGTGGACCCATCGGCGGACGACGACCTCAGATCGGCCCTCTCCCATCACGGTGTCCACCTGGTGCCCCTCGACGAACTGGAGGACTGACGTGACTCGGTACCGCCCCTTCCCGACTCGTCTCTCTGGGGGGATCCTGATGCCTGCCCTCCTGGCCTCCCTCCTCGTGGTGGCCGGGTGCGATGCCACGACCACCGGTGAGGAGGGCCCGACCGGTGAGGGAGAAGGAGGATCGGCATGGCTTTCCGGGACCGTGGACGAGCGATTCCAGGACGTGGGGGACCAACTCGGCGGATTCAGCCAGACCATGCTCGAGGTCGGCCATCGATACTCCGAGCTCCACTGGGCAATTGAAGACGAGAATTGGGAGTATGCCTCCTACCAGGTCGAGAAGATCGGGGATGCAGTGGCCCGTGGCATCGTCCGCCGTCCGGGTCGAGCGGAGTCCGCAGAATCCCTCTTCCTGAACGGTCCGGTCGAACAGATGCTCGAGGCCCTGGGCGACGGCAGGCCCGAGGCCGTCCAGGACGAGTTCTCGGAGTTCACGGCCGCCTGCAACAACTGTCATGTCCGCGAAGAGATGGAATTCGTCTGGATCGGGCCACCCGCGGAGCGCACCACCCCCGTGCAGTCCCCCGACCCGAACCGGTGAGGTCGCAAGGCGCCGGACGTTGCCCCTTCCCCTCCCCATGACGGAGGGATCCCTCAGGAGGGTCGTCGGGATCCCCGGTGCCGTCTTCATGGGCCTGGGGTCCATCGTGGGCACCGGGCTCTTCGTCTCGCTGGGGATCGCGGCGGGGGTGGCTGGGGACCTCATCCTCCTGGCCCTGCCCGCTGCGGCACTCCTGGCCCTCTTCAACGGGCTCTCCTCGGCGCAGCTGGCCGCCGTCCACCCCGTGAGCGGCGGGACGTACGAATACGGAAACCGGGAGATCGGCCCGGCCACCGGCTTCACCGCGGGCTGGATGTTCCTCCTGGCCAAGAGCGCATCCGCAGCCACGGCGGCGCTGGGGCTGGGGGGCTACCTCCTCCGGCTGGGGGGATGGGAGACCACCCCCGGCGTGGTCATCGCCCTGGGCGGTGCCGGGGTCCTGGCCCTCACGGTCCTCGTCGTCGGCGGGATCGGACGGTCCAACCTGGTGAACCTGGGCATCGTGGGGGTGACCCTGGTGGTGCTGGCCCTCCTCCTGGCCCTGGGGCTGGGAGGTGCGGCAGATGCCTTCCGGGACTTCCAGCCCGGCGCCGCCCTGGGGCAGGAGGGGGCCGTCCGGGACGTCCTCTTCGCCACCGCCCTCCTCTTCGTGGCGTACACGGGCTACGGCCGCATCGCCACCCTGGGCGAGGAGGTGAAGGACCCGGCGCGAACGATCCCCATGGCGATCTGGATCACCCTGGGCACGGTGGCCCTCCTCTACATGGGGGTGGCCGCCGTTGCCCTGGGGACCATCGGGGTGGAGGCCTTCGCTCGGGAGACCCGGGAGACCGCAGCCCCCCTGGACGCGGTGGCCCGGGCCATGGAGGTCCGCTGGCTCGTCCCGGCGCTGGGCCTGGCAGCCATCACCGCCATGGCCAGCGTCCTCCTGAACCTGATCCTGGGCCTGTCCCGGGTCGCCCTGGCCATGGCCCGTCGGGGCGACCTCCCGGCCCTCCTGGCCAGGGTACACCCCGAGTCCGGGAGCCCCCGACCCGCCGTGGTGGCCACCGGGGGCCTCATCCTCGTCCTGGTCCTCCTGGGGAACGTGGAGACGACCTGGACCTTCTCCGCCTTCACCGTCCTCATCTACTACGGGATCACGAACCTGTCCGCCCTCCGCCTGGGACCGGACCGTCGCCTCTACCCCGCCATCATTCCGGTGATGGGGCTCCTGGGATGCTTCTTCCTGGCCTTCCAGGTCCCCGTGGCGGTCTGGCTCACCGGGCTCGGCCTCCTGGGCCTGGGGCACGTGGGCCGCTGGCTCCTCCGCAGGTCGGGCTGACCCCGATTCCCGGAGGCGCCCCGCGTCTCGTCCACCGGCCCCCGGATTCGTTATCTTCCCGGCCGTCGACCTGTACCCAGGCCTTTCCCGCAGCACCGGAGCGCCGGCCATGAGCGGACCCCAGTTCATCTATGTCATGAAGGACCTCCGAAAGGTGGTCCCGCCGAAGAAGGAGATCCTCAAGGGGATCTGGCTCTCGTTCTACCCCGGCGCCAAGATCGGCGTCGTGGGCCCGAACGGGGCGGGGAAGAGCACCCTCCTCCGGATCATGGCCGGCGTGGACACGGAGTTCCAGGGCGAGGCCTGGGCCGCGAAGGGGACCCGCATCGGCTACCTCCCCCAGGAGCCCGAGCTGGATCCGGAGCTGGACGTCCGGGGGAACGTGGAGCTCGGTGTGAAGGCCACCCGGGACCTCCTCAAGCGGTTCGAGGAGGTGAACATGGCCTTCGGCGAGGTCACCGACGACGAGGGCATGAACCGTCTCCTGGAGGAGCAGGCGAAGCTCCAGGACCGCATCGAGGCCGCCGGTGCCTGGGACCTGGACCGGAAGGTGGAGATCGCCATGGACGCCCTGAGGGTCCCACCGGGCGACGCCGACGTCACCACCCTCTCGGGAGGCGAAAAGCGCCGGGTCGCCCTCTGCCGGACCCTCCTGGAGGAGCCCGACCTCCTCCTCCTGGACGAGCCCACGAACCACCTGGATGCCGAGTCGGTGGCCTGGCTGGAGCAGCACCTGGCCCGGTTCGAGGGCACCATCGTGGCCATCACCCACGACCGGTACTTCCTGGACAACGTGGCCGGATGGATCCTGGAGCTGGACCGGGGCGAGGGGCACCCCTTCGAGGGCAACTACTCCTCCTGGCTGGAGCAGAAGGAGGCCCGCCTGGCCCTGGAGGAGAAGCGGGAGTCCGCCCGCCGGAAGACCCTGCAGCGGGAGCTGGAGTGGGTCCGCATGACCCCCAAGGGCCGCCAGACCAAGCAGAAGGCGCGCCTGCGCTCCTACGAGGAGCTCATGAAGTCCGGGGGGCAGGAGCAGACCGGGTCGGCCGAGATCCTCATCCCCAAGCCCGAGAGGCTGGGCGAGGACGTGGTGGCCTTCGACGGGGTCACCAAGGCCTTCGGGGACAAGCTCCTCATGGAGGACCTCACCTTCCGCCTCCCCCGAGGCGGGATCGTGGGGATCATTGGCCCCAACGGCGCGGGAAAGACGACCCTCTTCCGCATGATCACAGGCGTCGAGGAGCCCGACGAGGGCTCCGTGGAGATCGGCTCCACCGTCCGCCTCTCCCACGTGGACCAGTCCAGGGAGGACCTGGATCCGGAGAACACCGTCTGGGAGGAGGTGTCCGGTGGCCACGACGTCCTGGACTTCGGATGGCGGGAGGTGAACTCCAGGGCCTACCTCTCGTCCTTCAACTTCAAGGGCGGCGACCAGCAGAAGAAGGTGGGGGTCCTCTCGGGGGGAGAGCGGAACCGCCTCCACATGGCCAAGCTCCTGAAGAGCGGCGGCAACGTCCTCCTCCTGGACGAGCCCACCAATGACCTGGACGTGGATACCCTCCGCGCCCTGGAGGATGCCCTCACCTCCTTCCCCGGCTGCGTCGTGGTGATCTCCCACGACCGGTGGTTCCTGGACCGCATCGCCACCCACATCCTGGCCTTCGAGGGCAACTCGGAGGTCCGCTGGTTCGAGGGGAACTACCACGAATACGAAGAGGACCGGAAGAAGCGGCTGGGGGAGGACGCCCTCCGACCCAGCCGGATCCGCTACCGCAAGCTGGTGCGCTGAGCGACCGGAGACCGCGCCGTTGGACGGGCCCTCCCCACCGAAGTGGCCGGGGCCCGCTCAGCGCGAGTGGGGGTCGAGCTCTCCCCGCTCCAGCCGATCCAGGATTCCTTCCATGGCCCGGGAGACCCGCTGGACCTCCTCTCCGTGCCGGCTCCGGGCTGCCATGACCCCGGCAGGAAGGCCCAGGGCCAGGCCTGCAGCTACCGGAAGCGCAATCCAGGCCGGAGGGAGGAGCCCGAGCGCCGCGATGGGGAGGGCTCCCCCTGCAGAGAGGGCAACGGGCAGCCCTCCCATCCACCCCAGCCCCCGGGATCGGCGTCCGACCCGCAGCCCCACCGAGAGTGCCACCAGGGAGCGGCCCTCCTCCAGGCCCTGCACCCCCATCTCCACCTCGGGGACCCGGGCCAGCTCGTATCGATGGCCCTGCCAGGAAAAGCTCCGCTTGAACTGCGCCGCGATCCCCTCCGAGGGCTGCCAGATGGAGATGCCGGCCCGACGACGGATGGGGTAGAGGGACTCCCGCTCCACCATCCATTCCGAGAGCCGTTCCTCCACCCGCCCGGGGTCCCCGTTCACCACCCGGCGGGCCCCCACGTGCCCGGGCCCCACCATGCGGGCCAGCCAACCATCGTCGCCGGGGACCTCCGGGAGCCTTTCCTCGGCCCGGAGCTCCTGCAGGGCCCGCTTCAGCCACACGGTCTCCAGCCCCACCTCCCGGCCGATCCGGACGATCTCCTCGTCGGACAGGGCATCGTCCTCCCCCCGGCCGGACGCCATCTGGAGTTCCGTGGCGCGGCGGATCACCCGATCCAGGGAGAGGTTCCGCCCCTCCTCGCGGGTCATGCCCCCCACCCCGTGGCGGAAGCGGAATCCGGAGGAAGATGGGCGACAGGCATGGTCATGGTCCCGGGAGTGGCATTGGGCACGGCAGGAAGGTGAAGCGGAACGCGCCGTCCCCTCCAGGCGTAGCGTGGGAGGAGCAAAGGGCTCGACGCGGCATTTTTTCGCGGTCTTCCCATACCCCAACCCGTCTCCACGGAGCCACATGTCGGACGTCCAGCACGACCGGGCCGATCACGTCGACCCCGAGATCCGGAAGAAGAACCTCGCGCGCCTCCGGCGAATCGAGGGACAGGTCCGGGGGATCCACCGAATGGTGGAGGAAGACCGCTACTGCCCCGACATCCTGGTGCAGGTTTCCTCGGTGCAGCAGGCGCTCAGGGGGGTGAGCCGCGAACTCATGCGAAACCACCTGCGGCACTGTGCCACATCGGCCCTGAAGGAGGGCGGAGACGCCGGCGAGGCCATGGAGAAGGAGCTGCTGGACCTCATCTACAAGTACCTGGACTGACCCCGATCCAGGCCCCGGGCACCGCCTCCCCGGACCCCGGACCCCGATCGCGCGCCCCCCGCCGGGGCAGGCGGCGAGCGACCGGGGTGCCGGATCGGCCAGGAATCAGCGGGAGCCGTCGCCCTCGTCGGAGTAGATGGCCGTAAAGGGCTCGCCTCCGGCCAGGAAGTGGCCCCGGTACATGCCGGGGGTGTTCATGGGCATGGCGATGTGCCCGTTCCGGTCGATGGCCACGAGACCCCCGTTCGCTCCCTGGTCCGCCAGCCGCTCCAGGATGAGGGCGTCGGCGGCCTCCTGGACGGACTCGCCCAGGTACTCCATGCGGGCACAGACATCCCGGGCCACCACGTTCCGGATGAAGTACTCCCCGTGTCCGGTGGTGGAGACCGCGCACGACTCGTTGGACGCGTACGTCCCGGCACCGATGACGGGCACGTCACCGACTCGGCCGAAGCGCTTGTTCGTCATGCCCCCCGTGGAGGTGGCCGCCGCCAGGTTTCCGTCCCGATCCCGGGCCACGGCACCCACGGTGCCCAGCATCCGGCCCTCCTGCTCCCACCAGCTCAGGTCGAAGCTCTCGTCCTCGCGGGCCCGCTCCAGGGCCTCCCACCGGCGCTCCGTGTAGAACCACTCCGGATCCACGCGCTCCAGGTCGAACTGCTCCGCGAAGACCTCGGCGCCCTCGCCGGCCATGAAGACGTGGGGGGACTCGTCCATGACGAGGCGGGCCAGCTGGATGGGGTTCCGGATCTCCCGGACCCCGGTGACGGCCCCGGCGTTCAGGGTGGCCCCGTCCATGATCCCGGCATCGAGCTCGTTCGTGCCCTCGGCGGTGAAGACGGCCCCGCGCCCGGCGTTGAAGAGGGAATCATCCTCCATGACCTCCACGGCGGCGATCACCGCATCCAGGGCTGAGCCCCCCTCCTCCAGCACCGCGTTGCCGGCCTCCAGCGATGCCGCCAGGGCGGCGTGGAACGCCTCCTCCATCTCCTCGGTCATGTTGTCCCGCACGATGGTGCCGGCCCCTCCGTGGATGACCAGGCCGTACTCCGCTCCGGAGAGGTCGGCCTCGTTGGAGGCATTTGCCTCGGCGTCGTCAGCCGGATCGCACCCGGTGGCCAGCGCGACCGTCAGGGCGATGAGACAGGCGGGAATCCAGCGCAGTGAACTGTTCTTGACGTCGGGGATCATCTGCCGCGGCTCCTTCACGGAAGGGAAATGTGTTCGGGCAAGACGCTCATGGTGGTGCTCCGGAGCGCGTTCGTCAAATTGGCTCCGAGGTCGACCTGCCGTCATGGGCTCCCTTGTGCCTGGAGGAAGGAACGGACGGTGTCGAGCCATCGACCGGGCGCCTCCAGGTGAACGGTGTGACCCGCACCGGGAATGCTCCGATGCACGGCCCGCGGAATCGACTCGGCCATCTGGCGGGCCAGACCCTCGAACTTGTGATCCAGCGCCCCGGTGAGGAGGAGGGTGGGGGGATGGAGGTCGGGCAGGTCATCCCAGAAGGAGGGCTGCACCCCGGTCCCCATGACCCGGAGGGCGGTGGCCAGCGCGCCGGCATCCTGCGAGAGCCGGACCCTCCGGGCCTCGTCCCGGACCTCGGCAGGAAGGGTCGCCTGCGAACGGAAGAGGGGCTGGGACATCCAGTCGTCCACGAAGGAGCGGACTCCTCCCTTCTCCAACTTCCGGGCCAGCGCCTCGTCTCGCCTGCGCCGGGCTGTCCGGGCCGATCCCTCCGCCAACCCCGGAGAGGCGCTCTCCAGGACGAGCCTGCGAACCCGATCCGGGTGCCGCACGGCCAGGGCCAGGGCGATCCGTCCGCCCATGGAGTACCCGACCCAGTCCAGGGGGGCATCCGAGCCCGTGGCACGGGCCACCGCCTCCGCCAGCGCGTCCACGACCGCGTCGAAGTCCATCCCCTCCAGATGCCGGGCGTCGGCACCGCTCCCGTGGCCCGGCAGATCCACGAGGAGGACCGGGGCCTCGAGCCCCCCGGGAATGGCATCTCCCCAGGACGCCGAACTCCCGGTGAACCCGTGGAGGAGCACCACCGACGGCGGGGCGTCCTTCCCGCCATCGCCACCGACAGGTCCCACCCGGCGCACCCGGATCGCGTCCTCCCGAACCGGCCGCTGGGAGTCTAGACTCAAGGCGAATCGCCCGTGCGCCGGAACTCGGCCACCCGGTAGTAGTTCGTCGGGTAGATCCCCACCTGGAGGAGCACCGGACGCAGGGTCCACCGGACGTGGAGCCCCTCGATCCCGCCATCCTCACCCCGGGTGAACCAGACAAACTTCTCCCGCTGCGCCCGGTTCCGGTACACGGCCCGGAAAGTGTCGTGGTGCCAGTGCTCCAGGTCCAGCGTCTCGTTCTCGTCCCCCCAGAACTCCAGGACCAGCCCGCCCTCCTCCATGCGGACCCGGGCATCGGCGTAGAGGTCGTCCTCGTACGTCCCCTGGAACGCCTCCAGCGGGACCGAGGTGGAGGTGCCCTCCTGGCGCCTCGCCTCGATGGCCTCCCGCTGCGCCATGGCCCGCCCGTAGGAGGCCAGGTACGACTGCCGCACCTGCTGGTCCCACGGCCGGTCCTCGATTCCCAGGTAGCGGTCCAGGATCCGGTTCGCCGCGGCGTTCATGAACGAGTTGAAGGTATTCGTGGTGATGATCACCCCCAGATTCTCCTCCGGGAGGAGGACCAGGTTCGTGTTCATCCCGTCCGTGGCCCCGCCGTGCTGGGACTGGCGCCGGCCCTCGTAGTGGGAGAGGCGCCACCCCAGGCCGTAGGAGGCGAGCCCACCGGTCAGCCCCGAATCGGGGATCCGGTTCTGGGCCCGGTGCATCTCCCGCACCGTCCCGGGCTCCAGGAGCCGGACCCCGTCCACCTCCCCGGGCGTTCCCAGGTGGAGGCGCATCCAGGCCGTGATCTCGGCCACGGAGGTGTTGATGGACGCCGACGGCCCCACGTTGTCGAAGTTCCGCCGCTCGATCTCCTCCACCTGGCCCTCGAACTCCTGGTGGGGCCAGGCCGCGTTCTCGTCGGGGCCGATGGCCGTGATGGAGGTATTGCTCCGCTCCATCCCCAGGGGCCCGAAGATCCGCTCCGCCACGAACTCGTCCCAGGTGAGCCCCGAAACGGCCTCCACCACCTGCCCGGCCACCATGTACATGACGTTGGAGTAGACGTAGCCGTTCCGGAAGGACTGCTCCGGCTCCAGGTAGCGCATCCGGTACACGAGCTCCTCCCGGTCCCGGGACGGCAGCCAGCGGATCCGGTTCCCGGTCATCCTTCCCACCCCCACCCGGTGGGCCAGGAGGTCCCGGACCGTCGCCTCCTGCGTGGCCAGGGGGTCCTTCAGCCGGAAGTCGGGGAGGTGCTTCACCACGGGGTCATCCCAGTGGAGGAGTCCCTCGTCCACCAGGATCCCCAGGGCCGCCGCCGTGAATGCCTTGGAGACCGAGGCCACCCCGAAGAGGGTGTTCTCGTCCACCGCTGCATCCCCGCCCAGCCGCTGGACCCCGAACCCCCGGGCCCAGACCACCTCGTCGTCCCGGACCACGGCGACCCCCAGCCCCGGGATCCCCCACTCCTCCATCCCCGCCTCGATGAACGCCTCGATCCCCTCCAGCTCGGGCGGGGGGGCCTGCTGGCCCGCCACCGTATCGGGCAGGACCCAGACCGCAAAGGCAAGGAGGAGGACTAAGGAATAGGTCCAACGGCAGCTGAAAAGGCGGCTGGGCTTGATCATGGCATCGGGAGTGGGGGGAAACGAACAGCGGCCCCGAGGGGAGGAGTCCCCCGGGGCCGCAGTCGAATGGTGTCGGCCGCTGGGCCGGCAACGGACCCGGTTCGGGTCCTGAAGGTCAGAAGCTGGAGCGCCGGAAGACGGCTTCCTCCACCGTCCCCTGACTCAGCCCACCCTCCATGCGATACCGGTTCGTGACCCGGCCCTCGAAGGTGGTGGTCCCCAGCTCGAAGTTGATGAGCTCGATCTCCACCACACCGGCCTGGTTCGTGCCGGACACGCCTCCGGTGAGGCTGCCCCGGCGCCACGAGCCACTGATGGTGCCGTTCGAGGCCTCGTCGAGGCTCAGGCGAACTCCAGGGAGGGTGGCCTCCAGCGCGCCGACTCCGTCCCAGTTGCCCTGAAGACTTACGTCCTCCGGATCGGTGGACGTGTCACATGCCACCACGAGAAGGCCCAGGGCGAGGACCATCCCGGCGAGGAAACTGCGCTTGACCATCGGACCTCCATGCCCCGGCGTGATATTCGTACGGGTGCGGCACGGGAAAGCCGCGGGACGACGGCCCGGGGGCGCCCGTCCTGTCCCACCTTGAAGTCTACCCGCCGAACCCGCCCCTGTCTACTCCGGGCCCCCGTCGGCGTCCGTGGGCGGAGTGCCATCCCGATCCAGGGTCAGCGCCATGAGGGTGTGGGCCAGCGTCCCCAGCACCAGGAAGAGGGCTCCGTACACCACCAGCTCCCCGGCAGGCCGCTCGAGCCCCATCCCGGTAAAGGACACGATGAGGGTCAGGATCACCGCCACCGCCACACCGTAGCGGAAGGCCCGGTACCATACGGGGCCGTGCACGGGGGTGAGCATGAGGGCCAGGGGGGCCGCCACCGCCCCGGTGGCCAGGAACGCCGTCCGCAGCTCGGGCACTTCCAGCGCAACGGCAATGACCCCGCCGGCCGTGGCCCCCAGCACCGCCTCGGTGAGGAGTCGCCCCACGGATCGCTCCATGAAGCTCCACATGGAGGGCGGGTCTTCGGGCTGGAGCTCCGGTCCGGAGGGATCATTCATCATGGCGTCTGCTCGGGTCTGTCATGAGGGGGTTCGGGGGATGGCGTCGCAGGCACCTCCCGGTCCCGGGCGGATCGGGCCGCCCCCAGCCCCGCCGATCGGCCGGTGGACCAGGCCCAGGCGAAGTTGTAGCCCCCGATGGGCCCGAAGGCATCCAGGAGCTCGCCGCAGAGGAAGAGCCCGGGGAGGAGCCGGCTCTCCAGGGTGCGGGGGTCCACCTCCCCCAGCTCCACCCCGCCCCCGGTCACCTCGGCCTTCCGGTAGCCCTCGTCCCCGGTCCAGGGGAGGGGGTACCGGGCCAGCCCGTCCACGAGCCGGCGGCGGTCCTCCCGGCGGAGACGGGCCAGGGAGGTCTCCGGGTCCACACCCACCTCCTCCAGGATCCGGTCCGCCAGGCGCTGGGGCAGGTACTGCCGGAGGAGGGGGCGCACCGTCCCCCCGGTGGCCTCCACCAGGCGGCGATCCCAGACCTCCGCCGACTCCCCGGTCCACCGGACCAGGATCCGGGCCGGGTCCGGCGTGCCTGCACTCCGCACCGCCTCGTGGGAAACGTCCAGGACCGAGGGCCCCGAATACCCCCGATGGGTGAAGAGGAACCCCCCTTCGGCCCGGAGTCCGGCGCCCTCGGCCCGGAGGCCCACCTCCAGGGACACCCCGGCCAGGCCACCGTGCACCGGGGGGTCCGCCACCAGGGGGGTCAGGGCCGGGTGGAGCTCCTGCACCGAATGGCCCAGGGCCTGGAGGAGCCGGAGTCCGGTCCCGTCGCTCCCGGTGGCGGGAACGGAGCACCCTCCGGAAGCCATGACCACGCTCCGAGCCCGCACCGGCGGCCCCTGGGCGCACTCGACCCTCCAGATGGGTCCCCTCCGGATGGGTCCCCTCCGGATGGGTCCCGGGGCGGACCCGTCCGGCCCCGGCTCCGCCTCCTGCGCCAGCCCCTCCACCGAGGTGTCGAACCGGAACTCCGCACCGGCGTCCCGGGCCCGGGCCACCAGGGCATCCCGGACCTGGCGGGCCCGGTTCGAGGCCGGGAAGAGCTTCCCGGTCTCCTCCTCCCGGACCAGGGGCTCACCAAGGAGGGCCTCGAACCAGCCGATCTGCTCCCGCAGGGGCCAGGCCAGGAGGAGCTTCTTCAGGGAGTTGGGAGACGAGGTGGTGTGGTACTGGCGAGGGTGGAGGCGGGAGGGGAGGACGTTGCACCGCCCTCCGCCACTGATGAGGATCTTCCGGCCGCCATCGCGGCTCCGCTCCAGGACCCGGACCCGGGCCCCGGCCTCGGCGGCGTGGATGGCCGCCATGAGCCCTGCGGCCCCGGCCCCCACCACCAGGACGTCCACCGGCTCCTCCCGGGCCCCGGGGCTCATGGTGCGAGCTCCGCCAGTGAGGAGGGCTCCTCTGCGGCCCGGATCCGCACAGAGCCCGGACGGCCCTCCCGACGACCC
>REBX01000133.1 GCA_007692505.1 Gemmatimonadales bacterium | reverse complement strand
CGGTCGGTGCCGATCCCCCGGTGCAGGGGGGAGTCCGAATCGCCGTAGGCATCCACCACGTACTCCACACCGGCGGCGCCCAGACGGTTCAGGTTCAGGTGGGCGTTCCGGGCCACCAGGGGGTCGAAGGTCCACTCCATGACCCTCACCCCCCTGGAGAGGAGCTCGTCCCGCTGGGCCTCCTTCAGGGCAATGCCCAGCCCCCGGCCCCTGGCCTCGGCCCGGACGGCGAGCATGTCGGACCAGTGGACGGGGCGGCCCTCCCGGATCCCGGTGAGGCCGAAGACGAAGCCCACCAGCTCGTCGCCCCTGAAGGCCCCCGTGACCACACCACCCAGCCGTCGGGCCACACCCAGGATCGCCGCGGGGACCCGCTCCCGGAACCCGGCACCCCAGACCGCTTCCTGCAGGACGACGCAGGCCTCCATCTCGGCACGGCCTGCCAGGGGGCGTATGTGGAAGTCAGACCTGGACATGGCCGTGGTCGGTCCCGGCACCCAGGCCAGGGGCGGAGAGGAGGAGCGAATAGAGGACGATGCGGTATGGAAGGTCCTCCAGGAGGACGTGTTCCTCCATGGTGTGGGCGCCGGCCCCATCGGGACCCAGGCCGTCCAGGACGGGGCATCCCACCGCCGAGATGAGATTTCCGTCGCTTCCGCCCCCGGTGGCTCCGGTGTGGGGCTCGGGGCGCCCCATGGCCCGGGCCAGGGGACGAGCCGCCTCCAGGGCCCGCCGGGCCATTTCAAGGGCCCGGGGCCCGGGCTCCATGGCCCCCCGGTTGATCCCACCCTGCAGGCGGAGGGTGCAACGGGGGTCCCGGGGGCGGAGGGCCTCCATGGCGGAGGTCACCCGGGCACCCTCTGCCCGGGTCCGGAAACGGACGTCCACCCGTGCCTCCGCCGACTCCGCCACCACGTTCCCCGTGGTCCCGCCCCGGATCGTGCCCACGTTCACGGTGGTCCCCTCCGCCGGCCGGCCCAGGGCCACGACCTCTTCAAGGACCCCCACCAGGGCGTGGATGGCACTGGCCCCCTTCTCGGGTTCGATGCCGGCGTGGGCAGGGACCCCCTCCATGGCCAGGGTCCAGCCCGCCATCCCCTTCCGCCGGACCTTCATGCCACCTCCCGGGAGGGGTGGCTCCAGGACCAGGGCCCCCGACGCATCACGGGCCGCCGTCTCCAGGAGGTCCCTGGAGTGGGGCGAACCCACCTCCTCGTCGGCAGTGACCAGGATCCGGAGGGGCACCCCGGGACCCCGGCCCTGCGACTCAAGAAGCTCCAGAGCCGTCAGGAGGAGGGCGAGCCCGCCCTTCATGTCGTAGACCCCGGGTCCATAGAGGCGGGGCACCCCGTCGTTGCCGGTGCGCTCTTCCACCGGGAGGCGCTCCAGGGTGCCCACCGGGTGGACCGTGTCCAGGTGCCCCACCACCAGGAGGGGCGGTGCCCCTTCCCCCAGGCGGGCATCCAGGTGCTGCCCCCAGCCCGGGGCCGGATGCCGCTCCACCCGGGCGCCCCGCTCCTCAAGGAGACCGGCGAAGCGCTCCGAGACCTCCCGGACCGCAGCCTCGTCGCCGGAGGGGGACTCCATGGCCGCCAGCTCCTCCATGAGGGTCCGGGCGGACCGGGCCCACTCCCGGGCCCCCTCCACCAGCGCCCGGATCTCCTCGGGCAGGGAACCACTGCCGTTCATGGTCCCTCCTCCCGCCGGTAGCTCTCCGCCAGGAGCTCCACCGGGTGCACTACCGGCGGCACCGAGCCCCCGGGGGCCTCCATGCGAAGGGAGGCCCCGATCTGCATCTGGCACCCCGGGTTCGCAGTAGCCACCACCTGGGCGTCCAGGGCCAGGAGGGAGCGGGCCTTGTCGCCGCCGATCCGTCCGCCCAGCTCCGGGTGGGTGATCCCGTAGGTGCCCGCACCGCCGCAGCACTCCGAGGCCCCCTCCGGCTCCACCACCCTGAGGCCCGGGATGGTGGCCAGCATTTGGAGGGGCGCCTCGGCAACCCCCTGGGCGTGGAGGAGGTGACATGGCGGGTCCCACGCCACCACCATGGGCAGGGGGGCCCCGGGACGCGGGCGTCGTCCACCTCCGGCCAGGAACTCGGTCACGTCCATCACCCGCCCTGCCAGGCGGCGGGCCCGTGCCTCGTCGGGGAACCCCTCCAGGAGCTCCGCCAGGTCAGCAAGGTGGGCCCCGCACCCCGCGGCGTTCACCACGACGTGGTCCACTCCGTCCACCCCGTCCTCCCCGGAAAGGACACCGGCGAAGGCGTCCAGGTTAGCCCGGGCCAGGGTCCTGGCCCCCTCAAGGTCGCCGCCGTGGGCGTGGAGGGCCCCGCAGCACCCCTGCCCCGGGACCGGGACCACCTCCCAGCCATTCGCCTCGAGGACCCGGCGGGTGGCCCGGTGGACGTGGCCGAAGAGGCCCTTCTGGACACACCCCTCCAGGAGGGCGACCCGCCCTGCAGAACCCGGCTCCGGTCCCCCCTGCCCGCCCTGCCCCGAGTTCGGCTCCGCTGCCGGGAGCTGCTCCCCCCAGTGGGGCTCGGGGCGGGATGCGGCCAGCATGCCCATGGCCAGGCGGAGCCCGGACGCCCACCCCCTGGATGGAAGGCGACGGGCCAGGATGTCGGGGACCCCGGTGGCCCTCAGCACCCGACCCCCGGCGGAGAAGGCCAGGCGCAGGGGAGCCGAGGCCATGACGGCGGGGAGGACGCGCTGGAGGCGGGAGGCGGCGCTGGCCGGGCGGGCGGCGGCGGCGGTCTCCCGGGCGCGCTCCAGGAGGTAACCGTACTCCACGCCGGAGGGGCAGACCGGCTCGCAGGCCCGGCATCCCAGGCACCGGTCCATGTGGGTCTGGAAGGCCGGGGAAGCCGGGTCCAGGCGGCCCTCCACAACGGCGGCCATGAGGTGGAGGCGGCCCCGGGGGCTGTCGGCCTCGTCGCCCAGGCGGGTGTAGGTGGGGCAGGCGGGCAGGCAGAATCCGCAGTGGACGCAGTGGGCCAGTCGAGTGGCCTGGCCATCCATGGCGCGGGCCAGCTCCGGCGAGGCGGCAGGTGGTGCGGGGTTCGTCATGTTTCCTCCCGGCGCAGGGCTCGTACCAGGGCGGCCATGAGTCCGCGGATGCCCCCGTAGGTCTCCAGCCCCAGGCCGGCACGGAGGAATCGGCGGCTCCGGGGGCCGTAGGGAAACCACCAGGGCTCGCTCCGGCCGCCCCCGCGGCGCTCCAGGACCGCCTTGCTCCGGCTCAGGGTGTGGAGCCCCTCCTCGCCCCGGAGGCGGGAGGCGCCGCTCTCGCCCCGGCCTCCGAAGGGGAGGGCCACGGCGCCCCAGTGGCTCAGGGTGTCGTTGATGGAGACCCCGCCGCAGTCCAGGGCCCGGGCCAGGCGGCGACCCCGGGCCACGTTCCCGGTCCAGATGGAGGCGAAGAGGCCCATGGGGTGGGCGTTGGCGCGGCGGATGGCCTCGTCCACATCGGCCACGGACACCACGGGGATCACCGGTCCGAAGGTCTCCTCCCGGAGGATCTGCGCGGAGTCGGGCACGTCGGCCAGGACGGTAGGGAGGAAGACGTTGGAGGCCGGGTCGATGCGCTCTCCGCCGCAGAGGACCCGGGCGCCCCTCCCCACGGCGTCGTTCACCTGGCGCTCCACGTGCTCCAGCTGGCTGTCCAGCGTCATGGGGCCCACGTCGATGTCGCCTCCGGAGCCCACCCGGAGCTCGGAGACCACCCGGACCAGGATGCGGAGGAAGCGCTCGTGGACCCGCTCCTCCACATAGACCCGCTCCGTGGCCAGACAGGTCTGGCCGGCGTTGGAGAGGGCGCCGAAGGCAATACCCCGGGCGGCCCGCTCCAGGTTTGCATCGGCCAGGACCAGGGCCGGGTCCTTGCCGCCCAGCTCCAGGCTGGTGGGGAGGAGGAGGGGGGCGGCGTCGGCCAGGATGGCCCGGGCGGTGTCGGGCCCACCGGTGAAGTGGAGGTGGTCGAGCCCTGCCTGCACCAGGGCCCGGCCGGTGGCGGCGCGGCCCTGCACCACCTGGACGAGGCCCGAAGGAAGCCCTGCGTCCTCGGCGAGCTCCCGGACCAGGGCACCGGTGAACGGGGTGTGCTCGGAGGGCTTGAGGACGGCGGCGTTCCCGCAGGCCAGGGCGGCGGCCACCGGCTCCATGGAGAGGATGAAGGGATAGTTCCAGGGCGAGATCACCCCCACCACCCCCAGTGGCTCCCGCCAGATCCGGGCCCGCCTGCGGGGCATCCACCCGGTGGGGACCCGGCGGTCGGCCAGGATGGCTGGTGCGTGGCGCTCCGTCCAGCGGAGGAAGCGCTGCACCATGAAGACCTCCACCAGGGCCTCGTCGTCGGGCTTCCCCGTCTCGGCCACGATGCGGTCCACGATGTCGTCGGTCCAGCGGGCGATCTCCCTCCGGAGCGCCGCCAGGTGCCGGACCCGCTGCCGGGGCTCGAGCCCGCCCCAGCCCAGCTGCGCCTCCCGGGCCGTCTGCACGGCGGCCTCCACCTCGGGGGCGTCGTCCACGGGGACCTCGCCCACCCGCGCCCGGTCGAAGGGGCGGCTGACCCTGAGCCAGGGGTCGGGGGGAGGCGGGGGAGGCGGCTCGGACGAGGGGGGTGTCGGGTCGCCGGCCCTGTCGGGGGCAGTGTCGAAGGTGGCGTCGGGGGCGGCGTCGGCGGCGTCCGGGGCATCGGGCCCATCGGAGGAGGTGTCGGGATCCATGTCCGGCGCGGCGTCGGGAACGCTGCCAACTCCCGGCTCCGGGCCCTCCAGTCCGGCGGTCACGTCCCCACCTCACCGAGCTCCATGGGGGGCGCCTGGAAGACCTTCCCCAGCCGCATTCCGGTGGGCGATCCCCAGAAGGCCGCATCGTTGGGGTGGGGGAAGGGGGCTGCCTCCGCCTGCCGCCGCCGGGCGGCCTCCTCCCACCAGTCCCGGGATCTCGCTCCCTCCAGCACCTGGCGCCGCACCAAAGGGCCCACCGGCGGCGCGCCCACGGCCAGCACGGTGGCGGCCACCGCCTCCTCGCTCCCCAGGAGCCGGCATGCGCCCAGCACGGGGTCGCCATCGTCGGCCCGGTCGGTCCCGGCCAGATCCACCACCTCGCACGCCGCCACCGGGAGGGGGAGGCGGGATGCCATGTCCAGCCAGGCCTCCACCTGGTGCCGGGGCCCCTCCCGGAGGAGGGTCCGGTCGGCGGCAGGGAGGGGGAAGAGGCGGAGTGAGAGCTCTTCCAGCTCCACCATGCGGTCCCCCGTACCGCAGAGGAACCGGATGAGGTCGAACCCGGCCACGTTCTTCACCACCTGCCCCCCCAGCCGGAACCCGCGCCCGCCCACGGTGCGTCCGGCGAGCCCCAGGACGTGGTCCCGAAGCCTCCCGAACCCCCGCTCCAGGGGGGCCGGAATCCCGTCAAGGAATACCCGGCCAATGACGGCCCCAGCCCCACCTGGCGGGTCCAGGGGGAGCCACTGCCCCGCCTCCGCCACGGAAGCCCGGATCTCCTCCAGGGTCGTGCCTGCACCCACCTGCACCACCAGGTCGTCGGGGGAGTGTTGCAGGATCCCCGACGGCGCCCCGGCAGGCGCGGAGGACGCCGAAGACACGTGCACCCCTACCCCGCTCTCCCGCCCGGCCACAGCCCGCCGCCCGGCCTCCAGGACCTCGTCGGGGAGCACCTTCCCGGGGTTCACCCGGCCCTCCGGGTCGAAGGCCGCCTTCACCTCGGCCATGAGCTGGAGGGTCCCGGGCTCCAGCACCCGGGGCATGTAGCGCCGCTTGTCCAGTCCCACCCCGTGCTCGCCGGTGATCGTCCCCCCGGCCACAATGCACACATCCATGATCTCCCCGCTGGCCGCCTCCACCCGGGCGAGCTCGTCGGGATCGCTGCGGTCGAAGAGGAGGTTCGGGTGCAGGTTCCCGTCGCCGGCGTGGAAGACGTTGGCCACCACCAGCCGGTGCCGGGCCGCGATCTCGCCGATGCGGGCCAGGACGTGGGGGAGCCGACTCCGGGGCACGGTGGCGTCCTGCACCAGGAGGTCCGGGGCAATGCGCCCCATGGCTCCGAAGGCCTTCTTTCGACCGGCCCAGAGTGCCTCCCGCTCCCCTGAGGAGGCCGCCGTCCGCACCTCCCGGGCCCCGGCCTCCAGGCAGGCCGCCCGGGCCTCCTCCACCTCGTGGTCCAGCCCGGCGTCCACCCCGTCGAACTCCACCACCAGCGCCGCCCCTGCATCCTCCGGGTAGCCCGCCGCGAACACCGAGGCCTCCACCGCCCGGATCGTCTCCCGATCCACGATCTCCAGCGCCGCCGGCAGGAGGCCCCGGGCCATCACCGAAGTCACGGCCCGCCCGGCCTCCTCCACCGACGAGAAGATGGCCAGGAGGGTCCGAACCGCAGGGGGCCGGGGGACCAGGGCCACCTCGATGGCGCTCACCACCCCGAAGCACCCCTCCGAACCCACCACGAGCCCCGACAGGTCCGGCCCCATGGAGTGGAGCGAGCCATCGGGGAGGACCAGCTCCAGCCCGGTGACGTAGCGGGAGGTCACCCCGTACTTGAGGCAGTGGGGTCCCCCGGAGTTCTCCGCCACGTTCCCCCCCAGGGTGCACGCACTCTGAGAGGAGGGATCCGGCGCGTAGACCAGCCCGTGCCTCTCGATGCGGCGCCCCAGCTCGGCGTTCACCACACCGGGCTCCACACGGGCCCGCCTCCCCTCCGGATCCACCGAGAGGATCCGGTTCAGCCGGGCCGTGCCCACCACCACCGCCCCAGCCATGGCCAGCGCCCCCCCGGAGAGCCCCGTCCCCGCCCCCCGGGCCACCCAGGGCTGCCCGGCGGCGTGGAGCGCCCGGACCACCGCCTGCAGCTCCTGGGCGTCTCCAGGGAGCACCACCGCCCCCGGCTGGACCCGGTACTGGGTGAGCCCGTCGGACTCGTAGACCAGGAGCCGGTCGGGGTCCACCAGGACATGCTCCCGCCCCACCGCCTCCCGAAGCGACGCCACCAGCGCCTCGGACAGGGGCACAGGGCCCTCGCCCGGGGGAGGAACCTGGCTCTGGACAGTGGGAGAGGAAGGCACGGGGGCCTGCAGGGAGGAGGGGGTCACGACGGGACGGCGACGGGGTGGGGAGGGGACGCCCCGGGACGATACCACCCCCTCCGGCCCGGCATCAAGCCGGCTCCGCCTCCCCACCCCACCATCATCCCACGGTTCCGGGTCCGGGAGAGGGAAAGTCCCTGGCACCCAGGTGGTGGAGGATCGCCCGGACGCTCCACCGAGCCCCATCCCTCAGGGAGGCCGAAAGTGCCTCGCCGTAGACCCGATCCACCATGGCGTCCACCGGCGCATCGGCCCCCAGCGCCTCCAACGCCTCCGCCACATCGCCGATCCGCCCCTCCCGATGCGCCCGGAACCGGTCCAGGTGCTCCGCTACCGCCTCCGCCCCCTCCACCGGAGGCCCATGGGCCGGGAACAGTCGCCGCGCACCCAACTGCTCCAGCCGCCGGAGCGAGGCCAGGTAGTCCGCCACGCAGCCGCCGTACGAGCCCACCCAGGCCGTCCGCCCCGTCCCCATGACCAGGTCACCGGGATAGAGGTCGCCTGCCACCTCGTGGAAGAGGGCCAGGTGCCGACGGGCGTGACCGGGCGTCTCCAGCACCTGGAGCGGTCCGACGTCCGTGGACACCCATGCGCCGTGGGCCAGTGGGAGGCACTGGGGATGGCCGCTGTGGCCCTCCACCGTCACGGCCGGATGGGGCCGACTCGCCGCCTCCCTCCCCTCCTGGAGGATCCGGACCAGGGCAGCGGTGCCGGCATCGTGATCCGGATGGTCATGGGTGACCACCACCCGGACGCGGCGGGCCCCGTCCACCTGCCTGGCCACCTCCTGGAGGTGGTCGATGTCTGCGGGCCCCGCATCGATGACGGCAACCTCGTCCCGGCCCACCAGGTGGGTCCGTGTGCCGTCCATGGAAAAGGGCCCCGCGTTGTCCGCATGGACGACGCGGGGCCCCGAGCTGCCCTGACCTTCCTTCATGGCCGATGCCTCAGCGGCGCTCCGCCATGATCTGCTCGGCGAGCTTGTCCGCCACGGCCTGGATGCCTTCCTCGTCCGCCTCGGTAAAGGCGTCGGGCTCGCTGGAGTCCAGGTCGAACTGGCCGAAGATCTCGTCGCCAGCGCGGATCAGGACCACCAGTTCGGACCGGGTGTCCGGATCGCAGGCGATGTAGTTGTCCACGGCACTCACGTCGGGGACGTTCATGTTCTCGCCCTTGGCCACGGCCATCCCGCAGACGCCCTCGCCCACGGGGATCCGGGCGTGCTCCGTGGGTGTGCCCACATAATTGTGGAGCCAGAGCTCCTGGTCTCCGTCGTCCGTATCCCGAAGGAGGTAGACCCCCACCCAGTCGAAGCGGCTGTCGGCCCGGGCGATGGACTTGACGGCATGCCGGAGGAGGGCGTCGGACAGGAAGCCCGAGTCGCGCATCTCCTGGAGTTCCTTCACGAGTTCGGTGGCGTTCTGCATTGCGGGGTGTCCCTTCGGGTCCGGGTGCGTGGGGGGCGGCGGTTCCCGGCCCCCGTTCATCTTCGGTGCACAGACGGGTAAGTTTAATGACCGGCGTCCGATCCCGTCAACGAAGGGGAGCTACCGGTCCGGTCCCCCCACCCACCCCCCATCCCATGTCGGAGTCCCGCTTCCGCCCCTTTGCGTGGGGCGTCTTCATCTATGGCTTCCTGGTGATCCAGTGGGGATACTTCCTCAGGATCTCGGAATCCGGCGACGGTTGCGGTACGGACTGGCCCCTCTGCCACGGCGCCGTGGTTCCAGATGCCCCGCCCTTCGCCACCTTCGTGGAGTTCACCCACCGCCTCACCTCGGGGATTGTCCTCCTCCTGGTGATCCTCATGGCGATCTGGGCCTTCCGGGCCTTCCCCCGGGGCGCCCCGGTCCGGAAGGCCGCAGGGGCTGCCCTCCTCTTCACCATCACCGAGTCCCTCTTCGGGGCGGTCCTGGTGGTTCTGGGGTGGGTCGCCGGCGATGTCTCCACCGGACGGATCCTCATCCGGCCCATCCACGTCACCAACACCTTCCTCCTCCTGGGTGCCCTGGCCGCCACGGCGTGGTGGGCCCGGCGGCCCCCCGGCACTCCGCTCCGGCCCCTCCGGGAGGCGCTTCGTCCGGCGGCCCTCCCCATCCTGGGCGTCCTGGCGCTGGGCTGGACGGGCTCCTGGACCGGGCTGGCCGCCACGGCCTTCCCCCACGAGACGCTGGCCGAGGGAATGGGCCAGTACGTGGACCCCGAGCACATCCTCATCTGGCTGCGGATGAGCCACCCGGTGCTGGCCCTGGCGGTCATCTGGTTCGTGGTCCGGATGGCCCGTCGGACGGGCCCCGGCGAAGACTCCGTGCGGCAGGGGCTGGCCCGGGCCGCCGCCGTCCTGGCGCTGGTGCAGCTGGTGGTGGGACCGGCCACGATCCTCCTCCTGAACCCCATCTGGACCCGGCTGGGCCACCTGGTGCTGGGCGACCTCCTCTGGGTGGCGCTGGTCTGGCTCGTGGCCGAGCGGATGGGCTCCACCGGGCGGAACCTCGCGGCTCCGGTGGGGGAGGAAGAGGCTGCCCATGCCCGTACTCGACCGCACAAGCCGCTACGTACCCCTCCTTCGGAGGCTCTTCCGTCCTGAGACGATCCTCCTCCTGGGAGGGGCGACGGGGCTCCTGGTCCTCCTGGGCGGGATGGACCTCTTCAGCCGCCACGTCATGGGCGGGGCCGCGCGCCTGGACGAGTGGCTCCTCCTGGCCGGGCGGGACCCGGTGAACCCCGAACTCATCCGGGGTCCCCACTGGGTAGACGAGATGGTCCGGGACCTCACCGGCCTGGGCGGCCCCGCCGTCCTGGGCCTGATGACGGCCAGCGTCACCGCCTGGCTCGTCCTCCGCCGGCAGCACGCCTCCGCGGTCCTGGTGGTGGTGGCCACCCTGGGGGGGCTCATGGTGAGCCTCCTCCTGAAGGACTTCTTCATGCGCCCCCGGCCGGAGATCGTCCCCAGCCTCATGGTGGAGACCTCCCCGAGCTTCCCCAGTGGGCACTCCATGATCTCGGCGGTGGTCTACCTCACCCTGGGCTCCCTCCTGGCCCGGGTGGAAGAGGATCGGCTGGTCCGCATGCTCTTCCTGGTCCTGGCCGTCCTCATCACCGGCGCGGTGGGCATCTCCCGGGTCCTCCTGGGGGTCCACTTCCCCACGGACGTCCTTGTGGGCTGGGTGATGGGTCTGACGTGGGCCTCCATCTGCTGGTACGGCGTCCTGCTCCTCCAGGAGCGGGGCACGGTGGAACCGCCCCCGGAGGACCTGCGGCTGGAGCCCGTCCTGGACGAGCTGGAGCGCACGGCCTGACCAACCCCCCGGTCCGCCAGCTCGCCTCGCCTTCCGACCGGTCCCTCCTCCTTGCACCGCGCGGAGGACGAAGGACAGGGCGCGGCTACTCCCGCACGAAGGAGGCGTCGGCCTCCAGGCCCCGGACGAAGGCGGCCAGGAGGCGGGCCGCGTTCTCCAGGTCCGCCCTGGACACCATCTCCGACGGGGAGTGCATGTAGCGGTTGGGGATGGAGACGATGCCGGTAGGCACCCCGCTCCGAACCAGGAAGATGCCGTCTGCATCGGTGCGGCTGGCCCGGGGCGCTGCCATGAGGGTGTGCTCGATCTCTGCCTCCTCAGCCGAGTCGGTGAGGCGGTCCACCACCAGGGGATGGGTGGCGGAGCCACGGCTGATCACGGGCCCGCCGCCCAGCCGGTGCTCCCCGGTCTCCTTGGGCGAGGCGTCGGGAACGTCGGTGGAGAAGGTCACGTCCACCACCAGCGCCGCATCGGGCTCCAGGCTGAAGGCCGAGCTGCGGGCTCCCCCCCCCGAGTAGCCGATCTCCTCCTGCACGGTCCCCACGGCGATGCACCCGGCGTGGGGCGCCGGGTCCTCCGACAGGAGGCGCAGGGCCTCCAGGACCACCCAGGCCCCCACCCGGTTGTCGATGGCCCGGGAGGCCACCCGGTCGCCAGCCAGGCGGACGAAACCCGAGTCCAGGACGCCGGCATCACCCACCCGCAGGCCCATCTCCTTCACCTCGTCGCGGGAGGTGGCCCCCACGTCGACCCAGAGGTCCCGGATCTTCGAGACCTTGTCCCGCTCCTCGGGGCGCATGAGGTGGATGGGCTTCTTCCCCACCACCCCGACCACGTCGCCCTCCCGCCCCATGAGGCGAATCCGCTGCCCCACCAGGACCTGCGAGTCCCACCCGCCGATGCCGTCGAAGTAGCAGAACCCCTTTTCGTCCACATGGGTGATCTGGACCCCGATCTCGTCCAGGTGCCCGGCCAGCATGATTCGGGGCCGGCGCTCGCGACCTACCGCTGCAAACGCGTTCCCGTGAACATCGGACCAAACCTCCTCGGCGAAGGTGGCGGCCTCCTGGCGCCAGAGGCGAGCCGGCCGCTCCTCGAAGCCGGAGGGGCCGGGTTCACCCAGGAGGCGGGCCAGGAAGTCGGGATCGGGATTCGTCATGGGATGGAGCTCCGGGAATTGGATGCTGGAGGAATACGGCGGGTCACTGGACGATCTCGCCGGGCCGTGGAGGACGATCGCCATCCGGGTCGTCCTCGTCCATGGGAGGACCGGCCTCCCCCGGCGGGTGGGGGTGGCCGTGAATGAAGGTGACGCGGGTACGACCGCTCCGGATGCCGGCCTCCAGGCGTCGCCGGGCCCAACGCTTCAGGACGCTTCGGGTGGGGGGGATCAGGAGGGCAAAGCCTACCAGGTCGGAGAGGACCCCCGGCGTCAGGAGCAGGGCTCCTCCCACCACGATGGCGGCACCGTCCATCATGGCGCCTCCAGGGAGGCGGCCGGCGGCCATCTCGTTCTGGACAGTCACCAGGGTGCGGACCCCCTCGCGGCGGGCCAACCAGGCCCCCACGACGCCCGTGACGGCGACAATGGCGATGGTGGGCACGACGCCGATCCACCGACCCACCTGGATGAGGACGGCCAGCTCCACCAGCGGGACGAGGACGAAGAGGCAGCCCAGTCGGGCAAACACGGTGGAGGACCTCCGAAGGGGAAGGGAAGGGCCAGGGTGGAACTGCAGGGAACGTGTGGTGGCAGACGGGGTTCCTCTCGATCCCGCCTCGCATTACATATGTCCGCGCGGGGGAGGGGTGCACCCACCCTGCCCCTCCTCATTCTCGCACCCCCGCACCGGGAATCAAGGACAGGCCCCCCATGACCATCGAACAGACCTACTTTCGCAAGGGCTTCGGGCTCAAGAACGAGGTCCGCCCCCAGATCGAGACCGAGTACCAGTCCGCGCTGGTGGAGCGCATCCGGTCCCGGGGCTACATGGACACCTTCGGCGACGTGACGGTCCGCCTGGCCGAGGAGTTCGGATTCTGCTACGGAGTGGATCGCGCGGTTGACTACGCCTACGAAACCCGGCGGAAGTTCCCGGACCGGAAGGTCCACCTGGTGGGCGAGATCATCCACAACCCCCATGTGAACCAGCGCATGGAGGAGATGGATATCGACTTCATCTACCCCGACGAAGACGGGAACTTCGACTTCAGCCACGTTACCTCCAACGACGTGGTCCTCATGCCGGCTTTCGGTGTGACCATCGAGGCCTTCCAGGAGCTCCGGGAGAAGGGATGTGTCCTGGTGGACACCACCTGCGGATCTGTCCTCCTGGTCTGGAAGCGGGTGGAGGGCTACGCGAAGGACGGCTTCACGGCAGTCATCCACGGTAAATACACCCACGAGGAGAGCCGGGCCACGGCGTCGCAGGTTCGGAACCACCCCGAAGGTCGGTACCTCATCGTCCGGGACATGGAGGAAGCGCAGATCGTCTGCGACTACATCCGGGGGGCCGAGGGCCGCCTGAGCCGGGACGAGTTCCTGGAGCGCTTCGGGCCCAAGTCCTCCGACGGCTTCGACCCGGACCTCCACCTGCAGCAGATCGGGGTGGCGAACCAGACCACCATGCTGGCCAACGAGTCCCTGGCCATCGGGGCCCAGCTCCGGAAGGCCATGGTGGAGGCCCACGGGGAGGAGTACGCCGAGCAGAACTTCCGGTCCTTCGGAACGATCTGCTCCGCAACCCAGGAGCGGCAGGACGCGGTCAAGGAGATGATGAAGTCACCGCCGGACATCATGGTGGTCATCGGGGGCTACAACTCCTCCAACACGAACCACCTGGCCCACATGTGCCGCGAGTACACCACCACCTTCCACGTGGAGGACGCGGTGTGCATCGACACCGAGACCGGAAAGATCCGCCACAAGGTGGAGCTCGACGCCAAGGCCCCCGAGGTGGTGGACGAGGACTGGCTGCCCGACGGCCCCTTCGAGCTGGGGATCACCGCCGGCGCATCCACCCCGAACAACAAGGTGGGCGAGGCCCTCATGCGGATCCTGAAGATCCGGGGCATCGAGCTGGAGATGGGTCCGCAGACGGTGGATGGCAAGAAGGTGGCGGGAGCCGGCACCTGATCCCGAGCCACCTCACCGCACCTGCCGGTCCCAAAAGAGAACGCCCCCGCCGGAATCTCCCGGTGGGGGCGTTCTTGATGGGGCGTGCGTGACGAACGGAGGTCGGTCAGAGCGTCCCGTCCTCGCCGGCGCGCTCGGCGATCCCCCTCCCAAGCCTCCTGAGGAGGTGCCTCATCTCCTGCTGTTCCTCCCGGCTCATGTGCTTCATGGCGTCGCAGATGAAGGCCGCGTGCTCGGGGAAGACCGACGAGATCAGGGCCCGGCCCCGTGGAGTGAGATAGGCCTCCACGACCCGCCGGTCGGTCCTGGACCGACGGCGCTCCACCAGGCCCTGGGCCTCCAGGCGGTCCATGACGTACGTCACATTCCCCCCGGTGACCAGGAGCTTCTCCGCCAGCTCTCCCAGGGAGAGGGGCCCCAGGTGGTGAAGGGCCTCCAGGATCCCGAACTGGGGCATGGTGAGGCCGTACTCCAGCACCCGGGCAGAGACCACCCGGGACAGGGTGAGGTACGAGCGGGCCAGGGTCACCCAGAGCCGGAGGGAGGTTTCTTCCTCTGCCGACCAGTTCCGGGGGGCCGAAGCTTCACGGGCCGCCCCATCCGGCAATTCCGTGGTGGGGTCCTCGGACTGGTCCCTGGGGGTCATGTCGGCGTGGTCTGGAGGGAGGGGATGGAGCGACCTCTCGTCCGAGGACTCCCCACCCCCTCCGAAGTTCCGGCCACGCCCCGGCAGGCTCGAGATGCCCGACCTCAGATGTGGATGGGCCGGCCCAGGGCGGCCAGCGCCGCCTCCGCCACGGCCTCCGAGAGGGTCGGGTGGGGATGGATGGCCTTCTCCATCTCTTCCACCGTGGACTCCAGGTGGCGTCCCACCACGAACTCGGCGATGAGCTCGGTGGCGTGGGGTCCGATGATGTGGGCCCCCAGGATCTCGGAGTACTTCTTGTCGCGGATCACCTTGATGAATCCATCGGAGTCCCCGTGGGCCACGGCCCGGCCGTTCCCCACGAAGGGGAACTTCCCGACCTGAATGTCGTGGCCGGCCTCCTTGGCTTGCTCTTCCGTGAGTCCCACGGAGGCCACCTCGGGATGGCTGTAGGTGCAGTTGGGGATGTTGTCGTAGTCCACGGGTCCATGGGCCTCGCCTGCGATCTTCTCCACACATGCGATCCCCTCGTGGGAGGCCTTGTGGGCCAGCAGGGCTCCACCGGCGCAGTCGCCCACGGCGTAGACGCCGTCCACGTTGGTGCACATCCACTCGTCCACCTGGATGAAGCCCGACTTCTCGTCGGTCTTCACTCCGGCTGCGTCCAGGCCCAGGTCCTCGGTGTTGGGGATCCGACCCACCGCCGAGAGCACCTGGTCCACCTGGAGGGTCTGCTTCTTCCCCTTCGCATCCTTGAAGGTGAGGGTGACCCCGTCGCCGGAGGTGTCGGCCTCTTCCAGCCGGGCCCCGGTGTGGATCGTCATTCCCCGGCGCTTGTAGGATTTCTCCATCTGGGCCGAGACGTCCCGGTCCTCCACCGGGAGGACCCGGTCCAAGGCCTCGATGATGGTGACCTCGGAGCCGTAGGCCTCGAAGATGTCGGCGAACTCCATCCCGATGGCTCCCGAGCCCACGATGGCCAGGGTCTTCGGGGCCTCCTTGGCGAAGAGGGCGTGGTCGGAGGACCAGATCTTCTCGCCGTCCACCTCCATGAAGGGGAGGGAGCGGGGCCTGGAGCCCGTGGCCAGGATGATGTGGTCGGCCTTCAGCTCGCTCTTCCCTCCGTCGGCGTCCTCCACCTCGACGACGCCCTTCCCCTTCAGGCGGCCGTATCCCTCGATGTGGGTGACCTTGTTCTTCTTCAGGAGGAAGCCCACCCCCTTGTTCATCTGGCCCGCCACCTTCCGGCTCCGCTCCTGGGCCGGACCCAGGTCCACGGAAAGGTCGCTCACGGTGATCCCGTGGGCCTCGGCGCCATCCAGCTGGTTCACCAGGAGGGCAGAGGTGAGGAGGGACTTGGTGGGGATGCACCCGATGTTCAGACAGACACCACCCAGCTTGTCCGCCTCGACGCAGGCCACCTTCATGCCGAGCTGGGCGCCCCGGATGGCGGCCACGTAACCACCGGGACCACCACCCACCACGAGCAGGTCGAAGCTCTTGTCGTTCTTGGAGTTCCCCGCCACGCTACACCTCTGGATACAAGTTCGGTTGGGACCGGGTCCCGACGGACGACTCCGCCGGGACCCCGGCCTTCCGGGCCGTTCCCCGGAAGCGTCACAAGTTAGGATCTTCCCCTGGACCGGGCCACCCTTTCCGGTGGCTTCCGCCTTGGGGGCCAGACAAGGCGCCAGGACCGACTGTGGGATCGGGGGAAGCTCGCCTCCGTCCGGGAGGACGGGGGACAGGGGGGGCAGGTCCGGAACCGGTGCGTGATTCAGTGGCAGGCCTCCCCCCGAAGGCGTCGGGGTGCCCCCGGGCCTCCCCTGGGGAAACCCGGAGGCACCGGAACCATCAGATCAGTGCGACCAGGGGTTCCTCGAGGATTCCCACCAGGGTCTGTAGGAACCGCGAGCCCTGGGCGCCGTCGATGACCCTGTGGTCGCAGGACATGGTCATCTTCATCCGGGGCTCCACCACGACCTGGCCGTCGCGGGCCACGGGTCGCTCCTCCAGTGCTCCCACGGCCAGGATCCCGGCCTCGGGAGGGTTGATCACCGCCGTGAACTCCTCGATCCCGAACATTCCCAGGTTCGAGATGGAGAAGGTGGCCCCCGTGTACTCCTCGGGGGAGAGCTTCTTCTCACGGGCCCGGCCCGCCAGCTCCCGGACCTCGGTGGTGATCTCGGCAAGCCCCTTCTGGTGGGCATCCCGGATCACCGGGGTGATCAGGCCATCCTCCACCGCCACCGCGACGCCCACGTGGACCCGGTTGAAGCGGCGGATGTGGTCGCCCCCCCAATGCGCGTTGGACTCGGGGTGCTTCCGGAGCGCCATGGCCACGGCCTTGATCACGATGTCGTTGTAGGACACCCGGACGCCTTCGGACTCCAGGATGGCGTTGATCCGCTTCCGGGCCGTCACCACCCGGCTCATGTCCACGTCCACCGTCAGGAAGAAGTGGGGCACCGGACCAATGGACTCCACCAGGCGCCGGGCAATGGTCTTTCGCATCTGGCTCAGCGGCACGTCCTGGTAGTCCTCCTCGGACTCGGGACGGGACGGCGTGCGGGCGGGCGCTTCGGGCGCCTCCTCCGTCACACCCTCCTCCACCGCCTTCTCCACGTCCTTCTTGATGATCCGTCCACCGGGACCGGACCCCGAAAGTCGGGCCAGGGGGATCCCCTCCTCCTGGGCCAGCTTGCGGGCCACCGGCGAGACGCGGATCCGCTCCCCGTCCTCCCGGGCGGGCTTGTCGCCGTCCTTCTCCCCGTCGTCCTCCTCCCGGTCGGCGGGCTCCGACTCTTCGGACTCCTTCGCGACGTCGGGCTCGTCCGCGTCGTCCGTCTCGTCCTCGTCGGGAGAGTCCTCGGCTCCGCCCTCCACGTCCTCCCCGTCGTCGGCCTCCGAGTCGGCCCCGGCACCGCCACCACCCACGAGGTCGGAGATGTCCTCGTCCGCCCCGGCGATCACGGCGATGACCTCGCCCACCGGAGCGCTCTCCCCCTCCGAGACCAGGATGGCGCGGAGCACGCCGTCCCCACGGGCCACCAGCTCCATGGTGGCCTTGTCCGTCTCGATCTCGGCCACGATGTCGCCGTTTGCGACCTCATCGCCCTCCGACTTGAGCCACTGCACGATCTGCCCCTCTTCCATGGTGGGGGACAGGGCCTCCATGTGGACCTTGGTCGCCATTCGTCGTCGCCTTGTTCGCCGTTCGGGATGGAC
>REBX01000034.1 GCA_007692505.1 Gemmatimonadales bacterium | reverse complement strand
GCCCGGTGGGGAAGGTCTCCAGGACCTCGTTGCGGCCCCGGGCGGCGTTACACAACACCCAGTGGCGGTACATGGGCCGGAGACGTGTAAGGCGGGAGGGGAGGGGAAGGGACAGGTGGAGGGGGGCGACGGACCGGGGGCCGGGGCGCTGGGTGGGGGTGCGGCAGCCTGGCTGGCCCGCGATACGAGGCCCGCGTGACCTGGCACCTTCAGCTTCAGAAGGGAGGATGGGGCGTTGCCGCGTCACAGGCCAGTTGAGCGGGCGGGGCGCGGGGCCTCGTCATCCCTTCGCACAGCAGCGGGTTTCCGGGCGTGGCCATCCCCGCAACACGTCGGCGGACCGGGGGCAACGAGTATTTCGAAGGTGGTTGCAGTAACACGTAGTAACATGTAAACATAAGTGGCCTTCCCACGTCTCCACCTGTCGCTACAAGCCGAGGCATTCCATGCACCCCAGGCGCCCGAAGCAATCCAGGCACCCAATGTACCTCAGGCGCCCGAAGCGCTCCATGATGCCCATGCAGACGATGCGGCCCCCGGACTCCATCGGTCCCGTGGGCTCGGCGCACGTCCCGAACCCGGGGCTCCACCCCCCCCATGCCCTCCGTCTGCTCCTCCCGCTCTTCATGGTGGGTACCGTGGGGCTATTCGGGTGCCAGGGCGATTCCGACGAGCTCGCCACCAGCGAGCCCGCCATCGGAGTCGAGCTTGCCGAGTCGGTGGAGGAGGCGCCGCCGGAGCCCCTGGACCCGGAACTCCACCGGCAGGTCATGGAGCGAGCCGACCCGGTGGCCCGGGCGGTTGCCCAGGGTCTCATGGCCCGGGTGTCGGCCACCATGGACGAGGACGGCCCGGCAGGGGCCCTCCACTTCTGTGCCGACGAGGCCCTTCGCCTCACGGCGGAGATCGCCGGGACGGAGGATCCGGAGTTGGACGTGAAGCGGACCACGAGCCAAACGCGGAACCCGGCCAACGCGCCCGACGAATACGAGACCCGAATCCTTGCCTGGATGGAGGCCCTGGAAGCGGCCGAACCGGGCTCTGCCCCCGATGTGGTCACCGCCGCCGGCCCGGACGGGTCCCTTCGCCTCCACCGGGCGGTGCGGATGGCGCCGGCCTGCATGCAGTGCCATGGATCGGAGGCGGAGATCCATCCCGAAGTTCGGCCCGTCCTGGAAGAGCGGTATCCCGGAGATCTGGCCACCGGGTACAGCCCCGGGGACTTCCGGGGCCTGATCCGGGTGGAGGTCCCGGCAGGGAGCGCTCCCGCCCCGAGGCCCTGACGCCACCGCCCTCGCGTCGAGAGAGGGGCGCAGGAGCCGGGCCCGGGTCTGTGGCACGGCGGGCCCGGCACCGGGTATCCACTCCAACCCGGCAAGGCGTGCCGGATCTCCCTCCTGCCCCCCATGGAATGCCCCCCTCCCTGGCCCGCCGCGAGCCCGACCTGGTGGAGTGGATGGACCGCCCGGACTGCGACCCGGAGCGCCTGGAAGCCACGTACGGCCACTTCCGATGGGTGAACCGGAGGCTGGGTCGGTGGTGGACGGTCTACCGCCGCTGGGTCCGGCCCGTGCTCCGCAGGGAGGCCGGGGACCACCGGGGGGTGGAGGGGTGCGAGCGAGGGCCCGTCCTGCGGATCCTGGACGTGGGCTCCGGGGGCGGGGACATAGCCCGGGCCCTCCTCCACTGGGGACAGGCCGACGGGTTCAGGGTGGAGGTGACGGGGATCGACCCCGATCCGCGGGCACTGCGCTGGGCCCGCTCTTCGGGCACCGCCCCCGACGAGGTGGGCCCCCGCCCCGACTTCCGGCAGGCCATGGCGTCGGACCTCCTGCAGGGAGGGGAGCGCTTCCATGTGGTGGTATCGAACCACGTCCTCCACCACCTGGAGGACCCGGAGGTCCGGGCCTTCCTCTCGGAGCTGGAGGGGTTGGCCCTCAGGCGAGTGGTGGTCACGGACATCGAACGGTCGCCGATGGGCTACCAGCTCTTCCGCGTCGTGTCCGCCCTCCCCCGGTTCCGGGACTCCTATGTCCGCCCCGATGGCCTCCTCTCCATCCGACGGAGCTTCCGGGCCCGAGAGCTGGCCCGGGTGTCGCCGCCGGGCTGGACGGTCCGCCGTCTCGTGCCCTTTCGCCTGGTGGCCCTCCGGGACGTCCCCCGGGAGGCGGCGTCGTCGCTGGAGGCGGGATCTCCATGAGGCGTCCCGGGGGTGGGACCGGAGGGGAGGAAGCGGGGTCGGAGGGGCTCGACTCGGGGAGAGCCGCCCCGGAGGCGCCTGGGTCGGACGGCTCCGGCCCACTGGATCTCCTGGTGGTGGGGGGCGGCCCGGTGGGGCTCCTGGCCGGGCTCCTGGCCCGGGCGGAGGGCCTCCGGGTGCAGGTGGCGGAGCGCCGGAGCGGGCCCCGGTCGGACTCCCGGGCCATCGGGATCCATCCGCCGGCCCTGGCCCTCATGTCGCGGCTCCCGCCCCCCCCCGGCGAGGACGGGGCGCCGGCCCACCCCTCGCTGGCCCATGCCCTGGTGGCCCGGGGGACTGCGGTGCGCCGGGGGCACGCCCTGGGCGAGGGCGGCCGGCCCCTGGGCACCCTGGACTTCGGGGTGCTGGATGCCCCCTGGTCCTTCGTCCTCACCGTGCCCCAGGAGGCCACGGAAGCCATCCTGGCCCGGGCCCTGGGGCCGGTCCTCCAGTGGGGCGTGGAGGTGGACCCGGCCCGGGTGGCGGCAGGGGATGCCCTCCCCGGGGATCCCCGCTGGGTCCTGGCTGCCGACGGGCGACACAGTCCCATTCGGCAGGCTCTGGGGGTGCCCTTCCGGGGGCGGTCCTACCCCCACCGGTACCTCATGGCCGACCTGGAAGGCCCCGAGGCCGCCTGTCCCGGGGTCGGGCCCGACGAGGCCGCCATCGGGATCACCCGGGGTGGGCTGGTGGAGAGCTTCCCCCTCCGCCCCGGGGTGCGGCGCTGGGTGGTGGAGCGGGACCCGGAGGCAGGGGGCAACGGGGAGGGACCGGCCCGGGAGGCGCGCTCCCCGGAGGGGCCCGCCGGCGCCCTGGCCAGCTCGGAGGAGCCCTTCCCGGATGAGCCCGCCCGGGCGGAGCTCGCCCGGACCCTGGCCACCCGCCTGGGGGTGGAGGTGGGCGGGGCCCGCTGCCTCATGACCTCGACCTTCGGCGCAGAGCGCCGCAGGGCCCGTCGGGTGCAGGTGGGGCGGGTCCTCCTGGTGGGAGACGCCGCCCACGTGGTGAGTCCCATCGGAGGCCAGGGGATGAATCTGGGCTGGCTCCACGCCGCCACCACGGTGGGCACCCTGGCCGAGATCCGTCGTGGGTCGGCCCGGCCGGCCCCGGCCTTCCGACGCCTGGAGAGGAGGGTGGCCCGGGGGGCTGCCGTGGCCGGGCGCCGCGCCGAGATGAACATGGTCCTGGGCCACCGGATCCCGGCAGGCCCCGCCGGGGTTCTTCGCCCGGTGGAGGGCTGGCTCCACGGGCTCCGGACCGCTGCCCTGCAGGTCCTCCTGGGGCCGATCTTCCGGCGTCGGCTCGCCCGCACCTTCAGCATGGGCGGGTTCGAGCCCCCGGCGGCTGCCTTCTCCCGGGAGGGGGCGGAGGCCGGGGTGCCCTCCCCCGAATCCACCTCCAGCAGGTCCACTGCCACTCCATCCGAGGGAGCTCCGCCATGGTCACCGCCAAGGTCGTCCTCACCCTGACCGTCCTGGGCGCCCTCCTGGGCTACCTGTGGTGGGACCAGCTCCGGAATCCGCCCGAGAGCTGACCGGGGTCAGGAGGGCGGGGGCTCCAGCTCCAGAACCAGGGCCTCGGCCTCGTCCGGGTCGGCAGCGCCGGGGTCGGGCGTGGTTTGTGGGTCGGGCCGGAAGCCCATCCGCTCCAGGTAGCGACGGTGCACCGAGGTGCCCGGACGGCTCGTCAC
>REBX01000035.1 GCA_007692505.1 Gemmatimonadales bacterium | reverse complement strand
CTCCAACTGGGTTCGTGTGAGCCAGGAGCCGGGCGGCCAGGAGCCGGGCAACGCTGCGGAGCGAGGAAATCGGACGCCCCCCTCCCGGCAGGGAGCGCAGAATGCGGGAGGAGGGAGCCGACACCTCCATGCTTCGGCCGGAGGCCCGGACCTGCACCTCGTGGGGTCCCGATGTGAGGCGCAGGTCCGAATGGACCTCGACCGGGCGCATCACAGGGATCAGCCTGCGTCGCGCGTACGGATGCGAACCGTACCGGTGACGCCCCATCGTGCGTGGGTCACGTCGGAGCCCGTTCCGCTGGGGACGTCCACCTGGAGTTCGTCGAACTCGTAGGTGATCTCGGCGTTCCGGCCGGTGAGCTTGTCGTAGAGTCCTGCAGCCAGGTCGGGCCAGCTCTGTTCTGTAGCCATGAGATGTCCTCGTTTATTTGATTGGTCATGGAAGTTGCGTCTTCGAAAAACCCCGGGCCAGCGACGTCGTTCCGAGGGTGGGGCCCGGTGTCGCAATCGACGAGCGACCGTTACCATCCAGTTGAACACCGCCAGGGGTACCGTAGCGCGCTGCGGTTGAGAAATACCCTTCGGAACCTGATCCGGTTAACACCGGCGTAGGGAGTGCGGCCTCGAGAAGCGGGACGTGCAGCCAGCCCGGCTGCGCAAACCGGCTTCGGTCAAGTGGGCCGTCCGCAGTCTGGACGGCCTTTTTTCGTGGAGTGCACTCCGGCCTGCCGGCCCCGACCGGGCCCCATGCACCCACGTACCGGAGTCTGCACATGTCCCGCCCGCTTCCCGTCTCGCCGTCCTCCACCCGTCCCGATGCGTCCACGGGCGCCGATGCCGGCTCCAGCGGGCCCGGCGACGAATCCGCCCCGGTCCAGGCCGACGCGTCCCGGGACACCTCCACGGACCCGGCCCCGGCCGGCTCGCCGGGCAGCGCCCCCGATGCCTCCGTCGGCGCCGCAGGCTCCGACTACCCCGGCGCCTTTCCCAATTCGCGGAAGGTGCACGTGGATGGCCCCGGGGGGATTCGGGTGCCCATGCGGGAGATCCGGCTGGCGGGGGGCGAGCCGCCCCTGAGGGTCTACGACACCAGCGGCCCCCGGGGCGTGGACCCCCACCAGGGCCTCCCGGCACTCCGCCGGGACTGGATCCTTGCCCGGGGCGGGGTGGAGGAGACCTCCGCTTCGTACCGGCCCATTTCCGGAGCCAGCGACGTGGAGATCCCGACCTCCCTGGCGAACCGGCCCCTCAGGGGGAGCACGCCGGGCCGGCCGGTCACCCAGATGCACTATGCCCGGAGGGGCGAGATCACTCCCGAGATGGAGTACATCGCCCTCCGGGAGGGCTTCGATCCCGAGGTGGTCCGGGAGGAGGTGGCGGCAGGCCGCGCCATCATCCCGGCAAACATCAACCATCCCGAGCTGGAGCCCATGATCATCGGCCGCCGGTTCAAGGTGAAGATCAACGCGAACATCGGGAACTCGGCCGTGCGGAGCTCCATCGAGGACGAGGTGGAGAAGATGCGCTGGGCCACCCTCTGGGGCGCGGACACGGTCATGGACCTATCCACCGGCCGAAACATCCACGAGACCCGCCAGTGGATCATCCGGAATTCGCCTGTCCCCATCGGCACCGTTCCCATCTACCAGGCGCTGGAGAAGGTGGATGGCGTGCCGGAGGACCTCACCTGGGAGGTCTTCCGCGACACCCTGGTGGAGCAGGCGGAGCAAGGCGTGGACTACTTCACCGTGCACGCCGGCGTCCTCCTCCGGTACGTGCCCATGACGGCGAACCGCCTCACGGGCATCGTGTCCCGGGGCGGCTCCATCATCGCCAAGTGGTGCCTGGCCCATCACCGGGAGAGCTTCCTCTACACGCGTTTTCGCGAGATCTGCGAGATCATGGCGGCCTACGACGTGTCGTTCTCGCTGGGGGATGGCCTGCGGCCGGGCTCCATCCACGACGCCAACGACGAGGCCCAGTTCGCCGAACTGAAGACCCAGGGCGAGCTCACGAAAATTGCCTGGGAGCACGACGTCCAGGTCATGTGCGAGGGGCCGGGCCATGTGCCCATGCACCAGATCCAGGAGAACATGGACAAGCAGCTGGACTGGTGTCACGAGGCGCCCTTCTACACCCTGGGGCCCCTCACCACCGACGTGGCGCCCGGCTACGACCACATCACCAGCGCGATTGGCGCGGCCCAGATCGGGTGGAAGGGCACGGCCATGCTCTGCTACGTGACGCCCAAGGAGCACCTGGGCCTGCCAAACCGCGACGACGTGAAGACGGGGGTGATCACCTACCGGATCGCGGCCCACGCCGCCGACCTGGCCAAGGGGCACCCCCGGGCGCAGGAATGGGACGACGCCATCTCCAAGGCCCGCTTCGAGTTCCGCTGGCGGGACCAGTTCAACCTGTCGCTGGATCCCATGACCGCCCTGGAGTTCCACGACGAGACCCTCCCGGCGGAGGGCGCCAAGGTGGCCCACTTCTGCTCCATGTGCGGACCCAAGTTCTGCAGCATGAAGATCACGCAGGACATCCGGGACTACGCCGCCGAGCATGGGATGGACACCCCCGAGGGCCTGGCCGCTGCGGTGGAGAAGGGGATGCAGGAGAAGGCCGGCGAGTTCGTGGAGGGTGGCGCGGAGATCTACGTGGACCGCGAGGCCGGGGCTGCGGGGACGTCCTGAGGTGTCGCCGGCCGCGGGCGGCAGGTGGAAGTCCCGGGGGTTCGGTTCGCGGTCGGCGGTCGGGGCGGGCCTCGCGACCCCGGCCGTCCCCCTGGATGGCGGGCATCCCGGCGCCATCTCGCTTACTTCGGCAGGAAGGATGGGGGAGACTCCCGAGATGTGCGATCCCCGCACGTCCGAACATCTCGAGTCTCGGGAGCATGGAATGACGCGATGGATTCGATTGGGTGGTGTGGTGGCGGGACTGTTCCTCGTATCGGCCTGTTCGGATGGGTCGACGAGCCCCGACGGTGCTGGTGCCGGTGGGGAGGGCACGAGCACTCTGGCCGTCTCCGGTGCGATCTCCGGCCAGTTCTCCGGGACCGCCTCCTTTGTGCCCCAGTTCATTGAGGGAAATCTGGTCCTCCTCCGCATCAATCTGATGTCGGATGGATACGATCCGGGGGGCGACACGGAAGGCATGGGCGTGGCCTTCTTCATGGATGAGGGTGGCCAGCCCATCGACCTGACCACGACCAGCTATCCCACGGGTCCTCCGGGACCCGGATACGTGGGAGTGACGGTGACGCACCGGCCTGGAGATGACACGTCCCAGTCATGGATCACGGGACAGATGGCGGACCAGGGGAGCGTGACCATGACCCACGTCTCGGACGACCAGATCAGGGGCACCGTGAACATCTCCCTGCGCACCCCGGGAACCGTGAGCCCTGCCACGGAGATTCAGCTCACCGGCGAGTTCACCGCAATCTGTCCCGCACCCTATTGCTGACGTATCCGGCCGGCCGGGTGGCAGGACAGTCCACAGGATGGCTCACCGGCCGATTGAGCTGGGGCGCCGTCTGCGAGGCCGTTCCACGGGACGGTGGGTCGTCGGGTTGAGGGACCTCGGGTGACGGGTCATGGACCCTCGTTCGGCCAGCACGCAAAATGGGGGAGCGGCGCTTGGACCAAGGGGGGCGGGGCCGCGGCCCTCAGTCCTGACGCGCCCCCCAGCCGGAAGGCACCGACCGATCCTGCGAGAGCGTGCCCTACGGCCCAGCCCCGCAGCCTGGCCCTCCGGCGCAACCCTGATGTCCAGCCATGGAGCCCAGCCCTCCGGCCCCGTGGACCGGGTCAAACTCAGATCCGAAGGGTTTCGACAGAAGATGTATCCGGGTTTTTCCCGGAGACCGGGAACAATGCAGATCCATCCGAGCAGCAGGAAAAAATGGATCCGACTTCTTCCCATATGCGGGATGAACTCGGATCCATCTTTCCCCGAACACAT
>REBX01000140.1 GCA_007692505.1 Gemmatimonadales bacterium | reverse complement strand
TGCCCTCTGCCCACGCCCCCCCCGGCCAGGGTGGTTGCCCGCTACCCACCCACCGGCTACGGTCGTGCCCCACTTCCGGAAAGGGTCGCCGCCCATCCCCCCCCAACGGTCCCGACCTGCCCTCCAGCAGGGGTGGCCGCCCTGCCAACCGGGCTGGCGGACCGTCGGGAGCCTGCCCGAGGAGGGCGCTCGGCCCGGGGCGAGCCCGAGCCGTTCCCTCCCATTGGACCCCACCCGGCGTGGTCCGTACATTCCCACGGTGATCCATCCGACAGCCTTGCGGGGATCAGCTCTTGAGGGGATCCAGTCCCGCGTGAACCTCGCGAGTGGGCCGGGGTGTCGAGGAACAGGCCGGGGTGGCGAAGGATAGGCCGGGGTGGCGAAATGGTAGACGCAGGGGACTTAAAATCCTCTGGGGCTAACGCCCCGTGTGGGTTCGAATCCCACCCCCGGCATCTCGGCAGGACAGACATAAGGTGCCGGGGCTTCCGGCCTGCATGGTGAGCAGGCAGGAGGCTTCATGACGAATCGACCGGTCCCCCCGATCATGCCAGGCCCCATTCCGCAGCACCTGCCGAGTCCGACGTGGTGGCGACCGCCCGGGAGGTGGGGATCTCCCCCGGACACCTCCTCCTCCGCCCCTGGTGCATCGGGCTGACCGAGGGCTTCTTCGGGGGGCCTCCCTCCACGGAGTCCTCCGGCTCGCCGACGGCTGCATCCTGGTCACCAGCATGGTGCCCGAAGGGCCACAGGGGACCCGCCTTCGCCTCCGATTCGGCATGCACGAGACCGGTCTCAACCGGACCCTGAGCTCCATCGCCGGGGGATCGAAAAGGCCGAGATGTCCCTCGGGCAGATCCTCAGGAGGGTGTCGCTGGCGGTGGAGGACCGGGCGGGAGAGAGGGGACCACTCGCACCTTCAGGGGACACGCGCCCGCTTGCGGTCACCCCGCTGGAGCGGCCATCGGCCGAATGCTGATCGTCCGGGTACGGGGACCATCCCACTCTGCCAGGAAGACCCCCTGCCAGGTGCCCAGCACCAGCTGGCCCCCACTCACGATGAGGGTGAGCCCCGGCCCGAAGAGGCTCGTCTTCACATGGCTGTCGGAGTTGCCCTCTCCGTGCCGGTACTCCGCCTCGTCCCGGGGGACCAGGGTGTCCATCTTCCAGGTCATGTCCGTGGCCACATCGGGGTCGGCATTCTCGTTCACCGTGAGGGCGCACGTGGTGTGCATGGACCACAGGTGCACTACGCCCTCACGGATGCCCTGAGCCTCCACAACCGCCTGGACCCGGGGGCCGATGTCCACGAGCTGGGAGCGACGGGAGGTGGGGACGGAGAGCTCGACGAGGGAGGTAGACGTGGGCATGGGGGCAGGGCAGGAGGAGGAGGAGGAGCAGGAGCGAAAAGGTAGATCTTTCGTGGGCGGGGCGCCTTCCATCGGACCCGCGATGTGACCGGATGCAGCTGCGCCCCCTCCTCCCGAGAGACGAGGGGGCGCAGCGCAGGTGGGGCAGGCCGCGGCCTGCCCTACATTGGTAACCGGGGCGCCGGCTCAATCCATTGCGGGCCCGAAAGCGGGGTCGGGGACACCCACGACCCCGTGGACGATGACCCAGATGTTGCCGGTCAGGCCATCGGCAATGGTGTACTGTCCGGGAGCCACCGTGTCCACCGTCCGACGGCCCTGCTGCTGCTGGGCATACCGGGTCGGACCTGCGTGGACGTGATCCTCCAGGAGGCGGAATCCCTCGTCCTCGAGGATGTGGAAGGTGACCTGGACTCCTTCCTCTCCGTAGTCCACCGTCACGGTGCCCACCAGGACGCCGCGATTCGTGTCGCACTGGCCGGCACCGGCCCAGAGGTTCCAGGTATGGGAGCCCTCCTCGACCTCGTTCGTCCAGCCCCACCTGTTGAAGCCGTCGTCACAGAAGGCCACGGTCTGATCGGCAGGAGTCAGTCCGTTGCCGGTGTCGTCGCCCTTGGCGAAGGCGGTCTCCTCCAGGAGGCACTGGACCTCTACCGTGAGGGTGGCCTTGGAGCTCTGACCGGTCTCCTTGATCGTCGCGGTGTTCCCGTACTGGAAGCTGCCGCACCGCTCCGGCCCGTAGTCCGTCCACGCGAACGTCTTCTGGTAGACGAAGGAGCCTCCCTCGGGGGCGTCCAGCGTCCCCAGCGTCTTCTTTCCGAAGAGGTCGCTCTTATCCACCACCGTGATGGTGGCGTAACGCTCCAGGGTGGGTTCGTCGAAGGCCCAATCCGCCGTGCCCTCGTAGGGATCCTCCTCTCCGTCCACCGTCACGGATACCGTGTTCGTCCCCGAGTCCCCGGCAGCTGCATCCCCTTCCTTGATCTCCTGGCGGTAGGTGCACGACCATTCTTCGTCGAACGCGATCGCCTGCGGGAGGTCAACCCCGCCCCCGTCCCCCGCCTTGCAGATGACCTTCACATCCTCGTATCCGTCGAGGCCCAGGTCATCCACGATGGAATTGATCGTCTTCGCTCCCTGGTCGCTGGAGATGTTCCGGATCAGGATCGTCCCCTCGACGACGAAGTTCGAGTCGTGGAAGCCCTTGTAGTCCACGTCCACCGTCCACTCCGCGGTCCGGTCCCCGGTCCCGTCGGCGTAGAGCCAGATCGTTTCGGGGTCCACGGACTTGTCGATGTCCCACTTGTGGGTGCGCTTGAAGGAGGTCTTCGCCGTCTTGCTGACCTTCAGGGTCTCTCCGGCAGTGCCCCCGCAGTAGTCGGACAGGACCACATCCTGGGGATTCGCCCCCTCGCCGTCCAGGTAGACCGTGGCCTCCAGGTCAACCGGCTCGCCAAAGGCGAAGAACGGGGTGTAGAAGTGCCAGTTGTTCGCGTTCAGGGGCTCTCCGGGAGAGAACTCCCCCAGAACCTCCTCGCCGCGCCGGAGGACAAGAAGGGCGTTCTCGGAGTCCCCCTTGTTGAGGAACAGCCAGTGCATCCAGCCCTCGGGGGGGCGCTGGCCGGGCTGGCCCTCGCCGACCTTGCCGCACTTCTCGGAGTCGAGGCCCTTTGTCTGGTCCCACTGGTAGGAGAAGGCCCAGGTTGCGGCAGCGTCGGGTGCCTCCGCCGCGACATCGAATGCCTCCGGGGCGAAGGCTTGGGGTGCCAGCACGTCCTCGGCATCGGAACAGGCCGAGACGAGGAGGAGGACGGCGGCCAGGAGGCCGAATCGGGTCCAGGTCTTCATGGTTGGGACATCCTTTCCTGATGGGATGATGCAACTGGGAGTCAAGAACATCCCGGGGTGCGGGACCCGGGCTGAGCGATTGAGGAGCACGGAACGTGCCATTTGCGACGTCTCCCGGGCGGGTTGCAAACCTCTTGCCGCCTGAGGGATTGACGAGGCTTTCGTGTTCCGTGAGACGGTGTGAGGTGATGGGGCATGTCGGCGCCAAGGCCCCGAGTGTGGCGTGAACACGGCAAGCCTTGTTGCCTGTTGGCAGCAATCTCCCAGGGTCGGACGGTCGTCCCGGGACGTGCCGCACCCTGGGGAAGGGGGCCCTGCAGGGGGCCGTACCCCCGGCTCGAGACCTTCTGTCCCGCATTGGAAGGAGTTACTCTCATCGCCCATGGTGCAGGCCCCTTGGTCTGTGCCCTTCGGCCTGCATACGGCAGGTCCGACCCTTCACCACTTCGCAGGAGGCCCCATGCGCCGCACCGCCACGTTCCTGCCCGCTGCCACCCTCGCCGCCATGCTGACGGCGGCGCCCCTCCTCGCCCAGGAGGTCGCTGGCGACGGCACCTCGGAGGGTACCCTCGCCAGTTCTGCCGCTCTCGAGGCCGCCGTCCTCGAGCACACGGCCGAGGTGGAGGCCACCCGGAGCGAACTCGGCACCTTCCTGGAGTCCGATGTGGCCCGGGAGGTGGCCGAGGAGCGGGGGATTTCCCTGGAGCGGGTCCAGTCCGCCGCCGGCTCCATGTCGGACAACCAGGTCCGCGCCGTGGCCCCCCTCCTGGAGCGGGCCATGGAGGCAGCCC
>REBX01000165.1 GCA_007692505.1 Gemmatimonadales bacterium | reverse complement strand
GGGATGGGGCGCATGATCGGCCTGCTGGGCGCCTTCCTGGAGGAGCTGGAGCCGGAGGGGGTCGCTGCCGGGGAGCCGGCGGCTGGGGCTGGAGCTGGGGCCGGGCGTGGAGCGAGGGCCGGGGCCGGCGAGGCGGGTCCGGTGGCGGGGATGGTGAACTATCCCACCCTGGACGAGCGGGCCGTATCCCTCCCCGACGACCTCCCCGATGCATTCGACATCCGCTTCCCCCAGCAGCTCCATGGGGGCTTCCGGCTGCAGGGCTCCGGCGGGGACCTGGGGTCGGAGGACGGTGCGGTGGCGGTCTACACCTACCAGCCGGCCAATGTGGAACTGCGGGTGATCGTCCGGCCCCGGGCCAACGAGGACGGCTCCACAGGCCAGGTGACGGAGGACCGGTGGGAGGCCGAGTTCGAGCGGTGGGAGGCCGAGCTGGGAGGGGCGCTCCGGGAGCAGGGCTGGGAGGAGACCATCCCGCTCCGGGTGGAGGAGGGGGTGGAGATGGCCACCTGGTACGGCCCCACCCTGGCCCGGCAGGCCATGCGGGGCCTGGTGCAGGGCGAGGGCCAGGGCGAGCGACTGGAGACCTACCTCACCGGCTTCGCCGTGGAGGGCCGCCTGGTCCTGGTGAGCGTGGTATCGCCGGCTCGGGAGGAGGAGTCCAGGCTGGGGCAGCTCGTGCAGGGCTTCTCGGAGGAGATCGCCCGGAACCTCCTGGTGGGCGGGCCCCCGCCGGACCGGTAGGCACAGTCGCACCGGCGCCCGACCCGCGCCGGCCGACCCGAGGCCCGCCCCGCAGGAGCCGGCCCGGTAGCTCCTACTCCCGCACCACCCCGCCCACCACCGGGAGGTGGAGCACCGTACCGTCCAGATCCACCTCGATGCGGGCGCCCGGGTCGGGGCTGATGGTGAACTCCCGGTCCGTGGAGAAGATCATGAGGCCGATGCGGGCCCCCGCCGGGATCACCTGGTCCGTAGGCTGGAGCTGGAAGGTCATCTCGCGGAACTCGCCGGGCACCAGGTCCTCGCCCTCGCGGAGCGACCGGTGGTTCCGGGGGTCGGCCCAGCCCCGGGTGATGAGGTCATCGGTGATGAGGGACGAGCCCGTCCAGGGAAGCGAGACCAGGTAGGCCGACAGGTTCACCTTGGGGCGATCCGCCGCCACCCGGACGGTGAGCCGGGGCGTGCCCGAGATGTGCACGTCCTCCTCCAGCTCCGCGGTGGAATACATGAGGCGGTGCTCCGTCCACTCCGCCGCCGCCAGCACCGACGGGGGAAAGGAGAAGTTGTCCACCAGGGTCTCGGTGCCCTGCCCGCCGGCGGCCTCGCCCACGAGCCCCCCGGTGGTGACGCCCCCGGCCGTGGGGTGGAGGTCCACGTAGCGGGCCTCGGGATGGGGGTAGTCCGGGTACGGGGTGGGCTCCAGGCGCTCATCCCCCTCCCGGGTGATCCACGCCCGGGGCTCGTCCTCGATGCCGTTCTCCACATCCATGAGGTAGCGGGTGAACCACCGGTTCATGAGCTCCAGGGGGGGCGGTCCGCCGTGGCCGCCCTGGTGGAAGTACATCATGGCCGGAACATCGCCCCGGTCCCGGAGCGCCTCGTAGATCCGGACGCCGTGCTCGGGCATGACGTTCCAGTCGTTGAAGGCATGGGCCATGAGGGTGGCCGCCCGGATGTTGCCCACATCGTAGAGGTAGTCCCGCTCCGCCCAGAAGTCGTTGTAGTCGCCGGTGAGGCGGTCCATGTTGGCGATGAGTTCATCCTCCCGCACGGACTGGATGCAGTAGGGCCGGACCTCGGGGTCGCCACTGTTCACGTAGTCGAAGAGGACGTCGATGTCCTCGCCGAGCCAGCCGCCGGGGCTGCGGATGAGCCCGTTGGAGCGGAAGTAGTGGTAGTAGGAGGTGTTGGGTGCCACCGGGATGATGGCATCGAGCCCCTCCACCCCCGTGGTGGCGGCCGCCAGCGCCAGCGTCCCGTTGAAGGACGTGCCGGTCATCCCCACCCGGCCCGTGGTCCAGTCCGCCACCACCTCTTCGTCCCCGTCCGGCGAGGTGAAGCCCCGGGCGCGGCCGTTCAGCCAGTCCACCACTGCCTTGGGGGCCAGCGCCTCGTTGGGCCCGCCCATGGTGGGGCACCCCTGCGAGAGCCCCGTCCCCGGCGCCGCCGCGTGGACCACCGCAAAGCCCCGGGGGAGCCAGGTGCCGATCTGCGAGCCCGACATGTTGGGCCGCAGGCTCCGGTAGGGGGCATCGGGCATGGGCTCCCGGGCCGGCGGTTCCTCGCCCAGCTCGTGCCGGGTGTCCCAGAAGTAGCGGAGGTTGCCGGAGCCCGTCCCCGAGTAGTAGGGGCTCGACTCGAAGATCACGGGCACCCGGAGCCCGTCTGCGGTCTGGGCGGGGCGGGTCACCGACACGTGCACCCGGTCCGGGGTCCCGCTCCCGTCCGTGTCGAACTCCGTCTCCACCCAGAGGTCCTCCCGGATCCAGCTGGCCGAGTCGGCAAACGCCTCCACCACCTGGGCCTGGCCGTCCTCGATGACGAACCCGTCCGGCACCTGTCCCTGGAGCACGGCCCCGGGGGCGGGCACCAGGAAGAGCACCGCCAGGAAGAGGCCGATGAGCCCGGCCGGGCTCGCCAGGCCCCGCGCGGGGCGCGCCGCGGAAGGCAGGTCGCCCGTCGGAGGGCTGCCCGTCGCAGGACCAGGACAGGCAGGAAGGGAGGCGGCAGTGGGTCGGGGCATGGAGGGCATCCTTTGGGAAGGGCCGTGGGGGGGCTCCGGTGGGCCCGTGCGTTCGGGCCGCGCATGGGCCGGGCCGTGCGTCGGGTCAACCTGCGGCGTCGGGTCGGTCTACTGGAGGAGAACCTGGTACTGGATGGCGCCCTCGTCGAGTACCTGCTCCCGGAAGAAGCTCTCCCGCCCGTCCAGCTCCACCCGGAGCGACGCCGTGGGAACGTGGTCGCCGGGGGGCAGCACCCGGACCAGGAAGCGGTCGCTGTCCCGGAGGTCCACAGTCTCCTCCCAGGGCGGGCTCACCGCCACGGTGTCGGCGCTGAAGAGCTCCACTCCCTCCACGGTCCCAAGGTCCACCCAGTCGTCGGAGAGAACCACGTCCAGCGTCCCCTCCAGCTCCGTGGCCTCCACACTGATCCGGGCCGTGTCCGGCGTGTCCTGCCCGGTGATCATGTTGCACCCCGAAAGGAGGGCCCCGGCCAGGAGGAGGACCACGGCCGGCAAGGCACGGGCCGGCAAGGCGCAGAGCGGCGCGACTCGGGAGGGCTCCGGGCGGGGAGGCGGGGCAGGCATGGCAGGTCCCGGGGTTCGGTGGGGGCTGGTGGATGCTTCGGTGTCGGTCACGATGCAGGACGGGGCGGTCCGCACCCTGCTTCTTCTCCATCTGCCCCCGGGGGGTTCCGCAGCCCCCCCGTCACAGCGGCCCACACCCCCCCGGCCCGGTGGTCCGCTCCACCAGGGGCACAGTTGCCTTCGGCCCGGACAGACGGCATCTTCGGGCCGATACGGCGTTCCCCCCGGAAGGAGCAACACATGATCTGGATCCTGCTGGTGCTGATCGTCCTGGTCGGCCTCTTCTTCATGACGGCCTACAACCGCCTGGTGAAGCTCAGGGAGCGCTACAAGAACGCGTTCTCCCAGATCGACGTCCAGCTCAAGCGGCGCTACGACCTCATCCCCAACCTGGTGGAGATTGCCAAGGGGTACATGAAGCACGAGCGCGAGACGCTGGAGGCCGTGATCCAGGCCCGGAACCAGGCCAGCCGCGCCGAGAAGCAGGTGGCGCAGGACCCGGGCAACCCCGAGGCCATGAAGGGGCTGGTGGGTGCGGAAGCCGCCCTCACCGGCAGCCTGGGCAAGCTCTTCGCCCTCTCCGAGTCGTACCCGGACCTCAAGGCGAACCAGAACATGATGCAGCTCCAGGAGGAACTCTCCTCCACCGAGAGCCGCATCGCCTTCGCCCGCCAGGCCTTCAACGACGCGGTCATGCAGTACAACACGGCCCGCGAGACCGTCCCCACGAACATCGTGGCCAACGCCTTCAACTTCCGTCGGGCCGAGCTCTTCGAGCTGGAGTCCGAGGAGGAGCGCAAGGCTCCCGAGATCTCCTTCTGACCACCCGACCGCCCCCCGGGCTCGAGGTCTGAATGGATTTCTTCCAGGCACAGGAGGAGGCCCGGCGCCGCACCGGGCTCCTCGTCGTTCTCTTCGGTGCAGCCGTCCTGGCCATCATCGTGGCCGTGTACATCATCCTGGCCGTCGGCCTGGGAGCCGGGCTGGGCACGGGCCCCATGGGCTTCGACCCCGTCTTCCTTGCCGTGGTGGCCGTGGGCACGGTGGGGCTCATCGCCGGGGGGAGCGCGGTCCGCATGGGCCAGCTCCGAAAGGGGGGGCCCGCCGTGGCCGAGCTCATGGGCGCCCGCGCCGTGGATCCCACCACGAAGAACCCCGCCGAGCGCCGCCTGGTGAACGTGGTGGAGGAGATGTCCATCGCCTCGGGCATCCCCGTCCCCTCCATCTACGTCATGGATGACGAGGACGGGATCAACGCCTTCGCCGCCGGCTGGGGCATCCACGATGCCGCCGTCGCCGTCACCCGGGGCACCCTGGAGACACTGAACCGCGACGAGCTCCAGGGAGTGGTGGCCCACGAGTTCGCCCACATCCTGAACGGCGACATGCGCCTGAACATCCGGCTCATGGGCATCCTCTTCGGGATCCTCCTCCTGGCCGTGGTGGGCCGGGGCTTCCTCCGCTCCACCATGTTCCGGGGCGGCGGGGGTCGGAACCGGAACAGCGGCGGGGGCGCCATCGCCATGGGGCTGGCCCTGGTGGCCGTGGGCTACATCGGCGTCTTCTTCGGCAAGCTCATCAAGGCCGCCGTCTCCCGGCAGCGCGAGTTCCTGGCCGACGCCGCCGCCGTGCAGTTCACCCGGAATCCCCGGGGCATCGGGGGCGCGCTGGCCCGCATCAGCGACCACACCCGGGGCGGGAAGATCCGGGACCACCACGCCGAGGAGCTGAGCCACCTCTTCTTCGCCAACGGGATGAACAAGAGCCTCTCCTCCATGCTCTCCACCCACCCCCCCCTGAAGGAGCGCATCCGCCGCATCGACGCCGCCGTCCTGGAGGAGCCCGAGCCCTCCCGGAGGCGCACCGACACGGGCGGAGCCGACTCCACTGCAGCTGGGGGCAAGGGCGCCTCGGGCACCGCAGGGAGCGGGGCAGGAGCCACCGCCGACGCCGCCGGTCCGTTCGGTGGGATGGTGGGGGTGGCAGCGGCCCTTGCACTCATGGAGTCGGTGGGCGATCCCCACCCGGAGCACGTGCAGCACGCCCGACGGATCCTGGAGCAGATCCCCGATCCCCTCCGGGACGCGGCCCACGAACCCGAGGGGGCCCGAGCCCTCCTCCTGGCCCTCCTGGGAGGCGACAACGAGGAGACGCGCACGGAGCGGAGGACCGCCGCCGGCCCCCTGGCGGACCGGATGACCGAGCTCGCCCGCCATGTCCGGGACCTCCCCCGGGACGCCTACCTCCCCCTGGTGGACATGGCCCTCCCCAGCCTGGAAAAGCTGAGCCCCGACGAGGCGGCCCGCTTCCGGGCCGGTGCGGAGGGCGTGGTCCGGGCGGATGGCGACATGCGCGTCTTCGACTTCGCCCTCCTCCACATCCTCTGGCGCCATCTCCCGGGAGACCGGGACCGGAGCCGGGGCCGGAAGGTCCGGAAGCTCCGGGGGGTCCGGGCCGAACTCGGACTCCTCCTCTCGGCGCTGGCCCATGCCGGGGCCGACACCCGGGAAGAGGCCGAGGCCGCCTTCGCCACGGGGCTGGAGGCGCTGGCCCGTCAGGGCGGGGACAACGCCGGAGAGGGCCTCCGGCTCATGTCCCGCGAGGCGGTGACCCTTCCGGAGCTGGACGGGGCGCTGGACCGGCTGGAGCTGGGCACCATGGAGGTCCGGAGGCAGGTCCTGGAGGCCGGCGCCGCCGTGGTCCTCCACGACCCGGCCCTCAGGACCTCCGAGATCGAGCTCCTGAGGGCCGTGGCCGAGAGCCTGGAGCTCCCCCTGCCTCCCCTCATTCCTGCGACGAGTCCACGTGCCAACGGAGACGGGTGACCCCCGGCTCCAGACTCAGGCGACTCGCGACCCGCTCCACCCGGATGTCCTCCCGGCCCTCCACCAGGAGGCCCGCCTGGATCCGGAGGAGCCCCTCCTCCAGGTCCTCCGAGTAGAGGTCCTGCAGGAGGAGTCCCTCCCGGCCCACCATGCTCACCAGGAGCCCCCGGAGCCCGGGCTCGTCCTCGGCCCGGCAGGTCACGCTGAAGCGGTAGTGGGTCTCCACCTCGTCGCCACCCCGGGGGCTCCGGTCCATGGCCTTCCCCAGGGGCCTGAGCCCCAGGTTCGTGAGGACCACGGCACCGGCTCCCAGGACGGCGGGCCCCGTGAAACCGGTCCCCACCAGGACGCCCACCGCAGCGGCACACCAGAGGGTGGCCGCGGTGTTCAGGCCCCGGACGTTCATCCCCTCCCGGAGGATGACGCCGGCCCCCAGGAACCCGATCCCCGACACGACCTGTGCGGCGACCCGGGTGGGGCTGAGTTCGTCGGGGGTCAGGTATCCCAGCGTTGCGAAGAGGGCGGCCCCTCCGGCCACGAGGGCGTTCGTGCGCAGGCCCGCCATCCGCTGGCGCCACTGGCGCTCCAGTCCGATGAGGGCTCCCAGCCCGAAGGCCAGGAGGACGCGGAGTGCCAACTCGACGGTAAACATCGGACATCCCCCTCCCCGGTGGCCATGATCAGACCCCCAGGATGGCGCGAGCCACCGAGAAGTAGATGAGGACGCCGGCAATGTCGGCCAGCGAGGTGATGAGGGGGGCCGACGCGGTGGCCGGGTCCAGCTTGAGGCGGGTGAGGAGGAAGGGGAGCGCGGTCCCGATGAGGCTGCCCACCGTCACGACCAGGACCATGGTGATCCCCACCACCGGAATCACCTCGGGGGCCCGGAAGGACGCGATGGCCATGACCCCTGCGGCCATGGTCATGCCCAGGAAGGTGGAGACGAAGATCTCCTTGCCCACGAGCTGGAGCCAGTTCCTCAGCTTCACCTCGCCGGTGGCCAGGGCCCGGACCATGAGGGTGGCGGCCTGGGAGCCTGCGTTTCCGCCGGAGTCGATGAGGAGGGGGAGGAAGAAGGCCAGGGCGATGGTGGCGGCCAGGGTGTCCTCGAAGTACTCGATTCCGGCCCCGGAGAAGACGTTCATGAACACGAGGACGAGGAGCCACCCCACCCGGGCTCGCCAGAGCATGTAGACCCCGGCCTCCAGGACGGACGACTTCATGAGGCCCACCGGGGCCATCTTGTGGAAGTCCTCGGTGACCTCCTCCTCCACCACGTCCAGGACGTCGTCGGCGGTGACGATGCCCAGGAGCATCTGTCGGTCGTTCACCACGGGGAGGACCGCCAGGTCGTAGCGTTGCATGGCCCGAACCGCGTCCTCCTGGTCATCGTTGGCCTGCATGGTGATGAGGGGACCCCGCACCAGGGTCTCCACCAGGTCCTCCTCCTGGGCCATGATCAGGCGCCGGAGGCCGATGGCGTCCCGGAGGACCCCATCCTTGCCCACCACGTAGACCACGTTCACGGTCTCGTAGTCGCCTTCCCGGTCCCGAATGTGCTCCAGGGCGCGGCCCACGGTCCAGTCGGGGCGGACCATGACGTAGTCGGGGGTCATGAGGCGGCCCACGCTGTCCTCCGGGTAGCCCAGGAGGGTGCGGGCCTCCTTCAGCTCCTCGCCGGAGAGGAAGTTCAGGAGCCGCTGCACCACCTCGCCGGGGAGCTCCTCCAGCATCTGGGTCCGGTCGTCGGGCTCCATCTCCCGGATGATGGCCTTGGTCTCCTCGTCGGTGAGGTCGGCCAGGAGCTGGTCCCGGGCCTCGCGACCCAGCTCGGCGAAGACCTCGCCGGCCAGCTCCCGGGGAAAGGCCCGGAAGAGGAGGATGCGGTCCAGGGGTCGGGCCTGCACCAGGAGTTCCGCGAGCTCGGCAGCCGGCCAGTCGGCCACCCGGTCCCGGATTTCGGTCCACTTCCGCTCCTCCACAAGGGGGCGGAGCTCGTCCAGCAGTTCGGCACGGGTCATGAAAAGGTCCTCGGATTGGGATTCCAGTCGGATCCGGGTGGGGGAGGAACCACTCCCGGTCCCTCCCCCCGACGAAACGTTCTCTGGTGAACGTTTACGCGGACCCTGTCGAAAAGTGCATGAAAAAGTGCATGAAGAAGTCGCTCAGAAGAGCCAGCGGTACGTCACGTTGATGTTTCGGCCCGGCATGTCGAACCGGGACTCGTTGTCCGGCGACACGGGCTCCGGGAAGCGCCGCACCACCGAGAGGTGGTCCTGGTACCGGGTGTCCAGGACGTTGTCCACACGGATCGTGACCAGGTGACGAGCGGCAGGGCCCAGCCGGCGGCTCGCCTCCAGGTTCAGGAGGGTGTGGCCTGCGGTGCTCAGCTCGTCACCGGGAACCCGGTCCTGTGCCCGAGCATGGCGCACGGTCGCGCCCAGGATTCCCGACTCCGTCTCCCGGGCCAGCCGGACGGAGGTGCGGAAGGGCGGGATGAAGGGGAGGGGCTCGGAGACGTCGCCCCTCCGGTCGCCCCGGACCACGTCCACCACGAGGCCGGCCTGCATGTGGCGCCCGAAGAGGAGGTCCACCTGGGCCTCTGCGCCCATCATCCGGGCATCGGTGGCAAAGAACTGCACGCAGTTCGGGAAGTCCCGGTCGGGGCGGACCCGGTAGTCGATGTCGTTGCACGCCACCCGGTCCAGCGTCTCCAGGGCGATGTAGTCGTCGATCCAGTTCCCGAAGGCTGCGAGCTCCATCCGGGTCCGCTCCGTGGCCCGACGGACGAAGAGGTCCACACCGTGTCCGATCTCGGCCTGGAGGGTCGGGTCACCCAGCTCGACCCGGGTCGCACCTGCGTGCCAGCCGTCGGCGTAGCGCTCGAGCACCGTGGGGTTCCTGTGGTTCCTGGCCACCTGGGTCCCGATCTCCCACGCCTCGTCGGGCTGGACGTTCAGCCCCAGCGACCAGGCCACGTTGAGTTCCGTGTCCTCGAAGGACTCCTCCGGGGGGAAGAAACGGTTCTCCACCGTGCGGAGCCACTCGTTCTCCAGCCGGCCGCCGGCCTGGAGCCGGACCCGGTCCGACAGGGGGACCTCCTGGAAGGTGAAGGCAGCCAGCGAGGTGAGGCGCTCACCGGGGTGGTATGCCTCGATCCCGTCCACCTCCTGGTTCTTCAGGAGGTGGTTGAAGCCCAGCACACCCCGGTCCAGGAATCCGGCGGGCCGGTGGTGGAGCATGAGGGTGGAGGACGCCATCTGCGTGAAGATCTCCAGCTCCAGCTCCTCGGGGATGGGGTCGGGCTCACCCTCTTCCTGCAGGGACTCGGAGATGCTGGAGCGGAAGGAGACCTCCTCGAGCCACCGGCCGGTCTCCCAGCGGGCCCGGGTCGACACGTTCAGCCGGTCGATCCGCACCTCCATGTCGGGCTCTTCCTCCACGAACTCATCGTCGCCCACCTGCTCCACGGCGAACTCGGGGACGCCGTAGTCGTTGTCGTGGTACGAGATGGAGACGCCGCCCTCGAAGCGGTCCGTGCGGACGCCCAGGCCCAGCGCAGTGGAGAGGGTGCGGGAGTAGGAGTTGGGGATCGTCTGGGCCGGGGTCGAGCCGTCCGAAGCGTCCCGGTAGGTGAGGCGGCTGGAGAGGGCCCAGCGATCGGTGCCGTAGACGAGGCGGCCCGAGCCGGCCCCCATCTCGTTCTGGGAGGCGCCCTGCAGGGAGAACCCGCCGGACAGGCCCGGGCTCCAGACCTCCGGGGAGTCCCGCGAGAGGATGTTCACCACGCCCCCCATGGCGGAGGAGCCGTAGAGGAGGCTGGCCGGCCCGCGGACCACTTCGATGCGGTCCATGGCCATGGGGTCCAGGGTCACGGCGTGGTCGGGGGCCGTCTCCTGGATGTCGCCCATCCGCTCGCCGTTCTGGAGGACCAGGAGCCGCTCACCGTCGAACCCCCGGATCACGGGGCGGGCAGGCGCCGCACCAAAGGAGCGGGAGGCGAGACCGGGCTGGCCGTCCAGCATCTCGCCCAGCGAGGTTCCGGAAAGCCGCTGGAGCTGCTCGGCGTTGAAGGCCTGGGCGGCCTGGTAGCTCGCCCCGCTCCGGGTGGGTGTGGCCGTGGCGATGACCTCGTCCAGCATCACGGCGGAGCGGACGAGAGCCACTTCCACGGACTCGGCATCCTCGGGGCTCACCTCCACGGTGCGCTCCCGGTAGCCGATGAGGGTGAAGCGGAGGGACGGACCCTCCGCAGCAGAGAGGCCACGGAGCTCGAAGCGGCCCTCGGCATCGGTGAGTGCGGCGGGCCCCTCGGGGAGGAGCTGGACCCGGACCCCGGCCAGGGGCTCGCGGTCGTCGCTGTTCACGACCACACCCCGGACGACGTCGTCGGAGGGGGCGGACTGGAGGGCTGCCTGGAGGGTGTCGGGGGCCAGGGCCACGGCCATGAGGGCGGCCAGGGCCATGGCGAGGAATCGGGCAATGCGGGCGGAGCGGGCCGTGGCCGAGGCTCCGCCGTCCGTCGTCAGTCGATCGAGAAACATTCCAATGAAACGCATGATGAACTCTCCTGGGTCGGAGCCGCCGGAGCGGTCGACCTCGTCACGCGTTCCCGGAAGGGGACAATGAACGGCCGGAGGGAGGGAGGCGCGGGATGGACCGCCCCCCAGGTGGAAAGCTCAGTCCAGTCGCACCACCCCAACCCGCCGGGGCATGGGGAGGTCGGCTCCAGCCGGCTCCATTGATGATGGGACGACCCGTCCAGGTCGTCCCGTACACAACGGGCCAGCGTCGGTACTTCGTGAGTCGGGGTCTGGCATTGTCTCCTCCGTTTCAGTGAGCAGGGGTGACCGAGCGGGGAGCGGCACCGGGCACACGCATATGCAAACGCACATGCATGCCGGACCGAACCCGGTTCGGATCCGGGGTCGTGATCGTTCTGGTGGGCTGTGGAAGGAGGCCGGGAAGGGCTCGGGTCGGTCGAGGACCCGTCCGGCGCTCCCATGCGGGCAAGATGCCCTGGAGAGAGAACCGCGAGTCAGCGCGACCGGGTCATGAACCCGGGAGCCCGGAGGATGCCCGGAACCGGGGTCCCGACCTCCGTCCACTGTCGACTTCGACTTTCTGGGTCGGACATGCTCGTCGGTGTTCGGGGCGTTGGAGCGGGAGGCGGGAGCAATTCCATCGCGCCTCCCCGAATTGCACAGCTTGTCATTTTGACCCCCTGCCCGAAATTGCGCAAGAGCAGGGTTCCGGAGGCGAGGCCGGTGAGGGGCCACCGGGGGGAGTGATGTGGTGCCCCGGGGAAGTCCCCGTGTCACATCCCCCAGAGGTGCATGGTGTTCACGTCCTTCCCCTGGAGCTTGAGGTAGTAGAAGAGCTGTCCCTTGTGCTGGCCCAGGTGCCAGATCATCCCGCTGCAGTGCTGGAAGAGGGTCCTGGGCGGCCCCCCCCAGGGGGCTGCACTCCGCTCCGTCAGGAGCCGCTCGTCCGAAACCCCCGAAAGGGCCTCCATGCAGAGCTCCCGGTCTGCCGACAGGAGGGCAAGGGCTTCGTCGACGCTGGTCACCGCAGGGACGTCCTCCAGGGGCGGGACCATCTCGCCGTCCGATCCAGGGTCCACGGACTGGCCTTCGGGCACCCCCCAGCCTTCGTTCACGAAGCCGTTCAGGGGCATCCCGCAGGAATGCGCACAGTGATGGAGGAGTTGGGCCGTGCTCATCCAGTTCGATCCGGAGGAAGGCTTCCAGTCCAGTGTGTCCACCATCTGCATGAGCTGCTCGGTGGCGTGGTACATTCCAGCTGCGTCCTGCTTCAGGATCTCGAAGAGCTTCATGGGTCCACCTCTATCTGGCTGAGCCGGGGGTCGCGCCCCGCAGGGTCCGGGCGATCAGAATCGCCAGCGCGGGGAAGGTGAAACCGAACGTACGCCGAAGCCGTACGGCAGACAAATGTCGACCCACCACACGAGTGCCATGTCCATGACCCCCGCCATCGAGGCCCGCTCCCTGGTCAAGGTCTTCGGCGCCACCCGGGCCGTGGATGGCCTGGACCTGCACGTCCCCCGGGGCTCGGTCTACGGCCTCCTGGGCCCCAACGGCGCCGGGAAGACCACCACGATCCGGATGCTGGCCACCCTCCTCAACCTCGACGGTGGCTCGGCCCGGGTGCTGGGCCACGACGTGGTCCGGGAGGCGGCAGCCGTTCGCTCCCGGGTGAGCCTCACGGGGCAGTTTGCCTCCATCGACGAGGACCTGACCGGGAGGGAGAACCTGGTCCTGGTGGCCCGCCTCCTGGGCCTCGGGTGGCGTGGGGCCCGGGAGCGGACCGACGAGCTCCTGGCGGCCTTCGACCTCTCGGAGGCTGCCGGACGGAGGGTCCGGACCTTCTCCGGGGGGATGAAGCGCCGGATGGACATTGCGGCCAGCCTGGTGGTGACGCCGGAGCTCCTCTTCCTGGACGAGCCCACCACCGGCCTGGACCCCCGGAGCCGGAGCCAGGTGTGGGACATCGTACGGGCCATTGCCGCCCAGGGGGCCACCGTGCTCCTCACCACCCAGTACCTGGACGAGGCGGACCGGCTCGCCGACCGTCTGGCCGTCATCGACCACGGCCGGGTCATCGCCGAGGGGCGGAGCCGGGAGCTGAAGCGCTCCGTAGGCGGGAGCACCCTCCACATCCGGATCCAGGACCCGGAGGAACGCCCCCGGGCCGAGGCGGTCCTCCGCCGGGTCCTGGGCCCCGAAGTCCAGAACGGCGCCGACGAGGACCACCTCTCGGCCATCGTTCCCGACGATGCCCGGGTTGCAGCAGCCCTCTCGGAGCTGGCGGGGGCCGGGGTCCGACTCGCCGAGTTCTCCATGGGGCAGCCCACCCTGGACGAGGTGTTCTTCGCCCTCACCGGGCGCCCCGCCGAGGACCAGTCCCGAACTCCCGACGGAGAAGCGGAGGAGGAGAAGTGATGGAGTCCGAAAGCCTGAAGGGAGTCCTGGCCACCACCACCCGGCCCCCGGCCCCCAGTCGTCTCTCCGCCTCCCTCACCATGGGGTGGCGGGCCATGCTCAAGATCAAGCACGTCCCGTTCCAGCTCTTCGACGTCACCGTCTTCCCCCTGATGATGACCCTCCTCTTCACCTTCCTCTTCGGGGGGGCGCTGGCGGGGTCGACCCGGGAGTACGTCCAGTTCCTGATCCCGGGCATCCTGGTGCAGGCCATCCTCCTCATCACGGTCTACACCGGGATCGGGATCAACACCGACATCAAGAAGGGGCTCTTCGACCGTTTCCGCTCGCTTCCCATCTGGCAGCCCGCCCCCCTGGTGGGGGCCCTCCTGGGCGACGTGGCCCGCTACTCCATCGCCGGGCTCATGGTAGTCGGCCTCGGGTTCTTCCTTGGGTTCCGGCCGGGGGCGGGTGTCGGAGGCGTGCTCCTGGCCCTGGTCCTGGTCCTGATCCTGGCCTTTGCCCTCTCGTGGGTCTGGATGGTGGTGGGCATGATGGTGGAGAACCCGGAGTCGGTGATGACCTCCAGCTTCCTGGTGCTCTTTCCGCTCACCTTCGTCAGCAACATCTTCGTGGATCCCGCCACCATGCCCGCCTGGCTCCAGTCGGTGGTGGCGGTGAACCCGGTGACCCACCTGACCAGCGCCTCCCGGGGGTTCATGCACGGAGGGCTCCAGTGGGTCGACGTGGGGCTGGTCCTCCTGGCCTCGGCCCTCATCACCGCCGTGTTCGCCCCCCTCGCCCTCCGCATGTATCGAAGAGAGCGGTAATCGTCCGCCCTCGACCTTCCACCCAGGGGAATCTCCACATGATGCCTTCCAGCCGGCGCCCGACCCTCGCGCCCCTCGGATCTCTCGTGCCCCTCTGGTCCCTGGCCCTCCTGGGCGCCCTCCTCTGCCCGGCCCCGGGGGCGGCACAGGACATGGAGCCCGTCCCCCCGGAGGCCCGGGACGTCCTGGAGGTCGTTGACGCCCTCTTCGACGCCATGCGGGCCAGGGACGGCGAGGCGGTGGCCCGGGTCTTCCACCCCGACGCGGGACTCATGAGCACCCGGGTGGCCGACGATGGGAGCCCGGAGGTCACGATCTCCAGCGTCGCCGGCTTCGCGGAGGCGGTGGGGGCCGGTGGCGAGCCCTGGGACGAGCCCTGGTTCGCCCCCAGGCTGGAGGTGGACGGCGCCCTGGCCCAGGTCTGGATCTTCTACCGCTTCTACGTGGGAGACACCTTCAGTCACTGCGGGCACAACAGCATCCAGCTGGTCCGGGACGCCGAGGCCGGGTGGCAGATCGCCCACCTGGTGGACTCCAGGCGCACCCGGGAGTGCGACCCCCCCGACGCGGACTGACGCCGGGTCCGCCCCGGGAAACGGCCTCGGTCCTTTCGCCCTCCCGGCTGCCTCCGCCCTCGGTCCCCTCGCCCTCCCCACGGCCTCCGCCCTACCTTCCGTGCCGGAATCACCACCTGTCCGATCCACCTGCGCACCTGGAGACAGCCCATGCGAACACCCACCTCCGTCGTCCGAACCCTCTCCGTCCTCCTGGTCGCGTCCGGGATGGCCTGGACCACGGCCCAGGCCGGCGCCCAGCAGGAGCTCATGGCCGAGTCCCAGCACGAGCTGCCCGCCGAGCAGGACGCCTTCTGGGCCTCGGTCCTGGAGCTCTGCGGCCAGGCCTTCGAGCGGGTGGACGCCGCCTACGTCATGCACGTCCGCCAGTGCTATCCGGACGAGATCCGGATCCCGGTGCACGTGCAGGAGGACGACGGCGAGTGGAACCGGTCCCGCACCTGGATCCTCACCCGGACCGACGACGGGATCCGCCTGAAGCACGACCACCGCTACCCCGACGGGAGCGAGGAGGACGTCACCCAGTACGGGGGCGACACCGACGAGGTGGGCACCGCGGACACCCAGACCTTCCCGGCCGACGAGTTCACCCGGGAGGTCATCGACGAGCTCGTGCGCGGAGCCCGGAACAACATCTGGCGCATGGAGATCACCCCGGGGGAGGACTTCTCCTACCGGCTCACCCGGAGCACCTTCGACAACGCGCTCCGCTGGGCCTTCGACCTGACGAACCCCGTGGAGCCCCCTCCGGCGCCCTGGGGCTACGAGGACACCGAGCCCACCCACCCGGACCGGTAGGAACGACACCGGCTCCACTCCGGCCGGTCGCGCGCCGAGGTGGAGCCGGTTCGTTCAGGTCTTTCCCGGGACCGTCGGGTCCGGATGGCCCCTTGCAGGCCTCAACGCCCTTGCAGGCCTGAACCCACTTGCGGGCCTCAACCGATCACGGCCTCACGGTGATCCCCACCAGGAACTGGTTCTCGCTGAAGAGGGCCACGCCCCGGTGCTCCACGAAGAGGTTGAAGGGGCCGCGGTCGCTGGACTTGAAGGCGTCGAAGGACACCCCGTAGCCCGCATCCACCGACAGGATCCGCTGGTTCGTCAGGCTGATCCCCAGCTGTCCGTAGGGCGTGACGTTCCGGTCCAGACCGGCGTTCCAGCCGATACGTCCCATCCCGGCCACCCGGAACTCCGTGTCTCCCTCACCCAGCCCCACCGAGACCTCCGGCAGGAGACGGATGGGGAAAGGGCCGCCCAGGCGTCCAACGTCGGCGCGGACCCCCATCATGAGCTGGGTCGGCGTGCTCTGCAGACCGGTGAAGGGCGTGATGGCGTGGAGTCCGCCGTCCTGGAGGAAGGCGTCCTCGCGCTCCGTGCGCGGCGTCGGTTCATCTGCCCGCGCGGGTCGCGGGTCGGGACGGACGTCGGTCCGGGCCAGCTCCTCCCGGATGATCTCGCGGATCATGGCCATGAGGCGGGCGTCGGGCAGGCCCGGCTGGACCGGCGTCTGGGCCGTGTCGCCGGGAAGGCGGCCCGGCACGGCATAGGCCTCGCCGTAGCGGAGGATGATCTCGCCTACCTCGGGGACCGGGATCGTGATGGTCCGGCCCGTGGTGATCGTGTCGGTCCGGACCTCCACGCGCTCCACCTGCTCGGGCGCCTCGCCGGCGCGGAGCCGTCGGTTCTCCTCGGCCAGGCGCCGGATCTCTTCCTGGGCCCGGGCCTGCTCGTCGGCGAGCGCCTCGTCCAGGCTGCGGTCGCGGTCCGTCAGGCGGTCGAGCTCGCGCTCCCGGTCGCGGAGGTCCCGCTCCCGTGCGGTGCGGCCCCGGGCGCCCAGGGTGAAGGACACGCCGGCGCTGTACTGCCAGTTGGAGATGAGTTCGTCGGGGTCCGTCACGTCCTCCAGCTCGGCGCCGGGGGTCATGAGGAGATTCCGGGCGCCGAACTCCAGCCGGGCGTTGTTCCCCAGGACCAGGGCCGCTCCGCCGCCCAGGGTCAGGTGGTCCTGCCGGGTGCGGGCCATGTCGTCCAGGTCCCGGAAGTCGTCGTCGAAGCTGATGCGGCCGACGCCGGCCACCAGGAAGGGCGAAAGGCCCGTGTCCCCGCCCAGGTTGAAGCGCACCTCCGCGCCGTAGCCCTCCACGTCGTCCCAGGCGTCGCGGTCGTCGTTCGTACCCCGCCAGTAGACGCCGCGCACGCCCACGTTCCGGTTCACGTCGATGCCGGCACGGACGCCGGCGGCCTCCTGCCGGGGGAGCCGGAGTTCGTCGGCGAAGTCGATGCGGGCCACGTAGGGCTCCACGGAGACGCCGGGGAGGATGCCCCGCATTTCGTCTCCGGCGGCGGGTCGGCCACCCAGGGGAAGGCGGAGCCCCGCCCCGAAGACCGTGGAGTTCACCCGTCCGTCTTCGGGGAAGTCATCCGACGAGATGGCGCCGGGGACCAGGGGCTCGGTGAGGCGCGTGTTCCAGCGCTCGGCGCTGAACTCGAGCCCGGCGCCCTCTCCGAAGCCCAGTCGGATCCCGCCCCCACCCCGGAGGAGGATGCGATCGGATCGATCGGAATCCACGTCGTCCATGCGAAGGACCCCGCCCCCGCCCCGGAGGAAGGGGACGACAGTCCCCCGGGCCAGGTTGACCTGCATGTTGGCCCCGAAGGCCTTCACGTCGAAGAGGTCGTCCTCGGCGGACCCGGAGGCGAGGTCCTCGCGGATCTCCACGCCGTCCTTCCAGGCGTAGAACGGCTGGAGGGAGACGTACGGCCCGAAATCCAGGGAGAGGCGGAGGCCCGGGAGCCGGGCATCCTCCAGGCCGAAGGCGTCATCCCACCGGACCTCCTCGAAGGTGGCCACCCCCGAGTAGGAGACCTGCTGTGCGGTGGCCGGGGCCGGGCCTGCCAGGAGGAGGAGGACGACCAGCGCCAGGAAGGCCGGGGCCGAATGGGGGAACGGATTCGGCCGGGGGCGGGTCGATCTGGAATCGTTCGAGGTCATTTCGGACTCTGGATTCAGAGGGGATCGCCAGGATCTTCGGCACGCTTTCCGAGAGGGAGAGGCGAACCCCCATGCAGGTGAACCGTTCCCGAGGAGCGGGCGCGGAGTGGCCTCGGAAACGAGGCCGGGAGGGAAAATGGGGGCCGGACGCGGTGCCCGGCCCCCTCCTGGCTCAGCCCCCGTAGTACGTGGGGGCCTCGGGGCCCACCGGGAGGCCGAAGCCGAAGACCCACACGTAGAAGAGGGCCACCCAGAAGACGAGGAAGAAGATGGTGTAGGGGAGCATGATGGCCACCAGGGTGCCGATCCCCAGCTTCTTGTCGTAGCGGGCGGCGAAGGCCAGGATGAGCCCGAAGTAGCTCATCATGGGGGTGATGATGTTCGTGGTG
>REBX01000036.1 GCA_007692505.1 Gemmatimonadales bacterium | reverse complement strand
GGGGGGACCGGTTGGAGGCGGGCGGGAGGTGGCAGTTCATGGCCCGGCGGGGGTTTCCATCGGGGCTCATCGGGGAGGCGCTGGACGCGGTGGAGGCGCAGGAGGCCATGGGTGCGCCGGGCTCGGTGGAAGGGCCCGGCGCGCTGGAGGCGCAGGGCTTCGTCCACTGCCCCTGGTGCGGGGAGGAGGTGGAGATCGTCCTTGACCCCGGGGGTGCTGCAGTGCAGGAGTACATCGAGGACTGCGAGGTCTGCTGTCGGCCCTGGCAGCTCGTGGTCCGCTGGGACGGGCACGGCCATCCTTCAGTGGAGGCGGGTCGGGCGGACTGAAGGGGGCCGGTCGCGTGCAACGGGAGGCAGGGATGGGGCGGAAAGCGAAAGAGCAGGGGCAGGAAGCGGGCCGCTGGGTGGCCCTCATGGCGGCGGCGCTGGCGGGGGTGGCGCTGGGTCTGGCCGGGGGGTGGACGCCCGTGTCGGCCCAGGGGGTCGGGCCGACGGGAGTGGCGCACCTGCCCGACACGCCGGCCGTGGTGGCCTTCGAGGGGGTGTCGGTCCTCCCCATGGACCCGGAGCTGGCGGATCCGGTGGTCCCTGGACAGACCGTGGTGGTCCGGGATGGCCGCATCGAAGCCATGGGTGCGGCAGGAGAGGTGGACGTGCCGGCGGAGGCCCTCCGCATCGATGGCACCGGACGCTTCCTCATTCCGGGCCTGGCCGAGATGCACGCCCACGTGCCGCCGTCGGCGGACCCGCCCCGGGAGGACGTGGAGGAGATCCTCTTCCTCTTCGTGGCCAACGGGGTGACCACCATGAGGGGGATGCTGGGCGCACCCTGGCAGCTCGATCTCAGGGACGAGCTGGCCCGGGGTGAGGTCCTGGGGCCCCGGTTCTACGTGGGGGCGCCCTCGCTGAACGGGAACACGGCTCCCGATCCGGAGTCGGCGGAGGAGCGGGTCCGGGCCCACGCGGACGCCGGGTACGACCTGCTGAAGATCCACCCCGGCGTGCCCCGGGCGTCCTGGGACCGGATGGTGGAGGTGGCCCGTGAGGTGGGGATCACCTGGGCCGGCCACGTCCCGGGCGACGTGGGCATCGAGCACGCGCTCCGGACGGGGATCAGCACGGTGGACCACCTGGACGGCTTCCTGGAGGCGAGCCGGCGGGACGACCTCCCCCAGGGGGCCGGCCGGGCCGAAACCTTCCGGGGCACCGACGAGGATGCGCTGGAGGCGCTGGTGGAGCTTGCCGTCGGATCAGGTGCCTGGATGGTGCCTACCCAGTACCTCTGGGACAACCTGATGGGACGGGTGGACGACCCGGAGGGGCTCCTGGAGGAGGAGGAGTTCCGCTACGTGTCCCCGTCGCAGCGGGAGGCCTGGCTCCGGACGGCGCGGCAGAGGCCGGCGCAGGCCGGGGTGGACGAGGAGGCCCACGAGGCCCATGCCCGGTGGCGGCATGAACTCCTGGGCCGGCTCCACCAGGCCGGGGTGCCCATCCTCATGGGGACGGACTCGCCCCAGCTCATGAACGTGCCCGGCTTTGCCCTCCACCGGGAGCTCCCCCTCATGGAGGAGGCGGGGATGACCCCCCTGGAGGTGCTCCAGTCGGGGACGGTGAATGTGGCCCGGTACGTGGAGGAGCACCTGGGCCAGGAGGCGCCCTTCGGCCGCATCGCGCCGGGGCTGGAGGCGGACCTGGTCCTCCTGGAGGGGAATCCCCTGGACGACCTGGGCCACCTCCGGAGCCCCGCCGGGGTCATGGTGCGGGGGGCCTGGCTTCCGGAGGAGGAGATCCGGACCCGGCTGGAGGCCATCGCCCGACGCCACGCCGGGGAGGGCTGAGGGAGGGATCTGCCCGGGGGCGTCAGCCAGCCCCGGCGCCGGCTCCCCCCGAGGTGGCATCCCTCACGTCCCCCCCCATTCCGCCCACGTCCCGGGTGAAGTCCCGCGCCCGGTTCCCCAGCTTCCCGAAGTGGTCGGAGGCCTGCTCCAGGCGGCCCCGCCACTCCTCGTTCATCTGGAGGCCGTCGGTGGCGTGGTGGTACGTGGCCAGGGTCCATGCGGTGGCGAAGGGCTCGAAGACGCAGAGGACCAGGAGCTGCGCCCCCACCAGGACACCCACCACCACGGCGACCTGGAACCACCCGGCGCTGAAGGCCACGAGGAGGGCGATGCCGGGGACGGCCAGGAGGACAAGGGCCAGGAGGTAGAAGGCCTTCCCCATGAGCCAGACCTTCACCGAGGTGGCCAGGATGGGCGGGTATGCCTGGGCGTAGAGGACGAGGCCGTCCCGGGCGGAGGACCAGATGTTCTCGTCCTCCTTCGCGATGACGTGGGAGATCACCGCCTGGTCCACGTACTGGAGGGACCGGTTCACCACCGTCTGCGCCCAGCGGGCCGCCTTCGACGCCCCGCCGCCCAGGGGGAGCCAGTCCACGATACGGACGAAGCGCCGGGTGAAGCCCCGGGCCGTGCGGTCCACCATCCGCTCCAGGGCGAAGAGGACGGAGACCTCCTTGAAGTACCGCCTGACGACCCCCCGCCCGTACTCGACCTGCCCCTGGCCTCCGGGAAGCTCCCCATGGGTGATGAGCTTCGTCATGGTGGCGATGTGGGCGCCCTTCACCAGGTATAGGAAGTAGCGCTTGCCCAGGGACAGGAGGACGATGGGCCCCAGGATGGCCATCATCATGAAGATGAAGGCCAGGATCTCCACCCGCTCCCCGAAGAGGACGGCCAGCCCCCCGAACGTGCCCAGCCACAGGACCAGGACCAGGAAGCTCCCCCCGTAGATGGCCAGGTTCAGGAGGAGGAAGGGGGCCGTTCGGGTGACGAGTCCCATGGCGCTTCGGAAGGGCGGGGCATCCCGGGCGGAACGGGCGGGCTCGGTCATGGTGGGGTCGCTTGCTCCAGGAAGTCGAAGATCTCTCGAACGTGCTGGGGGGTCCGGGCGATGATGGCCGTGTGGTCGCCCCCGTCCACTTCCATATAGCGGAACGTCATGTCCAGATCCGCCATGGCCTCGGCCCACCCCCTGGCCAGTCGTACTGGAACCAGGCGGTCTTCGGTCCCCTGGAGGATGTGGATGGGGAGGTGGCGAAGATCCCGGGCCCACTCCAGGGGCTCGGCCCAGACCGCCGGGGCCACGGCGGCGATGCCGGCCCAGAGGTCCGGGTGCTCCCGGCCAAGGTGGAGTGCTCCGGCACCTCCCATGGAGTGCCCCATGAGGTAGATCCGGTCCCGGTCCACCGGGAACCGCTCCAGGGCCAGTTCGACCACCGCCATGGTCTCGAGCTGGCTCAGTTCCCCCAGGTTGTCCGGGTCGTCGGCCTGGACGCCCATGCCGGAGGGGCGTCCGGGTCCCAGGCTGCCGTACCACCCCCGGCGGTTGAAGCCCATGGGGGCCAACACGATCCAGCCCCGGTCCTCGGCTTCCTCCACGATTCCCTGGTACCGGATCACCTGCGCCGGCGTGGAGCCCAGCCCGTGGAGGAGCACCAGGAGGGGACGGGGGTCGTCGGTTTCCTCCAGCACCGATGGCTGGAAGTAGGCGAACTCGATGGTGTCGCCGGTGACCTGGAAGACGTGGGTGTCGGAGCGTATGCGCTCCGAAGGTGGGGTCTGGGCATGGAGGACGCCCTCCCCGCCCGGGGCCACGGCGGGCTCCAGGGCGAGGAGGGCAACGAGGACGACGGCGGCGAGGAGGGGGAGCCGCCTGTGGGGCCACCTCCAGCCGGTGTGGGAGGTGCTCTGGGGCATGGGTACCGGCCGGAGGTGGGGGTGGGTTCAGGGTGTCGTCACCACATGGGCGGTCAGCTGTCGTCGTCGGCCCATCGGGTGCCCTGGGCCTCCTCGAAGTTCGCAATGGCGTTGATGTAGCTGATGATGGCCTGGAGTTCGCTCAGGCGCTGCTGGGTCAGGTTGTCCTGGGCAGTCACCACCTGGAAGTTGGTGGAGGCCCCCACATTGAACCGGGTGAGCTCGGCCTCGGCGCTCCGCTCTGCAGCCTCGCGGCTCCGGGTAGCGGCCTGCAGCTG
>REBX01000193.1 GCA_007692505.1 Gemmatimonadales bacterium | reverse complement strand
ACACGTGGGGGCCGCGCCTCGGGGGCGAGGCGCGCGGTTGGGGGGGATTGCGGGGGCAGGGGTGGCGGCAGGGATCCTCCTGACGCTGGGCCAGCCCCCCTGGTCTGCCGGTCCCGGGGGATCCCTCCCGGGGCTTGGCTTGGGGGCGGTGACGCTGGGCCTGGCCCTCCTGGCCCGGGCGTTCGCCTCCACCGACAGTCCCCGGGACGCCGCCCTCCTGGGGGCCGCGGCCCTGGGGAGCTACTCCCTCCTGGCCCTCCACTGGATCCCGGCGGCGGCAGCCCCCTACGCCCCTGCCCCGGCGGCCCTGGTTGCCGGCGTCTCCATCTGGGGGCTCCACGCCGGGACGGGTGCCGTGGTCTTCGCCCTCCTCCGGCAGGCCCTCGGGACCAGCCTGGACGTCCACCCCCTCCTTCCCCTGGGGATGGGTGGGGCCTGGGCCCTCCTGGAATGGGCCCCCGGCGCCCTCCCGGTGGTGGGGGTCCCCCTGCCGTCCGTGACCTTCGCCCTGGTGGAGGCCGGCGGACCGTTTGGCCTTCTTCCCTCCGGCGCCGGACAGGTGGGGGTGGCCGGGGCCTGGGCCCTCATGGCGGCGATCCCGGGTACTCTGGGGATGGGTGGGGCGGACGGGGGCCGTCGCGCGACGAGACCCGGCAGGTCCACCGGACATCGGGACATGCCGGCACGTCGGGCGGTGCTGTTCGGGGCTGCGGGCCTGGCGGTGTGGGCGCTGGCCTTCCTCCCGGGTCCGGGAGCGGATGCTCCCCGGGAGGGGACCCGGGTGGTTCTGGCCGGGTGGGACCGTCCGCCGGAGGTGGTGGGCGATGACTCTGCCGCCGCCCGGGAGGTTGAGCACCTCATGGAGGCGGTGGAGGGGCTCCGGGGCGGGTCACCGGTCCTCTGGCCGGAGGCTCCGGCCGGGGCCTCGAACCCGGAGCTGGGGGTGGCCTGGGTCCGCGCAGCGCTGGGCGCATCGCCGGGGGGGCTGGCCGGCACCGTCCGTTCGGCCTCCGGGGCGGGCCCGGTGGGCAACGTCCTGGTCGCTGCCGGGAAGGCGAGGGGGGTGAAGGGGACGGAGGCGGCGGGAGGGCCACTGGAGTCGGCAACGGAGGACGGGATACGGGAGGTGCACCGGAAGCGGCACCTGGTCCCCGGGGTGGAGCGGACCCGGTTCATCCGTGCCGGACTCCGGGAGGGGTACGGACTGGCGCCGGGAGGGGCTCCGGAGGTGTTCTCCTGGGCCGGGGGCCGGCAGGCTGGGGCCATGATCTGCTTCGAGGTCCTCCACCCCGCCGGCATGTATGGCCTCCGCCGAGGTGGCGCGGACCTCCTGGTCCAGGCCACCAACGACAGCATGCTCCGGGCCCGGGGCCTCTTTCCTGTGGTGGGGGATGCGGCTCGTCGGCAGCACGTGGTGGCAGTCCGTCTCCGGGCCGTCGAGTTGCGTCTCCCGGTGGTGCGCAGTGCCATCTCCGGGGCGTTGGGGGGCTGGGACGCAGTGGGCAGAGCCCTCCCGGAGCTCCAGCTTCGGGAGGTGGTGCCCGGCGGCGGAGGGCCGATCCTCCGTCTGGTGGAGGTGGAGGTCCCCCCAGCCTCCCCGCACCGGCCCGCCTCGGTGTGGCTCGGGCCCCTGTGGGGTCCCATGGCCGCCCTCCTCCTCCTGGTGGGGGCAGGGGTCCGCCACCGCCGGGAAGGTGGGGGGCGGGGCTTCGGGGTGGGGCACGCGGAAGGACGGGCAGGAGGGGGTACGGGTTGAATCGGCCTGCCGGCGGGCCTATATTTCCGGGCTATGAACCGGGCCTCGTCGAGACCCGGTCGATTACCGAGTCGGAGACGCGTCATGAAGCAGGGAATCCATCCCGAATACAAGGCCACGCAGGTCGTCTGCTCCTGCGGGCACACCTTCCAGACCCGATCCACCCAGGACGAGATCCGGGTGGAAATCTGCTCCGTGTGCCACCCGTTCTACACGGGGAAGCAGCGCCTCGTGGACACTGCCGGGCGCGTGGAGCGCTTCAAGCGCAAGTACGGCTCCACCAGCTCCTCCTGATCCCGCCGGTGGCCCGGGGGTGCGGCAGCGGCGAGTCGGCCGGCCGGTCCCATGGGCCCCACGCCCTGCCCCACGGTGACGGACTCCCGTCCCGACGACCGCCTGCTTCAGGGCCTCCGGGAGGCCCGTGATCGCTTCGGGGCTGTCGAGGTGCGTCTTTCCGATCCCGAGACGGCGTCCGATCCGGATCGCCTCCGGGACCTTGGACGGGAGCGCTCCGAACTCGAGCCCGTGGTCCAGGCGGGAGACGAGCTCCAGCGCTTGATGCAGGAGCTTTCGGGCGCCCGCACCCTGCAGGCGGAGGCGGAGGAATCCGGCGACGACGAGCTGGCCGCCCTGGCCCTGGCCGAAATCCAGTCGCTGGAGGCGGCGCTCCGGGAGGTTTCGGCCCGGGCCCGACGGCTCCTGGTTCCCCCCGACCCCCTGGACGACCGTCCGGCCATCGTGGAGATCCGGGCCGGGGCCGGGGGTGACGAGGCCGGGCTCTTTGCTTCGGATCTCCTCCGGATGTACCGCCGGTTCGCAGAGGGGCGACGCTGGTCCCTGGAGCTGGTGGACCTTTCGGAAGGGATCCCCGGGGCCACCCGGGAGGCCATACTCCGGGTGTCCGGAAGAGGCGCCTACGGCTTCCTCCGACACGAATCGGGGGTCCACAGGGTCCAGCGGGTGCCCCGTACCGAGAGCCAGGGACGGATCCACACGTCGGCGGCCACCGTGGCCGTGCTTCCCGTGGCCGAGCCCGTGGACGTGGCGGTGGACCCCTCCGACCTCCGCATCGACGTGTTCCGCTCCTCGGGACCCGGTGGCCAGTCGGTGAATACCACGGACTCCGCGGTGCGGATCACCCACGAACCCACCGGACTGGTGGTGACCTGCCAGGACGAGAAATCCCAGCACCGGAACCGGGAAAAGGCCATGGGCGTCCTCCGGAGCAGGCTCCTGGATCGGGAGGTGGCTCGCCGGCAGGCCGAGCGGGCTGCCGCCCGGAAGGCCCAGGTGGGAACCGGGGACCGCTCCGCGAAGATCCGGACGTACAACTTCCCCCAGAACCGGGTGACGGACCATCGCATCGGGTTGACCCTCCACGCCCTGGATCGGGTGCTGGACGGCGAGCTGGACGAACTCCTTGGTGCGCTGAGGGAGGCGGAGCGGGAGGAACGCCTCCGGGAGGCGCTCTGATGACGGAAGACGTCCGCCCCCGCTTCGACGACCCTGTGGATCCGCCGCCCAGCGGCACGCCCTGGACAGTCCTCCGCCTCCTCCGGTGGAGCACCCAGTACCTCGATGCGAAGGGTGTGGAGGGGGGCCGCCTCGATGTGGAGCACCTCCTGGCTGACACCCTGGGGGTGGGGCGGCTCGACCTCTACACCCAGTTCGAGCGCCCCCTCCAGCCCGAGGAGCTGTCCGCATTCCGGCCCCGGCTCCTGGAGCGGGCCCGGCACCGCCCCCTCCAGTACATCCTGGGTCGGGCCTCCTTCCGGGAGATCGAGCTCCAGGTGGACGAGCGGGTCCTGGTGCCCCGCCCCGAGACCGAGGAGCTGGTGGGCGCCGTCCTCTCCCGGGTCCGGGAGTGGGGGCGGGACGACCTGGTGGCCCTGGACCTGGGAACGGGGAGCGGCGCCATCGCCCTCTCCCTCCTCGTGGAGGGACCCTTCTCCAGGGTCTGGGCCACGGACAGCTCGGCGGATGCCCTGGAGGTGGCGGAGGCGAACGCGGCCTCCCTGGACCTCTCCAGGCGGGTGACCTTTGCCCGGGGAGACCTCTTCCAGCCCCTGCCCGACGAGCTCCGTGCAGATGTGCTCGTGTCCAACCCGCCCTACATTTCTCCAGGGGAACTGGCCTCGCTGCAGCCGGAGGTCCGCCTCCACGAGCCCGAGGAGGCGCTGGTGGCCCCCGGGGACGGGCTGGCCATTCTGGAGCGGATCGTGGACGGGGCGGGGGAGGTCCTCATGCCGGGAGGGCTGCTGGCCCTGGAGGTGGGCGCCGGACAGGCCCCCGCGGTGGTGGAGCGGCTGGAGGAGGCGAGGCGATGGGGAACTCCAGTGGTCCTGAGGGACCTGGGGCACCACGAACGCATCGTCCTGGCCACGCTGGAGCGGGAACGGGACCCTGCGGGATCGCCCCGCGGGACGAACTGAAGCAGGACATCGAAACGAGGAAACGGACCAACGATGGCGAAGATCGAGGAAATGGCACTGGAACTGGGACAGGCACTGGGCCGGACGGACGAGTACAAGGCCCTGAAGCGGGCAGCCGACGCCGTGGACGACGACCGGGAGCTCGCCGAGCTCAAGACCGAGCTCCAGAAGCTCGAGGCCGAGCTCATGACCGAGCTCCGCGCCGGCCGGGAGCCCGCCGACGAGAAGAAGGAGAAGTACGAGGAGCTGGCGGGAAAGCTCCAGTCCCGCCCCGGGTACCAGTCCCTTGTGGCTGCCCAGTCAAACTTCGACAAGGTCCTGCAGCGGGTGAACGAGACGATCTCGCGGGGAATCCAGGAGGGTGGGGAGAGCCGCATCATCATGCCCTCCTGACACCGGCGACCCCCCGCCCATGGCTTCCCTCCAGGACCTGCGACGGCCCATCTACCGGATCATCGATCCGGCCACCCGGGCCCTCATCCGGTGGCGCATCCACCCCAACGCCATCACCACGGCGGGTTTCGCGGTCACCCTTCTGGCCGGCTACCTCTTCCACCTGGACCATGTCCGGTGGGCGGGGTTCTGCGTTCTCATGGGGGGGCTCTCCGACATCTTCGATGGGCGGGTGGCCCGGGAGAGCGGCCTCGCGTCTAAGTTCGGGGCCTTCTACGATGCCACCCTGGACCGGCTCAGCGAGATCGTGGTCTTCATCGGTCTCATCTCCCTCTACAACCAGTACGGGCGGGAGCTGGGCGATGCCTGGATGATCTACGTCATCGCCGTGGCCATCGGGGGCTCGCTCATGGTGAGCTACACCCGGGCCAAGGCCGAGGCGCTGGGCCTCGACTGCAACGTGGGGTTCATGCAGAGGGCCGAGCGCCTGGTCCTGCTGGGCGGCGGATCCCTCTTCTTCGGCCTCATGTGGGACGGGCTCGTCCTCAAGGGCATCCTGATCCTCCTGGCCGTCACCACCATACTTACCACGATCCAGCGAATCGTCTGGGTTTACCGACATGCCGCCGGCGTCCCGCTGGATGAGACGCCGGCCCCAAAGACCACTTCCGACGGAGCTCAAACGTGAATCAGCCAGTCCAGATCAAGCCGGCCTCGGGTCGGCTGGGCATCCTCCTCCCCGGCTTCGGCGCCGTGGCCACCACCACCGTGGCCGGCGTGGAGGCCGCCCGGAGGGGCATCGCCGAGCCCACCGGCTCCCTGACGCAGCAGAACACGATCCGTCTGGGGAAGAGGACGGACAATCGGGCGCCCCTGATCCGCGACTTCGTCCCCCTGGCCGGACTGGAGGACATCGTCTTCGGGGCCTGGGACCCCATCCCCGACGACGGATACGAGAGCGCGTTGGAGGCCGGGGTGCTGGATCGGCACCACATCGACCAGATGGAGGACTTCCTCCGCTCGGTGAAGCCCATGCCCGCCGTCTTCGACAAGGAGTACGTGCGTCGACTCGACGGGACCAACGTGAAGACGGGTGAGAACAAGCTCGACCTGGCGGAGCAGCTCCGGGCCGACATCCGTCGCTTCCGGGAGGAGCACGACTGCGAGCGCCTCGTCATGGTCTGGTGCGGCTCCACCGAGATCTTCCTCCGGCCCGGGGCGGCCCACGAGACGCTGGAGTCCTTCGAGGCGGCCATGAAGGCCGACGACCCGACCATTGCCCCCAGCATGATCTACGCCTATGCGGCCATCATGGAGGGGGTGCCCTACGCCAACGGGGCCCCGAACCTCTCTGCCGACATCCCGGCCCTGGAGGAGGCGGCCCGGGAGCGGGGTGTCCCCCTGGCAGGGAAGGACTTCAAGACGGGGCAGACCCTCATGAAGACGATCCTGGCCCCGGGCCTGAAGGCCCGCATGCTCGGCATCGACGGCTGGTTCTCCACCAACATCCTGGGGAACCGCGACGGCGCGGTCCTGGACGATCCCGATTCGTTCAAGACCAAGGAGGAGTCGAAGCTCAGCGTCCTGGAGCACATCCTCCAGCCGGAGATGTACCCCAAGCTCTACGGGAACCTGTACCACAAGGTCCGGATCAACTACTACCCTCCGCGTGGCGATAACAAGGAGGGCTGGGACAACATCGATATCTTCGGCTGGATGGGCTACAAGATGCAGATCAAGGTGGACTTCCTCTGCCGGGACTCCATCCTCGCGGCGCCCATCGTCCTGGACCTGGCCCTTCTCCTGGACCTGGCCTCCCGGGCCGGGCAGGGCGGGATCCAGGAGTGGCTCTCGTTCTACTTCAAGAGCCCCCAGACGGCCCCGGGGCTCTATCCCGAGCACGACATCTTCATCCAGCAGAAGAAGCTGAAGAACACCCTCCGCTGGCTGGGCGGGGAGGAGCCCCTCACGCATCTGGGGCTCGAGTACTACGACGCCGAATAGGGCCAGAGCCTTGAGTCCGTCGACTGCAGATTCGTCCTCCTTGCCCGGACCCGCCCCCTTGGGGGAAGGGTCCGGACCGGGGTGTTTCCTGGTCCTGGAGGGTGTGGAAGGGGCGGGGAAGAGCACGCAGCTCCCCGCCCTCGCGGCCTGGCTCGAGGAGCGGGGGCACGTAGTGGTCACCGGCCGTGAGCCCGGGGGCACCCGCCTGGGAGAATCGGTTCGCTCCCTCCTCCTGGATCAGGAGGGGCCACCGGTCTGCGACGAGTCCGAACTCCTCCTCATGCTGGCGGCCCGGGCCGCCTTCGTCCGGGAGGTCGTGGGCCCCGCCCTGGCCCGGGGTGCCGTGGTAGTGGCGGATCGGTTCGACCTTTCCACCCTGGCCTACCAGGGGTTCGGCCGGGGTCTGGGTGCAGAGCGGATCTCGCCCATGATCGAGTTCGCCACCGGCGGCCTCCGCCCCCACCGGACGCTGGTCCTGGACCTCCCCGTGGAGGAGGGTTTGGCGCGCCAGGGCCTTTCCGGGCGAGGCCCGGATCGCATCGAGGCGGAGGGCCGGGCATTCCTGGAGCGCGTGGCCGAGGGCTATCGCTCCCTCGTTCGGCAGGATCCCCGGGCCGTTTCCATCGATGCCAGGGGGACGGTCAGTCAGGTCCAGGAAAGGATCCGGGCCGCCATCCAGGGCCTCCTTCCGGAACCCCCGGGTTCCGGCGGGGGTTCGACACCTGCCGGCGATTCCTCCGGTTCCACCGTCCCACCCCCTGCATCCAATGTCTGAACGGCGAGCCACCCTCGGTCCTGCAGCCGTCCTCCTCCTGGCCCTCCTGGCCGGGGGCTGGTTCCTGCAAAGGGGCGTGGCCCAGGATCAGAACGTCTACCTGCAGTCGCGGGTCTTCGAGGAGGTGCTGAACCACATAGCGGACCGGTACGTGGACCCGGTGGATCGCAGCGAACTCTACGACTTCGCCATTGACGGGCTCCTCAGGGAGCTGGGAGACCCCAACTCTTCCCTCCTGGACGCCAGCGACTACGAGGACTTCCGGATCCAGACTGAGGGGGACTACGGCGGGGTTGGGCTGGAGATCGTGGAGCGGGACGGCTACATCACCGTCGTGAGCCCCATTCCCGGCGGCCCCGGTGCCCGTGCGGGCCTGAGGGCGGGGGACCGCATCGTGGAGGTGGAGGGGGATGACATCCGGGGCTGGTCGAGCCAGCGTGCGGTCCAGGTCCTCCGGGGCCGTCCCGGTGCGGAGGTGGAGATCCGGGTGTCGAGGCCGGGGGTGGACTCCCCCATCCCCTTCACACTCACCCGGGAGCGCATCGAGATCCGCTCGGTTCCCTTTGCCCGCCTCCTTGACGACGACGTGGGCTACATCCCCCTGAACCTCTTCAGCGAGACGGCGGCCCGGGAGGTGCAGGCTGCCGCGGACTCCCTCCGGTCGGAAGGGGCACAGTCCTTCGTCCTGGACCTCCGGGGGAATCCCGGGGGCATCCTTGACCAGGGGATCGGCATCACCGATCTCTTCCTGCCCCGGGATGTCCCGGTGGCGGAGACCCGGGGGCAGCGCCGGGACCAGAGCCAGGCCCTGAGCAGCCGTGCAGAAGACCGCTACGCCGGGATGCCCCTGGTGGTCCTGGTGGATCGGGGGAGTGCCTCGGCCTCGGAGATCGTGGCGGGAGCCCTGCAGGACCACGACCGGGCCCTGGTGGTGGGCGCCACCACCTTCGGGAAGGGTTCCGTCCAGACCCTCTTCAACCTCTCCGGAGGAAACGTCCTCCGCCTCACCACGGCCCGCTGGTACACCCCGGCCGGCCGCTCCATCGAGCGGGTGAGGGAGCCTGGCGAGCCGGTGGACGACGAGCCCCTTCCCGAGGACGCCGGCCCCGAGACGGTGGCTCCCCCCACCTCGGTGTCCCTGGGCCTGGACGGGCAGTTCGTGTTCTCGCCGGACACTGCGGGTCGGCCCCGCACCGAGTCCCTGGGAGGCCGTCCCCTCTTCGGGGGCGGGGGCATCGTCCCCGACCTCCTGGTCCAGCCCGACACCCTGGGCCTGGACGAGCAGCAGGCCGTCCGGCGTCTCTTTGCAGAGGCCGGGGTCTATTCCACGGGGCTCTTCAACTTCGCAGTGGAGTTTCTGCAGCGACCCGAGCATGCAGCCCGGATCGAGGGGAACGGGGACCCCGGTGACGCCCGCTTCGAACTCACGGACGACGACCTGGAGGCCCTCCGGCTCAAGCTCGAGGAGCGGGGCTTCTCCGTGGACCCGGAGACCTGGCAGGGTGCCGAGCGCTTCACCCGCGCCCAGCTCGAGACCCAGATCAGCCAGCAGGGGTGGGGAGAGCACGGCCGGTTTGTCCGGGTCATGCCCCGGGACCGTCCCCTGCAGGTCGCCCTCGAGCACCTGAGGGGCGCGGACTCGGTGCAGGCCCTCCTGGAATCCGCCGGCGTGGCGGCCACGGGGGAGGGCGGATCGGCAGAAGCCGACGCCCCGCAGCAAGAGCCGGAGTCAGGAGATCCCCGGGGCCGGGACTGAGGAGAGTCAGAGCCGGTGACGCCCATCGTGCTGGGGGTTGCACTCGTCATGGGACTCCTGACCGGATTCTTCTCGGGCCTCCTGGGCATCGGGGGAGGGATCGTGATGGTCCCCTTTCTCTACCTCGTCCTCTCCTCCCCGGAATGGAGCGGGATCGTGGCGCCTGCCGGCTCCGGCGCCGCCATGGCCCACGCCACCTCCCTCCTGGTCATCGTGCCAACGGCCCTCTCCGGGACACTGGCCTATCGCCGGGCCGGTGTCCTCGACGTCCGGGGTCTCCTCCCCCTCATGGTGGCGGCGGCCCTGGCAGCGATCCCGGCGGCCCATCTGGCCGGGTCGCTCCCCGACGACCTCCTTCGCGGGGTCTTCGGCCTCTTCCTCCTCGTCACCGCGCTCCGCATGTCCGGGGTGTGGCAATCCCGGAACCCTCCCGACCCGGCTCGCCGATCCCACCGGGCCTCGGGGGGTAGGAACCGCCGGTTGGGCGGTCTTGTGGGAGGAAGTGCCATCGGGTTCACGTCGGCGGTCCTGGGAGTCGGCGGGGGCATCGTGGCCATCCCCGTCCTGGCGGGCTGGATGGGGATGGCACTCCGGCAGGTGGCGGCGGGCTCGGTGGCCATCATCCTCTGCGCCGCCCCGGCAGGGGTAGTCTCCTACATGTGGGCCGGACGCGGGCTCGAGGGGATGCCTCCCGGGTCGGTGGGGTTCGTCTCCGTCCCCCTGGCCCTGGCACTGGTCCCCGGTGCGGTCCTCATGGCCCCCCTGGGGGCCCGCCTGAACCAGCGTCTCCCCCTGTCCGTCCTCCGGGCCGTGTTCGCCCTCCTCCTGGCCGGGGTGGGCGTTCGCCTCCTGTGGCTCCATCTTCCCGGGGTGGTCGGCGGGGGATGAGTCCCCGCTGTCCCGAGCCCCGTCGCCCATTCGATGGCTCTTACCCGTGGCGCCCGTCGCCTGGAGCCGCGACCCATCCTGCCATTCCAACGCCCCCCAGATCCCATGATACTGGACCCGACATCGGAGCGAGGCCCCTCCGGAGAGGGAGAGGGCTCCGCTGCACCCACAGAGGGCGGATTCCTCAGCCTCGACCTGGTCCGGGGCGGGCCCGACACCCGGGTCCCCGAGTCCACGCATGGAGTGCATGTGGCGGTGGTACGGCCCGATGGGGACGTGGTCCTGGCCTGCGGCGATCCAGGCAGGATGACCCTCATCCGCTCTGCGGCGAAGCCGTTCCAGGCCCTCCCCCTGGTGGAGGCAGGCCTCTTCCCTCGGGATGGCGCGGGCCCGGAGGCTCTGGCCCTTTGCACGGGCTCCCACAGCGGGGAGCCCCGCCACGTGGAGGGCGTCAGGGCCCTCCTGGGGGCCACGGGGGGGCGGGAAGAGGAGCTGGCCTGCGGGCCCCACCCGCCCATGGGGGAGGAGGCGGCCGCTGAGCTTGCCCGGGGGGGAGGCCGCCCTTTGGCCATCCACAACAACTGCTCCGGAAAGCATGCAGGGATGATGATGCTGGCGCGCCAAATGGGTGCGTCGGTGGACGGGTATCACCGGGCCGGACACCCGGTGCAGGAGGAGATGGCCCGGGCCGTGGCGCGGTGGACCGGGGTGGGGCGGGACCGCCTGGTGGAGGCCGTGGATGGCTGCGGTGTGGTCTGCTTCGGGGTGCCCCTGCAGTCGCTGGCCGGGGCCTATGCCCGACTCCTGGAGGCTTCGGGTGCGGGTCCAGGAGCCCCGGCGGAGGTGGTGTCCGCCATGACGGCGCACCCCTGGGCCGTCGCTGGCACCGGCAGGCTGTGCACCGACCTCATGGAGGCTGGGGACGGGCGTCTCCTGGCCAAGGTCGGGGCCCAGGGGGTCTACGGAGCGGCCTTGACAGGCCCGGAGGGCACGCTGGGAATCGCCCTCAAGGTGGAGGACGGGCATCTAAGGGCCGCAGAGATGGCTCTCCTCCACGTCCTTGAGGAGCTGGACGTGGATCGCCGGGTCGGGTCCTCCGGACTGCTGGGGCGGGTGCGGCAGGGGCACCCCCGGGAGGAGAAGAACACCCGGGGCGATCCGGTAGCGCGCTGGGTGGCGCATACGGATGCACGCAGGGAGGAGGCGTGGTGAGCGGGGAAGGCAACGGGCGGAGGGTCGTGGCCCTGGTCCGGGTTTCTGCCGCCGTGGGGAGCCGGGACCCGAGGCGGGTTCGACAGGAGCTCTCCCGTGCCTCCCGACAGGCCCCCTTGTACCAGGTGGAAGAGGCTGTCCTGCAGTCCCACCTCTTCGTGGGATTTCCCGGGGCCCTGGAGGCCCTGGCGATCTGGCGAGAGCTCCTTTCGGGGGACCCGGTGGAGCAGCTGCCTCCTGTCGGGCCCGGGCGAGGTGAGGGCCGTGGGGAGGACCCTGTGGGCCCGGAGGGCTGGGTCCGGAGGGGCGAGGAGACGTGCCGACAGGTGTACGGGTCCGTGACCGACGAGCTTCGCCGGAACATCCGGGCCCTCCATCCCGACATGGAGGCGTGGATGATCCGCGATGGCTACGGAAAGGTCCTGGGGAGGCCGGGGCTGGAGCTGAGGGACCGGGAGCTGTGCGTCGCGGCCATCCTTGCCGCCCTGGACGCCCCGGTGCAGCTTCGCTCCCACCTCCGGGGAGCCCTCCGGACCGGGGCGGACCCGGAAGGGGTGGATCGTTGCCTGGAGGAGGTGATGGATGTCCTGGGAGGCGAACTGGCTCCCGGGCACGAGGAAAGGGTCCGGTCCACCTGGGCCCATGTGAGGGATCGATTCGAGGACCACGAAGGCACCACGGGGAGATCGCATGTTCGTTGATCAGGTAAGGATTCGGGTTGTGGGCGGCACCGGAGGGTCGGGCTCGGATGCCTTCCGCCGGGAGTCCTTCGTGCCTCGCGGCGGTCCGGCGGGTGGAGATGGAGGCCACGGAGGAAGCGTGATCCTCAAGGTTGACACCCAGCTCTCCACCCTTCGGGATTTCCGTTACCATGCCGAGGTCCGCGCCGGTCGCGGGCAGCACGGCCAGGGGAAGAACCGCACGGGGGCCCGGGGGGAGGACCGTGTCCTGCGGGTTCCTCCGGGTACCCAGGTCCGGGACCAGGAGTCCGGCGAGGTCCTGGGAGAGCTCCTGGAAGAGGGAGAGGAGCTCGTCGTCGCCCGGGGCGGCCGGGGGGGGCGGGGTAACGTCCGATTCACCACCGCCACCAACCAGGCCCCTCGCACCTGGGAGCCCGGTGACGAGGGGGAGGAACGCTCCATCGAACTCACCCTCAAGCTCATGGCCGATGTGGGGCTGGTGGGCGAGCCCAACGCGGGGAAATCCACCCTCCTCTCCGTCCTCTCCGGAGCCGATCCCAGGGTGGCTGACTATCCTTTCACCACCCTGGAGCCCCACCTGGGCGTGGTCTCCCTCCCGGGTTACCGATCGTTCGTCCTGGCAGACATCCCGGGGATCATCGAGGGAGCCCACGAGGGGCGGGGGCTGGGACACCAGTTCCTCCGCCACATCGAGCGGACCCGCATCCTGGCCCTCATGGTCCCCCTGGACGGCGAGGACGATCCCGGGGATGTCCACGCCCGCCTGCAACACGAGCTGGAGGCATACAGTCCGGAGCTCGCCGCCCGCCCCCACGTGGTCGTCCTCACCAAGGTGGACCTGGAACCCGACCTGGAGCCCGGACCCGTGGTGCCTCCCCCCGACTGGGCTCCCGAAGCCCGGGGGGTCTTTCGGATCTCCGCTGCGACCCGTGCCGGACTGGCCCACCTTCTGGAGGGGATCTGGGAAACGCTGGTCGATTCGCCTGCAGAAGGACCCGAGGTCGGCACCGAAGGGCGCGGTTCCGCGCACCGCGGCAGCGAGGGGCACGAGGAGGCCGTGGACCTGGACGACGAGGACGAGTGGTGGGGCGGCGAGCCCCTCTGACCGGGGACCCGGACGTCCGGGCCGCTCTCGTCCTGGCAGCCACTCCCGGGCTGGGCAGCCTGGGCATCCATCGTCTTGTCAGGGAAATGGGGTCCCCCTGCGCCGTCCTTGCCCGTCCGGATCGGGTCCGGGAAAGGATTCGGGGAGGCGGGGACCCGGGGCTGGCGGACCCCGCCCGCGGCAGGGAGGCGGATCGAATCCTGGAGCGGTGCGTGGAGCTGGGGATCCGGGTGCTGGCCATCGGGACCCCCGACTACCCGAAGCGACTCCTGGAGGCGACTCCGCCACCCCCCGTGCTCTACCTGAGGGGCCGCATGGAGCTTCTGGAGGCCCCTGCGGTGGGGATCGTGGGCTCCAGGAAGGCCACGGCACCCGGGCGGAGGACGGCGGAGCGGATCGCCCGGGACCTGTCCCGAGCCGGAGTGGCCGTGGTGAGTGGGATGGCCCTGGGCATCGATGCGGCGGCCCACCGGGGGGCGCTGGAGGGCCCTGGAGGAACCATCGCCGTCCTGGGCCGGGGTCCGGATCGAGCCTACCCCGTGGCCAACGGGGCCCTCTTCCGCCAGGTGTCCGAGGAAGGCCTCCTGGTGAGCGAGTTTCCTCCCGGGACGGTGCCCCGGGCCCACCACTTTCCACGCCGGAACCTCATCCTGGCAGCCCTGTCCAGCGCCGTCCTGGTGGTTGAGGCGGGCAGGCGGAGCGGTGCACTGAACACGGTGGGGCACGCCGGGGACATGGGGCGGGACGTGATGGCCGTCCCGGGGTGCGTGGAATGGGAGCAGGCGGCAGGGACGAACCGGCTCCTCCGCGACGGTGCCGGTTTGGTCCTGAACGCACGGGACGTGCTGGAAGGTGCCTCCATCCGTCGGCCCCTCCCCGAGGTGGGCGAGCAGGGGAGCCTCCTCCTGGCAGAGGAGCCCCGGAAGAGTGGTGGACACGGGGATGACCCCGGCGATCGGCTCGTGGCACTCCTTGGAGAGCGGCCCCTGCCGCTGGAAGAGCTCCTGCCACGGTCGGGACTCCCCGTGTCGCGGCTCCTGGTGGGGCTGACGCGCCTCGAGCTGGAGGGCCGGGTCCTAAGGGAGGCCGATGGCTGGAGGGTGGCGTCCTGACGGGCGTGGGCGGGTCCCCTCCCCCGGCCGGCGGTCGGGCACGGGTCGCGGTCTTCATGAACCTTCCGGCAGGGATGCCCCCGACCCTCCTCCGCCGGGAGTTGGAGGGTCGGCCCCGGGCGCGGGACCTGCTTGCAGGGAGGGAACTGGTCGTCCACACCTGCGGGGCCGGGTGGGTGCCGGGGACCGGGGAAGGGGCCGAGGGGGTGTACCGCGTCTTCCGTTGGCTGGACACTGCAGGCGCGGGCATCCGGGAGTGGAGCCTGGAGTGCGGGCCCCGGCTGGTGGAGGCCTCCCGGGTTCGACGGTGGAGGGACGCTGGAATCAGCCGGATCTCCCTGACGGCTCCGGACCCGGAGGCGGTTGCCCGGATCCGGGATGCAGGCATGGCCTGCGTGAGCGTGGAAATCCCCATGCGGGACCGTTCCACCACATCCCTTGCTGAACTCCTCTCGGTCCTGCCGGAGGCCGGGGCGACGGAGGTGGTGCTCCGGGGGGAGGAGCTTCCCGACGGGTCCGACGAGGTCGTGGACCTTCACCACTGGCGAGTTGCCCGTGAACACCTGGACTTGCTGGGGTTCCGGCCGCTGGAGCCCTGGCGGTTCCAACTCCCGGAGCATCGGTGCGAATACGCCCGGTTCATCCGGCTTCGACGCCCCCTGGTGGGGCTGGGGCCCGGCGCCATCTCCTTTCGGAACCCCATGCGCCGCTGGAACGTACCGAACGAAGCGGATTGGGCCGGACGACTCCGGTCCGGGATGCCCGTGGACACCCGGACGGAGCACCAGCGCCCCGGCGAGCGGAGGGTCGAGCGCCTCTGGGGGGCTCTCAGCGGATCCGAGGGGCTGCGGGTGCCGGCCTCACTCCGGTCCGGGGAGGCCCTCCGCAAGACGGGGCTCCCCCTGGGTACGCTCCAGGCAAGAGGGAGGCGCCTGTTACCCACGTGGGCCGGCTGGGAGGCGCTGGACGAGCTGGTTGTCGCCCTCCTTCGGTGCGCGGATTCCATGGATGTCGCGGGGACCAGGGGAGCGCGGGGGGGTCGACTTCGTGGGCCGACGTAGAGAACTTCGAGGCATGATGAGCCAGTCCAGGGACAGCGGTAGCGCTCCCTCCGGAGGCGGAGAGGAGCTGACGGACCGGGAGTACCAGGTCCTGGAGGCCGTGGTGCGTACCTATGTGGAGACCGCAGAGCCCGCTGGCAGTCGCACGGTGGCTCGGCGGCACGAGCTCGGTGTGTCTCCGGCCACGATTCGGAACACCATGAGTGATCTGGAGGCCAAGGGGTACCTCTTCCACCCCCACACCTCCGCAGGGCGAATCCCCACGGACACGGCCTACCGGCTCTTCGTGAACCGGTTTGTCCGTCCGGTGCCCCTGTCCGGGTCCGAACAGGACCAGATCGCCGAGGAGCTGGAGCGACTGGGCGGCGCCGGGGTCGAGCGCCTGGTGCGCCGAGCCACTCGGGCCCTGGGCCTCCTGTCCCAGGAGCTGGGAGTGGCGGCGGCGCCCCGTCTGGACACTGCAACGCTGGAGCGGCTGGACCTGGTTCGCCTTTCCTCCACCAAGGTCCTGCTGGTGGCCGAGATCCAGAGCGGGGTCGTTCGCACCCTCTACGTGGACCTGAACAGCGAGGTGCCCGAGGACACTCTCGTTGCATTGGCCCGGGTCCTGAACGAGCGCCTGGCGGGCCTCACCCTGGCCGAGATCCGGGAGAGCGTGTCGGAGCGGCTCCGGAATGCGGCGACGGATCCGGTGGCCGACGAGATCCTGAATATCTTCGTCCAGTCCGGGACCGAGCTCTTCGAGCCGTCGGGTTCCTCCGACGAGTCCTCCATCCACCTGGGACACGCCTCCGTGCTGGCCTCGAAGCCCGAGTTCACGTCAGGCGAGCGGCTGAAGGGTCTCCTCAAATTGACGGAGCGGCGGGACCTCCTGGCAGCGGTGCTGGGCGATCGTCCCCATCCGGGGGGAGGAGGGCTCCAGATTACCATCGGAGGGGAGAACTCCCATGAGGAGCTCCAGGACTTTACCCTGGTGACCGCCGAGTACCGGCTCGGGAGCCTGAAGGGGGTGATCGGCGTGATCGGTCCGACGCGGATGCCCTACGAAAAGGTGATCGCCATCGTGGACTACACCTCCTCCATGGTCAACCGGATCCTCGAATAACCGATCCTAAAGCACCCCTGCCATAGATAGAATGTCCGACTACTACGATACCCTGGGCGTGTCCCGGGACGCCGACGCGGAGCAGATCAAGAAGGCGTACCGGAAGCTCGCCATGAAGTACCACCCCGACCGGAACAACGGGTCGGAGGATGCCGAGCGCAAGTTCAAGGAGGTCTCGGAAGCCTACGAGGTCCTCAAGGACCCGCAGCGCCGGGCCCGGTACGACCGGTTTGGGAAGGAAGGTGCCCGGTCCGCTCCCGGAGGCGGGTTCGCCGGAGGCTTCGACATCCAGGATGCCATCGAGATCTTCATGCGGGACTTCGGTGGTGGTGGGGGAGCGAGTTTCGAGGACCTGTTCGGCGGTGGGCGACGGCGCTCCGGTGGCGGTCGCAGGCGGACCCAGAAGGGCGAGGCCCTCAGGGTGCGCCTCCCACTGGAGCTCCGCGACGTGGTGAAGGGGACCACGAAGCGCATCCGGGTGGCCCGCCTGGATCCGTGCGGGGACTGTTCCGGGGCCGGTACTGCAGATGGCTCGGAGCCTCCGGCCTGCTCGAACTGTGGAGGGAGCGGGCAGGAGCGGGTGGCCCAGAGTTCCATGTTCGGTCAGTTCGTATCCGTGAACACCTGCCGTGCCTGCGGTGGGGAGGGGCGGCGAGCCACGGACCCGTGCCGGACCTGCGGCGGTGAGGGGCGGGTCCGCGGGGAGCACGAGGTGGAGGTCGAGGTCCCGGCAGGGGTGACGTCGGAGAACTACATTACCCTCCGCGGGCAGGGGAACATTGGGCCCCGAGGGGGGCCCCGGGGCGACATCATGGTGCTCCTGGAGGTCCGGGAGGACGAGCGGTTCCACCGGGAGGGAAACCACCTGGTGGTGGATGTCCCGGTGACCTTCGCCCAGGCCGCCCTGGGGGCCACGATCCGGGTACCCACGGTGGAGGGGGAGTCCGAGGTGGAGGTTCCGGCGGGAATCCAGTCCGGACAGGCCCTGCGGCTCAGGGGACAAGGGGTCCCGGACCTGGAGCGTCGGGTCCGGGGAGACCTGATCGTCAGGATCCGGGTCTGGACCCCACAGGAGCTCTCCAGTCGCCAGGAGGAGCTGCTGCGGGCCCTCCTCCAGGAGGAGGACCCGGCTCCGGAGACTGCGCCCGAAGACGGCGCCGGCGAGCGGAGGGGGTTCTGGTCCAGGGTCAAGGAGGCCTTCGTCTCATGAGGTTCCGGTGAACGGCCCGGGCCCCCACCCAGAGGCCTGGATCCGCGTCCGGGTGGACGCTCCTGCCGACCCGGAGCAACGCGATCTCTGGATAGAGGCCCTCATGGGACGGACCCACCAGGGGGTTGTGGAGGAAGACGGTCGGCTGGTTGCCTACCTTCCCGGGGAGCCCGGAGCCGGACCAGATGAAGACCCTCGGCTCGCCGGCATCCGCCAGGCACTCGGGGAGTTGCCCGGTGCGCCCGAGAACGGACCCGTCCTGACAGTGGAGCGACAGTCCCACCAGGCGTGGGAGGAGATCTGGCGAGAGGGGTTCAGGCCCCGGCGGATCACCCCCCGTCTCGTCGTTGCCCCCTCCTGGCACGAGGTGGAGTCCGTCGAGGGACAGGTCCTGCTCACCCTGGATCCCGGGATGGCCTTCGGGACCGCGGAGCACCCCACCACCCGGGGC
>REBX01000151.1 GCA_007692505.1 Gemmatimonadales bacterium | reverse complement strand
CCCGTCTGTTGCCACCCCTTGGCCACCCCCTGGCCACCCCCTGGCCACCCCTTGGCCACCAGGTCGGGTTCGCAATACCAACGCAACTGTGTGTGCGAGTTTTGCCCACTATTGAACGAAACCCTGCACGCGCCGGCTACGGCCTGTCTCATTGCAGGATATTGCCCATTATTGGGCAAAATCCGCACACACGCAGGGGAGCCGTCGGGGGATTTCCGAACCTCGAGCGGGGGATCGCCAAGCCCCTGGATCCGGGGTTCGCCAAGCCCCTGGATGGCTGGAGATTTCCGAACCCAGTCCGGTCAGCAGCCGCCGGCGGGACCCGCCCCGTCGGGGGCCGGGGGGAGCGCCCCCCGAGGATCGAGGCCCAGCGCCTCCCTCCACTCCTCGTCGCCGGGGCGGTTCAGCTCCCAGTACGCCAGGCGCTCCGTGGCCAGGATCTCGGCGCGGTCGCCCAGCGAGGTCTCCCAGGCCAGGACCCGGCGGGGGGCCTCCGCCTCCACCCAGAAGGTGCGGCGGTAGTCGCCGGCCTCCAGCTCGAATCGGGTGGCGGGGATGGGGGCGGCATCCGCGCTGGGGTCGGGGGCCCCGCCCGACAGCGTCACCGAGTCGTCGTCGTGGCGGGTGATGCGGGCCGGGACGGGCTCCGTGCCGCCGTGGCCGGAGCGGAGCCGCCAGAGCTCGGGGACCAGGAGCCCCTCCCAGTCGCCGCCCTGGGCGAAGGGCCCGTCCAGCTCCCGGAGCTGCACCAGGAGGGCGTCCTCGTAGAGGGTGCGGTCGCGGCGGGCCTCCACCTCGCGGAGGCGCTCCCCCTCGTGGGCGAAGTACGACAGCCGGAGCGAGCGGAAGCTCTCGGGGCCCGGCCAGATCCGATGGCTGTAGGCCCCGCACCACTCCTGCACCCCGTGGACGATGCGGACGGGCTGGAAGCGCTCCTCGGTGGCCCCGCCCCAGTCGTCCACCGGTCCGAAGACGCTGGTCATGACGGAGTACGGGTAGATCCCCGTGAGGAATTCCACGTGCTGGTTGAGCTTCAGGACCTCCACCCGATCCGGCGCCTCGGCGTCGTCGTCCTTGATCCAGCTGTGGCGGTCGTGGGGCTCCGTCACGTAGATGAGGGCCAGCTCCGCGTGGCGGGGCTCGCCGTAGCGGGAGATGGTCATGCGGTATCCGGACAGCTCCGCCTGGCCATCGCCCCAGTGGTCCCAGAACTCGCTGGAGGCCGTGGCAGCGGGCTCGCTCCCGAGAGATGTGAAGTGCCGCAGGTCGTTGAAGAGAGGACCATCGGCCACCCCCGGCGGGAGTCCCTGCCCGGAGCATGCGGCCGCCAGCAGTGCCATCCCCCCAACCCCCAGGGCACGGATCCAGCGGCGCGGGCTCGGGAGCCGCGGGCGAGACGCGTTCGGGGTGGCTTCGTTTCCCCCTCGGATGCCTGCGCGGACCATCAGCCGGGGGACGGGGCGCTGGCTCCGGCGCTGGCCCCCTCGTCGGCGCCGGTGGGTCGGGGGGCGGCCTCGGTGCGGGGGAGGGAGTTCAGGCAGAGGGTGTTGTCTTCCGGGCGGCATCGGCAGCGGCCGTAGCGGAGGCCCAGGGGGCTGTCCTGCCCGGTGATGAAGGGCTCCATGAGGTCGGCCAGGACGGTGATGAAGCGGGGATCGTCGTGGGGGACGGGCACGCGGTGGAAGGCCAGGCCGCGCTCCTCCGCCTCCTCCCGGAGCTCGTGGTCCAGCTCGGCCAGGGTCTCGGACTGCTCGTGCATGAAGGAGACGGGGTCCACCACCACCGTGTCCGCCTCCACGGCTGCGATGACCGCGTCGATGTCGGGCTGGGTCCACTCGACGCCCCGGTTGGAATGGTTCTGGAAGCCCAGCTCGTAGTCGGCGGGCTCCATCCCCACCAGCTGGCCCACCTCCCGGCAGAACTCGTCCACGTACTCGGCGTATCGGCTGCCCTCGTCCAGGTACTTCTTCGGGGTGCCGTGGGCCGAGAAGACCAGGCGGGTGCCCGGCGCGGAGAGGTTGAGGCCGGCCTCCTTCACCGTCTGGCGGATGGCGTCGGCGCGGAGCTCCAGGTAGAGGGGGTGGCGGTGCCATCCGGTGATCCCCTCGAACTCCACGTCGGTCCAGCCCAGCTCGTCGATGGCCGCCTGGACGTCGTTCAACGCGCCCACGTTGGTGGAGAAGCCGCAGAGCGGGTAGACGGGCAGCCCGATGAGGCGCTCCACGCCGTCGGCCCGGGCCTTCTTCACCACGTCGGCCACCAGGGGTGCCGTGTACTGGTACGCCGAGTAGACGTGGACGGGGAGGTCGCGGCGGATGAACTCGAGGCCCAGGTTGCGGGCGTGGGCGTCGGCCTGGTCGTTCAGGGGGGAGCCGCCGATGGCCTCGTACTCCTCCATGAGCCCGGGGGCGCGGCGCTGGGCGAGCTGCCTGGAGCGGGCCCGGCGCTCTTCGTCGGTCTCGGCCGCCTCCAGCGAGCTGTTCTGGTAGAAGATGCGCTCCAGGAAGGGCTCGACGTGCTCGCGGACGGGGCTGCGGGGCTCGCCGAAGTTCAGCGTGATGACGGCAGTCTTCTTCATGATGAGGCGCGGGGGTGCGGTGGGTTGGGGGCCGATGGTGTCGGGCCGGATGCGGGGCGCGAGTACCCTCGATGGGTGGGGCGGATCCACTTGCGGGGCCGGAATGCGACCCCACCCCGCGCGCCTGCGTCGAGATTCGTCCCGCGTGGTTGCCGCGTGGTTGCCGCCTGGTTGCCGGGCTGCTCCTGCCAGGCCGCTCCTACCTGCGGGTCGCCTGGTGCACGTGGTCCACCACGGCGCGGACCACTTCCGGCTTGGCGTCGGGGGTGAGGCCGTGGCCCACGTTGAAGATGTGGCCGGGGCGGCCGGCGGCGGCCTTCAGGATCTCGTCGGCGCGGGCGATGGCGGTGTCGGGGTCGGTGGTGAGGACGATGGGGTCCAGGTTGCCCTGGACGCCGCGGTCGTGGCCCACGATCTCCCAGGCCTCGTCCAGGCGGACGCGCCAGTCCAGCCCGATGACCTTGCCGCCGGACTCGGCCATCATGGGGAGGAGGGCGGGGTTCCCGGTGGCGAAGTTGATGGTGGGGATCCCGGCGTCCTCCAGGCCCTCCAGGATGCGCGCCGAGTAGGGGAGGACGGAGCGCTCGTAGTCGTCGGGGTGGAGGGCGCCGGCCCAGCTGTCGAAGAGCTGGATGACGGAGGCGCCGGCCTCCACCTGGGCCTTCCCGAACTCGATGAGGTGCTCGCTCCAGTACGACATGAGGTCGTCCCAGAGCTGGGGCTCCCGCCACATGAAGGCCTTCGTGCCGGCCCGGTCCCGGGTGCGGGGCGACTCCACCATGTAGGTCATGAGGGTGAAGGGCGCGCCCAGGAAGCCCAGGACGGGGATGTCCAGCTCCGCCCGGAGGATCTGCAGCGTCTCCATGACGAAGTCCAGCCGGTCCCGGGGGTCGAAGGGCCTCAGGCTCGCGATGGTGGCGGCGTCGTTGTACGGATGGGGGAGGACCGGCCCCAGCCCCTTCTCGATACGGACGTCGATGCCGGCCCCGATGAAGATCGTGGAGATGTCCGCGTAGAGGACGGCGCCGTCCACGGGGAAGTACTCCAGGGGGAGCATGGTGATGTCGGCGGCCAGGCGGGGGTCGCGGGTCACCTCCAGGAGGTCCCGGTCGCCCTTGAGCTCGTGGTACCTGGGCAGGGAGCGGCCGGCCTGGCGCATGAACCAGACGGGGGTGCAGTCGACGGGCTCGAGGCGGGCGGCGCGGAGGAGGCGATCGTTGGTGGGAGCGGGCATCTGGAGGCGTGTAGGGAGGATGGGGAAAGGGAGCAGGGTGGCTGGGCCGGGCGGGGCGATCCCTCCGGCGGGCGGCTGACGGGGGTGGCGGCGGCAGTCGGTCGGGCCGGCGGTGCCAGCGGTGCAGCGGCTCACCGGCGCAGGCTCGAGGCCTGACTGCGCCAGCGCCAGGGCGAAGCCAGTGGCGCCAGCGCGAGGCCAGCGGTGCCAGCGCGAGGCCAGCGGCGGAAATCTACCACGGTGCCTGTGCGCGGCG
>REBX01000162.1 GCA_007692505.1 Gemmatimonadales bacterium | reverse complement strand
GTGGGCTTCGTCCACGGGGTCATGAACACCGACAACACCTCCATCGTGGGCGAGACCCTGGACTTCGGTCCCTTCGGCTGGCTCGACCCATGGAAGCCGGAGGAGGTCTACAGCTCCATCGACCATGGCGGGCGCTACGCCTTCGGACGTCAGCCCGGGATCGCCCACTGGAACCTGGCTCGCCTGGTGGAGACCCTCCTGCCCCTCCTGGAACCCGGAGGCAACAAGGGGAGCGACAAGGGGAACGAGGCCGCTCTGGAGCGGGCTCGGGCCCTCCTGGAGCCCTTCCCTGCCGAGTTCCGGGCCGCATGGCACGAGCGGCTGGCCCGGAAGATCGGGCTCCCCCTGGAGTCCGGGGTCCCGGAGCTGGCCCAGGACCTCCTGGACCTCATGGCCGCCGGGGGCGCCGACATGACCACGACCTTCCGCCACCTCACCCATGCCGGTCCCGAAGGGGTCGAACCCGACGCGCTCCACGCCCGAGCCCTGGACCGGGAGGCCCTGGCCCACTGGTGCGGGCGGTGGCGTCAGGCCCTGGACGCACACGGGGTGGACGAAGCCGCTCGACACCAGGTCATGCGCCACGCGAACCCGGCCTTCGTCCTCCGGAACCACCTGGCCCAGGAGGCCGTGGACGCCGCCGTCCGGGAGCTGGACTTCGGCCCCATGGAGCGGCTCCTCGAAGTGCTTTCCCGCCCCTGGGACGACCAGCCCGAGGCGGCAGAGCTGGCGCGGCCGCCCCGGGAGGACGAGCGCGTGGTGACCACCTTCTGCGGGACCTGACACGGACGAGGCGGGTCCGCCCTGACCCGGCCCTCCCCGGACCTGGCCCGGCCGCCCTGCACCGGAGCCCTCAGGCCTTCCCCACCACCGGTGCCTTCCGGACCGCGTCCAGCTCGGGCCCGGCGGCCCCGTAGTCGCGGTGCCGCTTCCCGAGCCAGAGGGCGAGCCCGAGCCACATGAAGGACACGGGCACCATGGCGAAGGCCACCGCCGAGAGCCCCAGCCCCATCCAGACCATCATGGCGTGGTGCGACCACGCGCCGGCCTGGTCGCCCAGCCGGTAGACGAAGGTGTCGTTGAAGTTCTTCGCCTTCCACTTGTCCGTGCGGGGAAGGACCGTGTACAGGACCTCCCGGGCCGGACGCTGGATGGCGAAGTTCCCGGCCCTCCGGAAGACCTGGAAGAGGACGACCACCATGAGGATGGGCGCCGCTCCCAGGATCCCGAAGCCGATGATGCTCACCAGGGGGAGGAAGGAGAGGGCCAGGCCGATCCCCAGCCAGCGGAGGATGCGTCCGGTGAGGAAGAGCTGCGTGACGAGGGTGAGGGACTGGACGGCGATCTCCATCCAGGAGAAGAGCTGGGTCTGCCCCACGTCGTCGCCGGGATAGGCCTGGTCCACGATGTGCATGAGGTGGAACCAGAGGAAGGTGGAGACGATGGCGAAGAAGGCGATGAAGGCCGCGATCCCCAGGAGGTAGGGGGACTTGAGCACGTGCTGGATCCCCTCCAGCACCCCGCCTCCGATGACCTGGTCGCTCCGCTCCTCCGGGGGGGCCTCCCGGACCACCTTGAGGTCCGCCTCGGCCTCGGGCTCCTCCTCCACCACCAGCCCCAGCCGCCCCTCGTGGAAGGAGAGCCGCCGCGAGGCCCAGCTGGCCAGCTCCAGGAGTGCGGCAGAGACCAGGAGCATGGTGACGGGTCCCAGCCAGCCCACCAGGGTCCCGGTGATGGTGGAGCCGGTGAGGGCCCCGATGGTCCCACCCACGGCGATGAACCCGAAAAGGCGCTTCCCCTGGGAGGGCTGGTACACGTCCGTCATGAAGGACCAGAAGACCGTCACGACGAATAGGTTGAAGACGCTGGTCCAGATGAAGAAGAACCGGGCGACCCAGATGCTCTGCTCGGCATCGGCGAACTGGAACAGTGCGTAGAAGGCCACCAGGTTGAGGATGAAGAACCGGTAGATCCACCGGACGAACACCCGCCTGGGGTACCGGGACACGAGCCAGGTGAAGACCGGGTGGAGGACGAGCATCCCCACCAGGGTCCCGGTGAAGAGCCAGGCCAGGTTCTCCACCCCGCCGGCGATCCCCATCTGGTCCCTGATGGGACGGATGACGAAGTACGCGGCCAGGACCAGGAAGAAGTAGACGCAGGACCAGACGAGGGCAGCCACCTCCTCGTCCCGGACGTCCACCAGCCGCTTGACGGCCCGGCTCACGGCATGACTCAAGGAGCCCCCCTGGGGTCGCGAACTGCGGGGAATCGGTTCATCACGTCCGGCTCTCCATTCCGGGATGGGAATCCGGGCAACGTCCGGGTTCGAGCGGATCTGCGCAAGGATTTGCGCGGAAACGCGCCAGCGCTTAACGGTTCAGTGGGAATCCAGCTCTCATGTTCCGAATCGCCGGCGGGGAGGGAGATGTCCCGTGCCTCCACCCCGTCAAGCCCAGCCTGGTGTGGTTCTGGCTCCGTGGAGCCCCGGCGGTACCCCACCACCCCCAAGCGGAGACGACCCAGATGATGAATCGGCGCGAGTGGTTGAAGCTCACGGCCGCTGCAGGCACCGCACTTTCGCTTCCCCCGGTCCTCCTCAAGTCCCTGGGAAGCGACCTCTTCCGGCAGGACCTCATCATGCGGGAGATCCCCTCCACCGGCGAGCTCGTCCCCCTGGTGGGCCTCGGGAGCTCCGCCACCTTCGCCGCCGTTGCCCGAAGCGAGGACGTGACTGCCATCCGGGAGGTCCTCTCGGTCATGATGGAGCACGGCGGACGGGTCTTCGACACCGCACCCAGCTACGGGGCGTCGGAGGAGGTGACCGGGGAAATCGCCAATGAGCTGGGCATCCAGGACGACGTGTTCTGGGCCACCAAGGTGAACGTGGCCGGCCGGGGAGGGGGCCCTGCGGATCCCGACGAGGCCCGGGCGCAGATCGAACGATCCTTCGCACGTTTCAATGTGGAGCAGATCGACCTCATCCAGGTCCACAACCTGGGTGATCCCCCGACACAGCTGGGCATCCTCCGTGAGTACAAGGAGGAGGGCAGGATCCGATACCTGGGAATCACCTCCACCAGCGAGGCCCGCTACGACGACCTGGCCGCCGTCATGCGGAACGAGCCCCTGGACTTCATCGGGGTGGACTACGCCGTGGACAACCGAAGCGCGGAAGAGCTCATCCTGCCGCTGGCGCGGGACCGGGGCATCGGGGTGCTGGTCTACGCACCCTTCGGCCGGACCCGTCTCTGGAACCGGGTGGAGGGCCGCGACGTGCCCGGGTGGGCCCGGGCGTTCGACGCCGAATCCTGGGCACAGTTCTTCATCAAGTTCATCGCGGCCCACCCCGCCGTCACCGCCATCACCCCATCTACCAGCCGCCCCCACCACATGATCGACAACCTGGGCGGTGCGCGGGGCCGGATCCCTAACCAGGACGAGGTGGAGCGGATGATCCGGTACGTCGACGACCTCCCCCCGGCCTGACCAGCCCCTCCTCCACAGGACAACGGCATGGCACCCAGAGAGGGGCCCGTTGTAGATTGCCACAAGGGCAGTTGATCCTGCCATTGTTCATTCTTCCCTGGAGGACGCACGATGACGATTCGGCTTCGTTCGATGCTTGCACTTGTGGTGGCCGGGCTTCTGTTCCTGGCCGCCTGCAGTGATGATGACTCCCCCACCGACCCCGGACCCCAGCTGGACCTCCTGGAGTTGGCGGAGCAGGAGGAGAACTTCGACACCTTCCTGGAGCTGGCGGTGGTCGCCGACCTGGACGACCTCCTCTCCGAGGACGGCCCATGGACCGTGTTCGCTCCCGTGGACGCCGCCTTCGAAGCCCTGCCCCAGGACCTCCTGGACCAGGTGACCGGTGATCCCGAGGTTCTCCGCGCAGTGCTGGAGAACCACATCGTCGAGGGCGAATTCAACCGGATGCAGGTGATGGGTGCCGGGGAACTGGAGTCCCTCTACGGCGCCACCCTGACGGGGACGGCCGATGGCCCCATTCTCTTCATCGACGGGGTGGAGATGGTGGAGACGAACCTCTTTGCATCCAATGGAGTGATCCA
>REBX01000238.1 GCA_007692505.1 Gemmatimonadales bacterium | reverse complement strand
GCGTCGGCGCCGTCGATCTGCAGGTTCGTCTGGGAGGGACGCTGCCCGCCCAGGGAAAACTGACCCCCCGTGGTCTCTTCGGGGATGGGCGCCACGAGGCCCGAGAGGGCGATGAAGTCCGTGAAGTCACGTCCCAGGGCCGGAAGCTGGCTGATCTCGGCCTGGGACACGCTCTGCCTGAGCGATCCGTCCCGGGTGTTGATCACCTGGGCCCGCCCCGACACGGCGATGCCCTCGAGCTCGATGGCCGCATCCACCATCTCGAAGTTCACCGAGCTGGACGATCCCACGCTCACCGACACGTCGGTGACCTCCTCCTGTCGCCAGCCCAGTCCGGTGGCCCTCACCGTGTAGACCCCTGGAGGGAGGAGTCGGAGGGTGGCCCGGCCCTCGGCGTTCGTCACACCGCTTCGCTCGAATCCGGTCTCCTGGTTCCGGGCCGTGATCTGGATGGAGCCCAGGGGTTCGCCCTGGGCATCCAGCGCCCGGGCTGCGATGGAGCCCGTGGTGGTCCCTGCCTGGGCCTGGAGCTCGGCCACCGGGAGGAGCACCGTGAGGGCAAGCAGGAACAGGCCCGGGAGCGCGAGGCTCCGGAGGACCCGCCCCGTGGCGGTTCGGATCGTCGGGATATGGGACATGGTCATGGTCTTGGGTCTGGAGGGCACAGGCATGGGGGTCAGCCGGTGCAGTCGACTTCCACGAAGTCGTCTGCGGCCCGGGGGAAGAGCTGGGCGGTCCCGTTGAAGTTTCCGACCACGCCCGTGATGTCGTAGCAGGCCCCGATCTCGAGGCCCAGGGTCTGGCGAATGGTTTCGTCACCACTGCCGGAGAGCCCGGTCTCGACACGGACCTCCACCGGACCGGAGCCGTCGTCCACAAGGCCGTTCCGGTTCCCCCCGGTGGTGAAGCCCCGGGTGAGTTCGGCTCCCCTCACCACCACGAGCCGGCCCTGCAGGGGCGCCCGCATGTCGGGGCCGGCCTCGGCCAGGGCCTGCGTGGTTGTGGGCTCGGGAGCCAGCTCCCCGAAGTCGGGCTCCACCTCCTCGATGGTGGGTGAGGTGATCTGGGCGTCGTTGTTGAAGCTCCCGGTGGTTCCCGTGAGGGTCACCCGGTCGCCTCGCTGGAGCTCGGCACCGGCGCTTCCCAGCGAACCGAACACCCGGACCCCGGCGGAGCCGTCCTGGATGTAGGTGTAGTCGGCGTTGGAGCGGAGCTCGGAGGGTGCCGAGGTGACCACGCCCCGGATGTTCACGAACTCGCCGGTGGAGAGTTCCTTGGCTTCCTGGACGGAGATGAGGCAGACGGGCTCGCCTCCCACCAGCACTCCGGCGGTCTCGAACCGGTAGACGGACACGGAAAGGGGGTTCTGGCAGAGGAGGACCCCCTCCGGCAGGGTGGCCGAATCGACCCAGAGGTGGTGGGTGCCCGGGGGGAGCCCGGTCACCTCGAAGCGTCCCTCCGAGTCCGTGAGGACCTGCGAGCCCTGAAAGGCCCGGGTCGTGCCCCGCTCCCGAATCTCCAGGGCCACGTTGGAGAGGGGGTCATCGCCGTCGGACGGGTCGAAGATGCCGGTCCGCTGGGAGTCGAAGTAGACCAGCCCGTCCAGCTCCCCCTCCCCGGAGAAGTCGAAGGGAGCCGAGGTCTCGTCGGCGCACCCCGTCAGGGTGAGCGCCAGTGCGGCAAGGCCGGCAACGAGGGCCGGGCGGAGTCGAGGAATGGAATGCATGGGGTCGCTCTCTTCAGGTCGGGTTCGGGACAGGGGTTCCGGGGAGGACCACGGTCAGGGGATGATCCGGTCGTCTGGGGAACGGAGCTGGACGGCGGGCTCACCGAACCGGACCCGGGTGATGCCGCGGATCTCGTAGGCCTGGCCCACCTCCCAGGCGTCGGGGAAGACCCCGGTCCGGGTGTCCACCCGCACCGTGATCTCGCTTCCGTCGTCGGTGACCACGGTGAGGTCCTGGTTGTCGAAGCGCTGGACGTCGACCTCCTCAACCGTGACCACGCCCAGGGTGACGACCTCACCGGGATAGGTGTTCGCCAGGATGTCGGCTCCGGACACCGCGCGGGGCTCGGGGAGACTCCCCTCACCCAGCGGCAGGACCTGGGAGATCCCGGAGACCTGGCGGTTGTTGTTGAAATCGCCCACCTCACCGGTGATCCGGACGCTGTCGCCAGCCTGCAGCCCCGATACGCCGGAGCCGCCCAGGAAGAGGTCGACCCCCCCCGAGACGTCCTGAACGTGGAGGTCCAGGTTCCCGAAGTTCCCCTGGTCCACGGTGATCACGCCCACCACCGTCACGGTCTCGCCGTCGTCGGAGGCCCGTGCGTCTGCAATGGAGATGGGATCCACCGGGATCAGCCGGTCCTCCGGACTCCGCACCTGGAGCCTGGGCACCCCGTTCCTCACCCGGAGCACGCCCGACACCTCGTACTGCTCCCCGACGGTCCAGTCGTCGGAGCCCACGTCGGCCCGGCTGTCCACCCGGATCTCCACCAGCGAGCCATCTGCCGTGCGGGCCGCCACGTTGTGGTTGTCGAATCTCTGGACCTCGATGTCCTCCACCGTGATGATGCCCAGCGTGGCCACCTGTCCCTCGAAGGTCCGAGCCAGCATCTCCTCGCCGGACACGAAGCGGGGCTCCGGCACCGTGCCCGTTCCCAGGACCTCCACCGAGGTGGGCCCGTCGATCTGCAGGAGGTCGTTGAACTCGCCCAGGGGCCCGGTCACCTGCACGCTGTCGCCGGCTTCGAGGCCGGACACGCCGGTGCCGCCCAGGAAGAGGTCGATCCCTCCGGAGCTGTCCTGGATGTGGAGCTCGTTGGCGCCCCAGGCGCCCTGCCTCAGCGTCACCACACCCTGCACCGTCACTACCGTGCCCACAGGGAGCTCCCGGGCCTCGGCGATGTCGATGAGGACGCTGCCCTCGAAGAGAATGTCCAGGCGGGTCTCGGACTCGGCCTCGACCTGGACTTCCCGCTCCACCGGCCCCACCAGCTCCAGGGGCGGGGGGAGGTCGATGACCGCCGTCCAGGTCCCGGGGCGGAGTCGGTCGAAGCCGAAGCTCCCCGAGGCATCGGTGGAGGTCTCGAAGGCCGGTTCGCCGGAGGTGTCCGTGCCCCGGTAGAGGGCGATCCCCACCCCCTGCCCGGGGAAGTCGCCGTCAGCGTCGAAGTCACCGGACTCCGTGTCGTCGCGGTACACCACCCCCGTCAGGCTGCCGGGGTTCAGGACGTAGCGGATCTGGGGCGTGAGCGTCCCGCCCTGGGACGGTACGGACACGGTGGCCCGCCGGCTGGAGGCCAGGACCGCACCCTGGGGCACCGAGCCCTCGTGGACCAGGGTGTAGCCACCGGGACGCACGTCGGCGAAGCGAACCAGCCCCTCGTCGTCCGTCGTTCCCGAGGCCACCACCTCTCCGGCTGGGGCCTGCAGCTCCAGGGAGATCCCACCCAGGGGCTGGTCCACCCCGGGTTCGAAAGCCCCGGTGCCACCCACGTCAACGAAGACACGCGCCTCCACGTCGCCGGGGGTCCCGTCGGGGATGGCCGGGTCGCTGCAGGCGGTGAGGAGGAGGGCCGCCAGAGCGGCGATGCCCAGAGCGCGAACCGGCAGGGAGCCGGGCCGACCGGGAAGGGGAAGTCGGAACATCGGCGATCGTCTCGCTTGGGGGACGCTGGAAGGGAACGCTGCAGGGCCCGTGGAGGACACGTTTTCGGGCTCCCGTTTTCAAGAAAGGTTCAGACGGGTCGGCGGGGCAACCCCGAAGTGGACACTTGGGTCCACCGGACTGGAAGCTCGGAAGGATTCATGTAAGCTTCAACAGGCTGGAACGGGTCGTTCCGGGATCGTTTCCTCCCGTGACCGGGCCGTGACATCGTCGCCGATGGGCTCGGGTACGCCCTTGCTCGCCCCACCCCCTGACGCACACCCCCCCGGGAAATCCCAATGACCGCCGTCCCCGCCCCGCTCAGGCTCGCCGCGCTCCTCCTCGTCGTCCTCCTCCCGGCGGCCTGCTCCGACAGTGGCAGCTCTCCCTCCGAACCCGACGAGGTCGTCATCGAGGTGAGGGGCGTTGAGGA
>REBX01000037.1 GCA_007692505.1 Gemmatimonadales bacterium | reverse complement strand
ATCGCCGCGTACAAGTGCGTCCAGCTGGCCCGTGACCTGACCCTCCTGGGGGCCGGGGTGGACGTGGTGCTCACCCGCAGCGCCCGCCGCTTCGTGGGACCGACGAGCTTCGAGGGCGTGACCGGTCGCCCGGTGCGCACCTCCCTCTGGAAAGTGGATTCGGCTGCGGAGCACATCCGGCTGGGGTCGGGGGCCCACGTGGCCATCGTGGCCCCTGCCACGGCCGACCTCATGGCCCGGCTGGCGGCCGGTCGGGCCGACGACCTCCTCACCACCACCCTCCTGGTCACCGAGGCCCCGGTCCTGGTGGCTCCGGCCATGAACGACCGCATGTGGGCCGACCTCCGGACCCGCCGGAATGCAGGGGTGCTGGCCGACCTCCCGGGATGGCGCCTCGTGGGCCCCGGCACCGGGGCCCTGGCCGTGGGAGAGGGACGCGGTGCCGGCCGCATGGTGGAACCGGAGCGCCTCCTCCTGGAGTCGGGCCGGGCGCTGGCCGGGAACACGGACCCCCTCTCCGGTCGGACCGTCCTGGTCACCACCGGGGGGACCCGTGAGGCCCTGGACACGGTGCGCTTCGTGGGGAACCGCTCCACCGGGCAGATGGGGCTCGAGATTGCCCTGGAGGCCTGGCTCCGCGGGGCCCTGGTAACGGTGGTCCAGGGGCCCGGGGGCGCCGTGGCCCCCGACCTCCCGGAGGATTCCTTCCGGGTGGTCCGGGTGGAGTCGGCCCGGGAGATGCTGGAGGCCACCCTCCCCGAGGTCCCTTCTGCCGACCTGCAGGTGTACGCCGCCGCCGTCTCGGACTACCGCCCCGAGGAGGCTGCCGCGACGAAGCGGAAGCGGTCCGACACGGGAGAGCGCTGGAGTGTGGAGCTGGTGGAGAACCCGGACATCGCTCTCCGCTCCAGGGAGCATTCCGGGCCGGGGAGTATCCGGGTGGGCTTCGCCCTGGAGACGGAGGACCTGGTGGAGTCGGCCCGGGACAAGCGGAGCCGGAAGGGCTTCGACCTGGTGGTGGCGAACCCTGCGGGCCGGACCGATGCCGGCTTCGAATCGGGCACGAACCGGGGCTTCCTGGTGGGGGCGGACGACGTGACGGAACTCCCCCCCGACTCCAAGGCCGCCATGGCCGGCCGGGTCCTGGATGCCGCCGGAGCCCTCCTGGCCCGGGGCCCCCGGTCCGGGGAGCCCACGTGACCGGCCCCGCCCGTTCCCCGGTCCTGGACCACCTGGCCCGCTGGCTCCGGCAGCGAGGGGAACTGGGCTCCCCTCAGTTCGTCCTGGAGACCATGGACGAGGCAGAGGCCCGCGCCCTGGTGGCCCGGGTCCTCGAGGAGGGGGCGCTGGAGAAGGGACGGGGAGGGGTCGCTGCCCCACCGGTCCCCCGGACCCCGGAACCGGCTCCCGCCCCTCCGTCACGCCCTCCCCCCACGACGTCCCGGGCGCCCTCGGCGGAGGAGGACAGCGGAAGCGGTGCGGGACCCGGCGAGCCCCTCCCCCAGCTCCCCTCGGACCACGAAGAGCTCCGGACCCTCTGCCTGGACTGCACACGCTGCGGGCTGTCGGAGACCCGGACCCAGGTGGTGTTCCACGACGGGAACCCGGGCGCGCGCCTCATGGTGGTGGGCGAGGGGCCCGGGGCGAACGAGGACCGCACGGGGCGGCCCTTCGTGGGTCGGGCCGGCCGGTACCTGGACCTCCTCCTGGCCTCGGTGGGGCTGACCCGGGAAGAGTCGGTCTACATCTGCAACGTGGTGAAGTGCAGGCCCCCCGGGAACCGGAATCCCCGGCCCGAGGAGATCGAGGCGTGTGCGCCGTACCTGAGGCAGCAGATCGCCATCGTGCAGCCCGAGGCCATCCTGGCAGTGGGGACCTTTTCGGCCCAGCTTCTGACCGATTCCTCCATTCCCCTGGGACGGCTCCGGGGCGAAATTCATGCGTGGGAGGGAATCCCCCTGGTGGTCACGTACCACCCGGCCGCGCTCCTCAGGAACTCCGGCTGGGTGCAGCCCACCTGGGAAGACCTGCAGCTCCTCCGACAGATCCTGGACGGATCCGATTCCCATGGCCACTGAACTCGAGCACACCTCCGGCCCTCCCGCAGGGCCCGCCGGCCCCTCCCCGCAGCTTGGGCAGGGTGCGTCCCGGGTCTTCGACCGCGAGCCGCCCTTCTCCCTGGAGGCCGAGGTCTCGGTGCTGGGGGGCATCCTCATCGATCCCGAGTCCATCACCCGGGTGGAGGACGTGGTGGATGCCACCATGTTCTTCCACGAGCGGCACCGGACCATCTTCCGGGGGCTCAGGACCCTCCACGAGCGGAGTGCCGGGATCGACGTGGTGATCCTGGGGGACCACCTGAAGGCATCCGGGGAGCTGGACGGGATCGGGGGGCTGGAGTACCTGGTGGAGCTGCTGGACGCGGTTCCCACGGCGGCGAACATCCAGTACCACGCCAAGATCGTCCGGGAGAAGGCGCTCCTCCGGCGACTCATCGAGGTGTCCACGGAGACGATCCGGGAGGTCTACGCCCCCGGGGAGCGGTCCGTGGAGGAGATCGTGGACCTGGCGGAGCAGCGGGTCTTCCAGGTGGCAGAGAGCCACGACCGGGGCGGCTTCGTGTGGATCAAGGACCTCCTCTGGGAGGCCTTCGAGAACATCGAGAAGCTGCAGAAGAGCGACGGGGGGCTCACCGGGGTCCCCAGCGGGTTCGGGCAGCTGGACCGCATGACCACGGGGCTCCAGGACGGCGACCTCATCATCGTGGCGGCCCGGCCCTCCATGGGGAAGACCTCCTGGGTGCTCAACGTGGCCCAGAACGCCGCCATCGACCACAAGGTGCCGGTGGCGATCTTCTCGCTTGAGATGTCCAAGGAGCAGCTCGTGCACCGGCTCCTCTGTGCAGAGGCCCGGGTGGATGCCCAGAAGCTCCGGAACGGACGCCTCTCCCCCTCCGACTACCAGCGCATCGGGACGGCGGGGGCCCGGCTGAACACGGCGCCCATCTGGATCGATGACTCTCCGGGGGGGACGGTGCTGGAGATGCGGGCCAAGGCCCGTCGCCTGAAGGCGGAGGGGGGGCTGGGCCTCCTGGTCATCGACTACATGCAGCTCATGGGCGGGTCGGGTCGGCAGGAGAGCCGCCAGCAGGAGGTGTCCCAGATCTCCCGGGGCCTCAAGGGGCTGGCCCGGGAGCTGGAGGTGCCGGTGATCTCCCTGTCGCAGCTGTCCCGGGGCCCGGAGCAGCGGAACGACCACAGGCCCCAGCTTTCCGATCTCCGGGATTCGGGGTCCATCGAGCAGGACGCGGACCTGGTCATGTTCCTCTACCGGCCGGAGTACTATTCCTCCGATGGCATGGACGCAGACGGAAACTCCCTGGAGGGGAAGTCGGAGCTCATCGTGGCCAAGCAGCGGAACGGACCCACGGGCACCGTGAACCTCTTCTTCCACAAGTCGTATACCCGGTTCGAGGAGATGGCCCCGGAGCCCGACGAGGTCATGCCCGGGATGGAGGGGGGGGCCGTCGATGCCCCCTTCTGACCTCGAGGCCCCCGGCGGGGTGGGAGTGGCCGTGCCCGCCGCCGGGATGGGTCGTCGCATGGGAGGGGTCCGGAAGGCCTTCCTGGAGCTGGACGGAGAGCCCCTGCTGGCCCGGTCCCTCCGGCCCTTCCTGGAGCACCCCAGGGTCGTCTCCGTGGCGGTGGCCCTCCCGACGGAGGAGGCGGCGTCGCCTCCGGACTGGCTCCAGGGCCTGGACCCCCGGATCCGGCTGGTGAAGGGCGGCGCCACCCGCCTGCACTCCGTGCGGGCGGCGCTCTCGGCCCTGGACCCGCTGGTGGGGGTGGTCCTGGTCCACGACGCGGCCCGGCCTTTCGTGACCCGTGCCGTCATCGACCGCTGCCTCAAGGTGGCAGATGGGGGGGAGGGCGCCGTGGCCGCCTGGCCCAGCACGGACACCCTGAAGGAGGTGGACGGGGCGGGGCGGGTCCTCTCCACCCCGGACCGGGAGGCGATTTGGCGGGCCCAGACCCCGCAAGCCTTTCCCCGGAGCGAGCTGCTGGAGGCCTATCGGACCGCCGTGGAAAGGGGCCTCCCGGCCACG
>REBX01000088.1 GCA_007692505.1 Gemmatimonadales bacterium | reverse complement strand
CGGAGCCGTCCCATCCCGGGTCCCGGGCCCTGGGCTCGCTTCCCCCCTACCCCATGGCCCACATCCCCCGCCTCAGGCGGGAGCTGGAGGCCCGCGGCGTGGACGTGGTGGACCTGGGAGCAGGAGACTCGGACGGCGCCCCTCCTCCTGCCGCCGTGGAGGCCCTTGCGAAGGCCGCCTCCGACCCCAGTTTTTCCCGCTACCCCTTCCAGCTCGGCCATCCGCCCTTCCGCGAGGCGGTCTCGGCCTTCATGGAGGAGCGCTTCGGGGTCATGGTCGACCCCATGGCCGAGGTCCTGCCCCTCATCGGGTCCAAGGAGGGGATCGCCCACCTCCCCATGGCGCTCCTGAACCCCGGAGACGTGGCCATCATCCCCGACCCGGGCTACCAGGCGTATCGGGGCGGGGTGGTCCTGGCCGGGGCCGAGCCCGTCGCCGTCCCCCTTCGGCCCGAGGACGACTTCCTCCTGGAGCCCGCCGGGCTCCCCGCCGAGGTGATCCGGAGGGCCCGGCTCCTGGTCCTCAACTACCCGAACAACCCCACCACGGCCACGGCACCCACCGAGTACCTGGCCCGCATGCTGGACTTCTGCCTGGAGCACGGGATGGTCCTGGCCCACGACCTGGCCTACTCCGAGATCGCCTTCGACGGCTACCGGCCTCCCTCCATCCTGGAGCTCCCCGGTGCCCGGGAGCACGCGGTGGAGTTCCACTCCCTCTCCAAGTCCTTCAACATGACGGGCTGGCGCCTGGGCTGGGCCACGGGCTCCCGGCGAATCCTGGAGCTCCTGGCTCGCCTCAAGACCTTCGTGGACACCGGGGCCTTCCTGGCCGTGCAGGAGGCCGGACGGGCCGCCCTGGAGGAGCGCCACACCTGGCTCCCGGAGAACGTGGAGGTCTTTCGCCGGCGCAGGGACGTGGCGGTGGAGGCCTTCCGCCGGGCCGGGTTCGACATCACGGCCCCCCGGGCTACCATGTACCTCTGGGTCCCGGTTCCCGCGGGGATAACCTCGGAGGAGTTCGCCCTGAGGGCGCTGGAGGAGGCCGGGGTCGTCGTCCTCCCTGGGAGTGGCCTGGGCGCCGGTGGGGAGGGCTTCTTCAGGGTGGCCCTCACGGTGGATGGCCACCGCCTTGAGGAGGCGGCACAGCGCCTGGCCCGGGCCGGCCTCACCTGACCCGTTCCCCGGGACCCGGCGGCACCCACCGGGTCCGGAACCGGCCCCCCGGGAGGGGTTACTAAATCCGATGACCTCCCCCCCGGACCCCGAGTCCCGACCCGGCACTCCGCCGGACGCAGGCTCCCGCCCACCCCAGGCCGACGCCCCACCCGCCCTTGCCCCCGACGAGCTCCAGGCCCGTCGCCGGCGTACGTGGCTGGGGGAGCGTCGTGCCCTTCGGTGGGGGTTCGCGGTCTCCGTGGTCCTCCACGCCGTGGCCATCGTCCTCTACCCGGTTCTCATGGACCGGACGGACCCCGAGACCCGGACGGCGCCGGATCGGGCCCCGCAGGACGTCATGCCGGGGCTCGAGGTCATCGTCATGCGGGACGGGCCCGATCCCGGGGAGGAGGAGGCCCCCGACCCGGAGGAGACGCCCCCCGAGCTCCCGGACCCCGAGGAGCCCGACGACCCCGACCCCGATCCGGATCCGGCCACCGACCCGGCGGCCGACCCCGCCGCCGACCCGCCCCGTCTCCCGGCAGACATGCTCCCGGTCCTCCCCGAGATCCCCCAGGTCACGGCCCTCAGGGACGCCGACGAGGAGGAGCTCACCGCAGGGGAGCGACTCCGGCCCCGCCCCGGCGACCCCCGGCTCTGGGCCTGGCTGGACCCTGAAGTGGGCCAGCTCACGGACCAGGAGCGGGCCGAACTCCTCCTGGAGGGCCTCATCGCCACCTGGAACGATTCGGTGGCCGTGGCCGCTGCCCTCTCCGACCAGCAGTCCGACTGGACGTACGTGGACGAGGATGGCCGCCGCTGGGGTCTGTCCCCGGGACGCCTCCACCTGGGCGACTTCTCCGTGCCCCTCCCCATCCAGTTCGACGTGCCCCGCTTCCACCGCGAGAGCCACGCCCGGCGGCAGTGGGAGATCCAGGACATCCTCCGGGGGGCCACCACCGCCGAGATCCGGGAGACCTGGTCCGAGCGGGCCCGGGAGATCCGGGAGCGGATGGATGCGGAGCGGGACCGCGCCCGGCAGGGCGGGGGAGGGGGAGGATGACCTCCGTCCCCGTGCTTCCCCGGCCCCGTGCCTCACCGGGTTGCCGCGTCGCCGGGGCCCGCCCCTCCCGGCCCCGCTTCAAATTGACGAGGTTTCGGGGCCCGGCTACCCTTTCTGGCCCCTCCTGACCGGGAGGAAACCCCCGGGCCCCCCGGGGCTTCCCTCCTGCCGGGAGCCCGGTTCCGTCCCCTCCGCCTGCATCCTCCGGAAGACACCCGTGTCCGACTCCGCCGCACCCCTCCCCCCGCGCCTCGATCCCGGGGCCATCGAAGCCCCGCTTTACCGCCGCGCGCTGGAAGAGGAGCGCTTCCACAGCACCGCCTCCCGGGTCCTGGAGGAGGGGGCCGACCCCTACGTCATCGTCATCCCCCCGCCCAATGTCACCGCCGTCCTCCACATGGGGCACGGGCTGAACAACACGGTGCAGGACGTGCTCGTGCGCTGGCGCCGCATGCAGGGCCGCGCCGCCGTCTGGGTTCCGGGCACCGATCACGCGGGGATCGCCACGCAGAACGTGGTGGAGCGGAAGCTGGCGGCGGAGGAGGGGAAGACCCGCTTCGACGTGGGCCGGGACGAGTTCGTGGGCCGGGTCTGGGACTTCGTGGGCGAGACCGGCGGTTCGATCCTGGAGCAGCTCAAGGCCATCGGGTCGAGCTGCGACTGGGACCGCACGCGCTTCACGCTGGACCCCGAGCTGTCCCGGGCGGTGCGCGAGGTCTTCGTGCGCCTCTACGAGAAGGACCTGATCTACCGGGGCGAGTACATCATCAACTGGTGCCCCCGCTGCGGGACGGCCCTCTCCAACGAGGAGGCCGAGGCGGAGGAGAGGCCGGGGCGGCTCCACCACCTCCGCTACCTCCTCTCCCCGGAGGCCTCCGAGGCCGCCCGTGACGCCCGTGATGCCGGCGCCCCGGCCCTGGAGGAGCGGGAGGACGGCCGCTGGACCCTCACGGTCTCCACTACCCGGCCCGAGACCATGCTGGGGGACACCGGGGTGGCCGTGCACCCCGACGACGAGCGGTACCGGGCCCTGGTGGGCCACCAGGTCCAGCTCCCCCTGGCGGGCCGCACCATCCCCATCGTGGCCGATGCCTTCGTGGACCAGGAGTTCGGCACCGGGATGGTGAAGGTCACCCCGGCCCACGACCCCAACGACTTCGAGATCGCCCGCCGAACCGGCCTGGAGGTCCTGGACATCCTCACCCCGGAGGCCCGGGTGAACGACCGGGCCCCGGAGGCCTTCCGCGGGCTGGACCGCTTCGACGCCCGGAGCGCGGTCCTGGAGGCCCTGGAGGCGGAGGGGCTCGTCCGGGGCGTGGAGGACCACGCCCACAGCGTCCCCCACTGCTACCGCTGCGACACCGTGGTGGAGCCCCGCCTGTCGGACCAGTGGTTCGTGCGCATGGAGCCCCTGGCCCGTCCGGCCCTGGAGGCGAGCCGGAACGGAACGGTCCGCTTCCACCCGGACCGCTGGACGAAGGTCTACGAGGACTGGCTGGAGAACATCCGGGACTGGTGCATCTCCCGGCAGCTCTGGTGGGGGCACCGGATCCCCGTCTGGTACTGCAGGGGCGAGGAGGGCTGCGGCGAGACGATCTGCGCCCGGGAGACCCCGGAGGCCTGTCCCACCTGCGGAAGCGCCGAGCTGGAGCAGGACCCCGACGTCCTGGACACCTGGTTCAGCTCGTGGCTCTGGCCCTTCTCCGTCTTCGGCTGGCCCGAGGAGACGGACGACCTGAAGGCCTTCTACCCGGGTCACGCCCTGGTCACCGCCCCGGAGATCCTCTTCTTCTGGGTCTCCCGGATGATCATGGCGGGCTACGAGTTCCAGGGGGAGGCCCCCTTCACCGACGTCTTCCTCCACGGCACGGTGCGCGACGCGCAGGGCCGCAAGATGTCCAAGTCGCTGGGGAACGGGATCGACCCCATGGAGGTGGTGGAGCGCTACGGGGCCGATGCCCTCCGCTACACCGTCCTCAGCATGTGCGGGGTGGGCACGGACATCCACCTGGACCACGAGGACCTGGACGCCGCCTTCGCCCCGGGCCGCAACTTCGCGAACAAGCTCTGGAACGCGGGCCGCTTCACCCTCATGTCCATCGGGGACGACCCGGTCCTCCCCCTGGCCGAGGTGGAGGCGGACCTGGAGGTGGCAGACCGCTGGATCCTCTCCCGGCTCGCGGGCACGTCGGCCGGAATGACCCGGGAGCTGGAGCGCTTCCGGATCCACGACGTGGTGGAGCAGGCCCACCACCTCTTCCGGAGCGAGTTCGCGGACTGGTACCTGGAAGTCATCAAGCCCCGCCTCCGGGGCGAGGAGGGCGAGGCCAGCCGCCAGGCCGCCCGCGCGGTCCTGGTCCACGCCCTGGACGGCATCCTCCGCCTCCTCCACCCCCTGGTCCCCTTCGTCACCGAGCACCTCTGGGACCGGATCCCCTGGCCCCGGGACACCCCCAGGCCCGAGCGGCTCCCGGTGGCTGCCTGGCCGGGCTCGGGGGGCGGCCCGTCGCGGCTGGACCCGAAGGCCGAGGCCGACTTCCGTGCCTTCCGGGACCTGGTAACCACCGTCCGGTCCCTCCGGAAGACGTACGGGGTGGGGGAGGGCGCCCCGGTACGCCTCGTCCTTCGCGGGGCTCCGGCCGACTTCCGAGCCGCCGTGGACGCCGCCCGGGTGCACCTGGAGGGCTTCGCCCGCATCGAGGACGTGACCCACGAGGAGGCCGGCAGGGCAGCGGCTCCCGGCGGGGTGGCCGGAGCGTCGGCGGTGCTGGGCAACGGGACGGAGGTCTTCCTCCCCCTGGAAGGGCTCATCGACCTGGACCGGGAGCGGGAACGCCTCCGGGCCGAGGTGGAGCGCCTCGACGGGCAGCTCAAGGGGTCGGAGAAGCGCCTGGCCAACGAGCAGTTCACGGCCCGGGCCCCTGCCGAGATCGTGGAGCGGGAGCGGGAGAAGGTCCTGTCCTTCCGGGACCAGCGGGACAAGCTGCAGGTGCAGCTCCAGGCGCTGGGGTCGGGAGACGAATGAGGAGCCTCCGGGGCCTCGCTGCCGGGGGCGTGGTCCTCATGGTCCTCCTGGCCGGGGTGGCGTGTGCCCAGTCCCGGTCGCCGGAGGGCGGGCCCGTCCCCGAGTCCCCGCCGGAGGTCCTCCGGGCGGTGCCCGACACCTTCGCGGTGCGGGGTCCCTTCTCCGGGCCCTACCGCGTGGACTTCTCCCGGCGTCTGTCGGAGCGGCCCACCTCGGGCAGTCTCCGGGACGCCGTGGTGGTTTCGCCGCGCACGGGGCAGGTCTCCGTGGAGGTCACCCGGAGGGGAATCGAGGTGGGCATGGAGGGCGGCTTCCGGGAGGAGACGATCTACCGGATCACCCTCCTGCCCGTCCTGCAGGACCGGTTCCAGAACCGCTTCGAACGGCCCCGGGACTTCTTCTTCTCAACCGGACCCGACTTCGACCCCACCCTGGTGGCCGGCGTGGTCCTGGACCGGATCACCGGCGAGTTCGTGGATGGGGCCCGCATCGATGCTGAGCCCGAGGAAGGAGGCCCCACCCACTCCACGGTTACGGACTCCACCGGCGTGTTCACCTTGCCCTGGCTCCCACCCGGCGGCTACCGGGTCACGGCCTACCTGGACCAGAACCGGAACCGGGAGCCCGACTTCATGGAGCCCCAGGACGCGGTGTCCATGGACCTGGGGTCGGCGGACACCCTGGTCCTCCGGGAGCTGGCCCTCCTCCAGCCCGACACCACTGCGGCCCGGGTCACCGAGGCCCGGGTGCTGGACTCCATGGCCATCCGGGTGGAGACAGACGACTGGCTGGACACCGACGTGCCCCTGGAGGGGGTGGAGGTCCGGCTGGAGTCGGACGAGGGGGAGGTCCCGGGAGTGGCCCGGATCCTCCACCTCCGGGAGTGGGAGGAGCTGGAGGAGGAGCGCCGTGCCCGGGAGGCGGAGGAGGACCCCGATGAACCGGACGACCCCGATGATCCCGACGCCGTCGACGACCCCGATGACGTCCCGCCGCCACCGGACCCCGACGACGAGGTTCCGGAGGACGAGGTGGAGGCCCTCTTCGACGACCTCCCCTTCCGCCTCCCGGAGCAGGCCTTCGTCGTGCTCCTGGAGGGACCCCTCACATGGGAGGCGGAGTACCGGATCGTGGTGGAGGAGCTCACGAACCTCCACGGGATCCCCGGAGGGGGTGGAGAGGCGACCTTTGAATCCCCTTCCGAGCCCGACGATCCGGAGGATCCCGACGATGACACGGACGACGACGGAGACGGGGGAGACTCCGACGGGGAGGGTCCCCGTGGTTGACCCCCCTCCAGCCGTTCCGGTAACTTCCAGCACGAAGGTAAAGTCCCGTAACGGGGAGTGTGCGATATGCAGATCGAGCTTAGCGAGACCGCCGTGGACAAGGTCCGCGGCTTCATGGTGGATCACGGTGCCGATGAAGGGGCGGGCCTCAGGGTTGCAGTCCTCCCGGGAGGCTGTTCGGGCTTCCAGTACGGTCTGAACATCGAGGACAATCCGGAAGAGGACGACGAGGTCCTGGACCACCAGTCCGGCGTCCGGGTGTTCGTGGACCCGTTCAGTGCCCAGTACCTGGAGGGGGTGAAGATCGACTACGTCACGACCATGATGGGGTCGGGCTTCACCTTCGAGAATCCCGCGGCCGGCGGCGGCTGCGGCTGCGGCAGCTCCTTCACGATCTGAGGGGCCCGGCCCCCCTCCTGTCCAAAGGACGGGGCCCGGCGACCCCGCCCTCATGCCCCCCAGTCCCATGGCCCATTCCCCCCTCCCAGTATTGTCTCCGACCGCCCGGGGACCCGTGTCCGGGCTGGCCCCGGACGCCCTCCCCACTCCGCTGGACTACGCAGCCCTCTCCCGGACGGAGCTGGAGGAGAGGATCCGTGCCCGAAAATCGGAGCTGAACGCCGTCATCCTGGGACACAACTACCAGCGGGTGGAGATCCAGGCGGTGAGCGACCTCCTGGGCGATTCCCTGGCGCTTTCCCAGGAGGCCGCCGACACGGATGCCGACGTCATCGTCTTCTGCGGTGTCCACTTCATGGCGGAGACGGCCAAGGTTCTGTCCCCCGGGAAGACGGTCCTCATGCCTGACAGCCGGGCCGGGTGCCCCATGGCCGATTTCGTCACCGGGGAGGCCCTCCGGCGGATGAAGGAGGCCCACCCCGGGGCTGCCGTGGTGGCGTATGTGAACTCCACCGCCGAGGTGAAGGCGGAGGCGGACATCTGCTGCACCTCCTCCAACGCTGTGGAGGTGGTTCGCTCCATCCCCGAGGACCAGACGATCCTCTTCGTCCCCGACCGGAACCTGGCCCGCTACGTGGAGGAGCAGACGGGACGGGACAACATCGTGGCGTGGGACGGCTACTGCTACGTCCACGACGACCTGGTCCTGGACGAGTTGGACGCCGCCCGGAAGCGATATCCCGAGGCCCGCGTCGTCATCCATCCCGAGGCCCGGGACGACCTCCTGGCGGAGGCCGACGAGGTGACCTCCACCGGAGGGATGGTCCGCCTGGCCCAGGAGCACGACGCCCTGATCCTGGGGACGGAGCGCGGGCTCGTGGACCAGCTCCGGGAGCGCTATCCCGAAAAGACCTTCGTCCCCCTCTCCGGTGCCGCCGTGTGCGGCAACATGAAGCTGAACACCCTCTCCAAGCTGGCCTGGTGCCTGGACCACCGTCAGCACGAGGTGGTCCTGGACGAGGACATCCGCCGTCGGGCCGAGGACGCCCTCCGGAAGATGCTGGCCATCTCCGGGGGCTGGACGGCGCCCTCCGCCGAGGAAGAGGAGCTGGAGCTTGCCGGGGTCCGTCCGAAGGGGTGCGGCTGCGCATGAGTGGAGAGCCCCGGGGGATCCCTCTTCCACGGGCCGGATTCGAGTCCGAGGCCCTGCGGATCCGGGCCTGGACCGGGGGACCCTTCCAGGAGAACACGTACCTGGTGGAGTGCCGGGCCACCGGAGAGACGGCCCTGGTGGACCCGGGCTGGGCCACCCCTGCAGCCCTGCAGGCGACCCCCGACGGGGTCCCGGACGCCGTCCTGCTCACCCATGCCCACCTGGACCATGTGGAGGGCCTCCCCTTCGTCGTGGAGGCAGGCACGCCCCCCATCCACCTCCACCCGGCCGACCGGGACCTCTACAGCCGTGCCCGGGAGCAGGGGGCCGCCTTCGGCTACGAGTTCGGTGCCTCCCTTCCGGAACCAGACCACGAGTTGGTGCCCGGCGAACCCGTCTCGGTGGGCCGGGTCCGCCTGGATGTACGCTTCGCCCCGGGCCATGCCCCGGGGCACGTGATCTTCCACGCAGCGGAGGAGGGTGTGGCACTGGTGGGAGATGTCATCTTCCAGCGGTCCATTGGGCGTACGGACCTCCCTGGCGGAGATGCCTCCCAGCTCCTGGAGTCCATCCGCCGGGAGGTCCTCACCCTGGACCCCGAGACCCGTCTCCTCACCGGACATGGTCCCTCCACCACGGTGAAGGAGGAGAAGATGGGGAATCCCTTCCTCCGCCCCTCCTTCCGGCCCGACTCCAGCCGCCTCGCCTGATCCCCCACACGGTGCCCCCCCCTTCTGTCGTGATCCTGGCCTCGGGCCGGGGCCGGACCTTCCAGGCGCTCCTGGACCATTCCCGGAGGCGCAGGGAGTGGGAGGTGACGGGCCTTCTGGTGGACCGACCGTCAGCCCCCGTGGTGGCGCTGGCCCGGGAGTCGGGTTGCCCTGTCCACGTGGTGGATCCCACCGACCCCGACCCCGTACTCCGGCAGCTGGGCCCCGACCTGGTCCTCCTGGCCGGGTACCTTCGCCTGGTCCCCGCATCGGTGACCCGGGCGTGGGCGGGTCGCATGTTGAACGTGCACCCCTCCCTCCTCCCGGCCTTCGGGGGGGCCGGGATGTACGGGATGCGCGTCCACCAGGCGGTCCTGGCCGCCGGTGTCCGGATCACGGGCGCCACCGTCCACCAGGTGAACGAACGCTTCGACGAGGGAGCCATCGTGGCCCAGTGGCCCGTGGCCGTGGCCCCCGGCGACACGGCAGAGACGCTGGCCTCCCGGGTGCAGATGGTGGAACGCAGGCTCTATCCCGGTGTGGTGGACCATGCCGCCCGGGGCCTGCGTGAGGGCCGCCCCGTGCCCGACCTCTTCGCCAACAGCTCCTTCCCGGCCCCCGGTGAACACGACCTGATCCCGGCTCCGGCCGGAGACCCTTCACAGACCGACCCCCGAGAGTTTCCATGACCCAGACTCCCCGTCGCGCCCTCCTCAGCGTCTCCGACAAGTCCGGCATCGAGGACTTCGCCCGCGGACTCGTGGACCTGGGCTTCCAGATCCTCTCCACTGGAGGGACGGCCCGGGTGCTGGAGGAGGCGGGAATCCCCGTCACCCCCGTGTCCGAGGTGACGGGCCACCCCGAGATCCTGGAGGGCCGTGTAAAGACGCTCCATCCAGCGATCCACGGTCCCCTCCTGGCCCGCCGGGACCGGGCCGGTGACCTGGCCCAGCTGGCCGAGCTGGACTACGGGCTCATCGACGTGGTGGCGGTGAACCTCTACCCTTTCCGGGAGACGGTGGCCGGAGGTGGGGTCCCGGTTCCCCGGGCCATGGAACAGGTGGACATCGGCGGCCCCACCATGATCCGGGCGGCGGCGAAGAACCACGGCGGCGTCCTGGTGGTCACGGATCCGGCAGACTACGGCCGGGTGCTCGACGCCCTGGTGAGCGGAGCCGACGGTGGGGCCGAAGGCTCGGCCCCCGGCGAAGCCCTCCTCCGCAGGGAGCTCGCCGTGAAGGTGTTCCGCCACGTCTCCGCCTACGACGCCGCCGTGGCCGCCTACCTGGAATCTGCGCCCAGGGTCGGGGACGAGGCCGAAGCAGGGGCGAAGGCGGTCTCCGCGGGCCCCCTCCCCGAGGTCCTGGGTGGGGGGTGGCAGCGCCACTCCACCCTCCGCTACGGAGAGAACCCGGACCAGTCTGCCGGCTTCTACACCCGTCCGGAAGAGACCCCGGCAGGGATCGCCTCCCTCCACCAGCACCAGGGCCGCGAGCTCTCGTACAACAACCTTCTGGATCTGGACGGCGCACTCCTGAGCCTGGCCCCCTTCGCCCTCAGCCCCGACCCCGCAGTGTGCATCGTGAAGCACACCACCCCCTGCGGGATGGCAGTGGGATCCACGGTGGAGGCCGCGTACCGGAAGGCCCTCGCCACCGACCCCATGAGCGCCTTCGGCTCCATCATCGCCACGAACCGCACGGTGGATGCCCCGGCGGCGGCGGCAATGGTGGAGCTCTTCGTGGAGTGCCTTGTGGCCCCCGACGTCACTGACGAGGCGCTGGAGATCCTCTCGGGGAAGGTGAACCTCCGGGTCCTGACCTTCCCCGACTCCGGTGGCGAGCCGGGCGCCCGCACCCCCGGTGTCCGGGAAAAGGCCCTGGAGGCCTTCGATGCCGCCACCGCCGACGCGGCGGCCCGGCGGGCGGCCCGGTTCCTCGCGGCCCACGGCCGACGCCCCGACCCGGAGCTCGTCCGGAGCATCTACGGCGGGCTCCTGGTGCAGACCCCTCCCACCCTCCCCTTCTACGGGGTGGTGGACCCGGTGTGGCGGGTCGTCACCGAACGGACTCCCACCGAGGAGGAGCGCATGGACCTGGCCTTCGCCTGGGCCGCGGTCTTCGGGGTCAAGTCCAACGCCATCCTCCTGGCCCGGGGCGGCCAGACCCTGGGCATTGGCGCGGGACAGATGTCCCGGGTGGACAGCTCCCGGGTGGCCGTCCGGAAGGCCGCCGACGCCGGCCTCTCCCTGGAGGGTTCGAGCCTGGCCTCCGATGCCTTCTTCCCCTTCCGGGACGGGGTGGACGCGGCAGCGGAGGCCGGGGTCCGGGCCCTGATCCAGCCCGGGGGCTCGAAGCGGGACTCCGAGGTGGTCGAGGCCGCCAACGAGCACGGGATGGCCATGATCTTCACGGGACGCCGACTGTTCCGGCACTGATGGCCCCGAAAGGGGGGAGGAGGGACCTGTGGAGCGAATGGACCGACCACGCCCCAGGTCGGAGGGTTTGTCCCCTTCGACCGCGAGGGCCGGGCGAACGCGTCTCCGCATCCTCTTCGTGGACTATACGGTGGGCTTCGGGGGGGCCGTGCGGAGCCTGGCCCGCCTGCGGGACGGGCTGGAGGCGCTGGAGGTGGACACCTGGATCGTCACCTCCCAGACGCCGGGGATCCTGGAGGAGTGGTACGGGGACGGACGGGTCCTGACCTTCCGCTCCCTGGTGAACTACCGGTGGCTCCAGCAGCAGCGGGCCCGGCGCCCCTGGCTTGCTCGTCCCCTGGCCCTCCTGAACGCGGTTGCCACCGGGTGGAACTACCTGAAGCTCCGCCGCATCTTCAAGGAGATCCGGCCCCACATCGTTCACCTGAACGCCGGGGAGTCTCCGGGGGAGGCCATGCGGGCCGCCGAGGCGTCCGAGCTCCCCTGGGTCGTCCACGCCAGGGGGTTTCCGGTTCCAGCGGAGTCCAGGGGGCGTCCCGACCCCTACCTGGAGCCCACCGGAGCCCACTTCATCGCAGTCTCCAAGGCGGTGGGCGAGGCCATCCTCCAGGAGGGTGCCCGCCCGGAGCGGGTCCACGTGGTCTACAACCCCGTGGACCTCGCCGCCTTTCCGTCGGGATCCACCGGGAACGATGCCCCACCGGGGGAAGAGGCCCGAATTGAGGCGCTCCGCGGCGAGCTGGGGCTCCCCCTGGATGCCAACGTCCTGGGCATCTTCGGGCGCGTGGTCCCGTGGAAGGGCCACGAGGAAGCCCTGGAGGCTGTCCTTCCCCTCTTCCGGGAGGATCCCCGGACCCACCTCCTGGTGGTGGGTGATGCCGGAGGGGACCCGGAGGGAGAGGAGCTTCTCCGGCGTCTGGAGGAGCATGGGGCCACCCGGGGCGTGGGGGCGCAGCTCCACCTTGCCGGGTACCGTTCCGACGTGGAGGCGCTCTACCGGATCTGTGACGTGGTACTCCACACCTCCGTGGAGCCCGAGCCCTTCGGGCGGACGGTGGTGGAGGCCATGGCCTCCAGCCGCCCCGTGGTGGCCTCGCCCCTGGGCGGCCCCGCCGAGATCGTGGAGGACGGAGTCACGGGTTTCCTGGTGGACCCCCGGGATGAGGAGCTCTGGAGGGAAAGGGTTCGCACCCTCCTCGGGGACCCCGAATTGCGAGCGGAGATGGGGGCCCGAGGCCGGGAGGTAGTCGAGCGCCGCTTCAGCGCCGAACGCCACGCCCGGGAGGTCCTGGGGGTCTACACGAGGATCCTTCGCCGTGTATCTTGAGGGACCGGGGGGCTGTGTCCCCCCGGCTCTCCGGAGGGGTGGCAGAACGGCTATTGCACCGGTCTTGAAAACCGGCGTCCGAAAGGACTTGTGGGTTCGAATCCCACCCCCTCCGCTTTCGTTCCACAGAAGCCAGGCATCATGGGTCCTGGCTGCGCCGTAGCGAAGCGGTATGGGCTGCGGCTGCAGTGGAGCGACGCCTCACAGTTTACGGCCAGGCGTGGCCCTCCAGGCAGCCGCGGCAGAGGCAGGCCTCCCTCGACCCCACCACCGGACCGGCCGCACGGAGGTCCGGTTCGGCGGTCACATCCCGGCACCAGCAGGACGCCGCTCTCCCATCCACGACCCCGCACCGGTTCGGACGGCGGCTGCGGGGGCAGACGGAGGGCCCCGACCCCTCGGGGGCCGGGGCGGCCTCCTCCTGCGTTGCTCCGTCAGGGGAAGATTCCCCGCTCCCGGTAGGAGTTGGCCACCTTCCCGATGGCGGCCGCGAAGGCAGCCCGGCGGTAGTCCACGGCGTGGAGCTTCGCCATCTGCCGGATCTGCTCGAAGCCCGAGATCATGGTCTCCTCAAGCCCCGAGAAGACCAGGTCCTCCTCGCTGGCCCCCACGGCGACCCGGTCCACCACGTCGCCGTTGAAGCTCTTCCCGGTGAGGTCTTCCACCGCGGCCAGGATCCGGCCGTGGGCCGCCTGGGTGAAGCGCCGGTCCATGCGCCCGAAGCGGACGTGGCTCAGGTTCTTGACCCACTCGAAGTAGGAGACGGTGACCCCGCCGGCGTTCAGGTACATGTCGGGGACCTGCAGGACCCCCCGCTCACGGAGGATCGCGTCGGCGTCGGCAGTGGTGGGCCCGTTTGCGCCCTCCCCGATGATCTTCGCCTGGATGCGGGGCGCGTTGTCGGCGGTGATGACGCTCTCAAGTGCAGCCGGCACCAGGATGTCGCAGTCCCACTCCAGACCATTGACCCCGTCCTTCCCCTCCAGGCGGTGGTCGGCATCCAGCTCGAGTATGGACCCGCCGTCTCTCCGGTGGGCCTCCACCTCGTCGGGATCCAGGCCGGAGGCGCAGTAGATGGCGCCCTCCCGCTCGATGATCCCCACGATGATGGCCCCGTCATCCCGCAGGTAGCGGGCCGCGTGGGCCCCCACGTTCCCCAGCCCCTGGACCACGACCCGCTTCCCGTCGAGGCCGGGCTCCAGGCTCAGCTCCTTCATGTCGTCCGCCTGCGCCACCGTCTCCCGAAGCCCGTAATAGACGCCGAGCCCGGTGGCCTCCACCCGGCCTCGCACCCCGCCCTGGCTGACGGGTTTCCCGGTGACGGCGCCGGGGGCGGCTATCTCGCCGTGCTCCAGTGCGGTGTACGTGTCCGACATCCAGGCGATCTCCCGAGCGCTCACTCCCATGTCGGGGCCCGGCACGTCGAGCCCCGGCCCGATGGCCTTCCGCTGGTTCAGCTCGAAGGTGTAGCGCCGGATGATCCGCTCCAGCTCGCCGTCGGAGTAGTTGGACTTCTCGATGCGGATCGCCCCCTTGGCCCCGCCGTAGGGGACGTCCACCAGCGCACACTTGTAGGTCATGAGGGCGGCCAGGGCCGTCACCTCGTCCTCGGAAGCGTGCTCCGTGAGGCGGAAGCCCCCCTTCACCGGGAGGCGGTGGAGGGAGTGATGGGCCCGCCAGGCGTGGATCACCTCGATGGAGCCGTCATCGCGCCTGAGCGGATAGCTCAGGTGGTAGACGGCATTGCAGGTCCGGATCTGGCGGAGGAGTCCGTCCGGGAGGTCCAGGAGTTCCGCGGCGGAGTCGAAGTAGCGATTGACCTGCTCGAAGAAGCGGGGGAGGGCAGTCATGGGCACGGGGGGATTGGGGAGAGGGACAGGGTCGGACGCACCGGCCATCGGACCCGCAAGGTGGTATGGACCTCCCCGGAACCGAAACCCCTCCCCGGTCCTGCTCCCGCCGCAGGCTGCGAGCTCCCTCCAACCAGGGCTCGCGGCCCTGCCTTCCTCCCGTCCCGGCTCCGCCGCCCTTGGCCCGCAGTGGTCCGGTCCCCACATTCAGGAGCCCGTCGGCCCCGATCAGGGTGCCGGGGGCACGCCCCAGCCGGGAGAGTCCAGATGGTCCAGACCAACCGAAATGCCGTCGCCATTGTCGCCATCATCGCCATCGTGGTCCTGGTGGGGATCGTGGCCTGGTTCATCCGGGAGGAGCGGAGCGACAACACCATCGAGATCGATTTCGGGATGGCCGCCCTGGTGGGGGACCCGGATGTGCCCGCCCTCCCCATGCTCCCCGGAGCCTGAGGGCTCGACCGAGGCCTGGGTCGAGCCCCCGGGACCCGGGACGCCTCCGCGACCCACCGGGCTGTCCTGCCACCCCTCCCCCTCCGAGCCCCGTTCGCCGTGTCCCGCACCACTGCCCTGCGCCTCCTACTGGGCTCCCTGCTACTGGTGGCCCTTGGGCACGGGGTCGCCCTCCTCCCGGCCGCAGGCTCCGGTGACCCGGCCCCCCTCCTCTCCCTCCGGGCCGGGGCGGGGCTCCTCCTCCTGGGGACCATGGGGGCGCTGGTGGCCGTGGCCCTCCTGGGGGCGAGCCGGGACGGACGGGCGCCCCGGGTCCTCCTCCTCCCCCTGGGCCTGGCCTTTCTCCTGGTGACCGGCGGGGTGGGCACCGCCCTCCTCCTGCCGCCCACGACTGCCGACAGCTCCCTCTGGCTGGGGCTGCCCCCCGGCGCCGCCCTCATGATCCACGGCGCCGGGCTCCTCCCCCTCCTGGTCATCCCCCTGGCCTACGCCTGGAGCTTCCCGTCCCTGGGGATGGAGCCCCACGAGGTGGCCGACCTCCTCCGCCGGGCCCGCCACGCCAGGGAGTCGGCACCGTCCGCCCCGGGCCCCGCCGACCCCGACGCCGCCCCCGACGCCGCCCCCGACGCCGCCCCCGGCGACGTCCCTGGCGACGTTCCTGGCGACGTTCCCCGCGACGTCCCCTGACCCGGCACTCCGCCCCGGCCCCGTGACCCTCCTCCCCACCGGCCTCCTCCTGGCCCAGACGGAGCCCGGCCTCCCGGTCCCGGCCAGCCCGGTGCTCGTGGGGGTCATGGCGGCCTACCTCCTGGTGGTCACCCTCATCGGAGTGTGGGCCACCCGGGCCACCCGCTCGGCCGACGACTTCTTCCTGGCCGGCCGGAGCATCGGCCCCGTGGCCCTGGCCCTCTCCGCCGTGGCCGCCACCCTCTCGGGCTTCACCTTCATCGGCGGCCCGGGCCTCATGTGGGCCGTGGGGCTGGGCGCCCTCTTCATCATCCTCCCGGCCGGGATCACGAACGCCATCGGGGCCTGGACCCTGGCCCGCCGCATGCGCCTCCTCTCCGAGCTCCGCGGCGTCCTCACCCTCCCGGAGGCCATCGGCGCCCGCTACCGCTCGCCGGAGCTCCACGCCCTGGCTGCCGTGAGCGTCCTGGTGGCCATCGTGGGCTACATGGCCACGAACATCCTGGCCATGGGGATCGTCCTGGAGGCCGTCCTGGGCACGGGGCTCGTGGCCGGGATCTGGATCGGGGCGGGGGTCACGGTCCTCTACGCCGCCGGGGGCGGGATCCGGGCCGGCATCTGGACGGACGTCTTCCAGGGGATCGTCATGGCCGTGGCCTCCGTCCTGGTCTTCGGGTATGCCCTGGCCGCGGGCTCCGATGCCTCCGGGGGGGTGGCCGAAGGTCTCGCCGGGCTCAGCCGGGCCATCCTGGACGCAGACCCGGGCTTCCTGGAGCCCTGGGGCCACCTGGCGCCCACGGCGGCCCTCTCCTTCCTCTTCGTCTTCAGCATGGGGGTGCTGGGCCAGCCCCACGTCCTCCACAAGTTCTACATGCTCCGGGACCCCCGGGCCTTCCGCTGGTATCCCCTCCTCTCCGCGGTGGCCCTGTGCCTCACTGTCCTCCTCTTCTTCGGGGTGGGGATGGCCGTGAAGGCCCTGGTGGAGGGCGGCGCCATGGCGGCGCCGGTTTCGGCAGATGGCACCACGCCCCGCTTCCTCCTGGAGCGAACCCCCCTCCTCCTCGCCGCCGTGGTGTTCGCGGGAGCGGTGGCTGCCATCATGAGCACCCTGAACTCCTTCATGAACGTGGGCGCGGCAGCGCTGGTCCACGACCTCCCGGAAGCGGTGGGCGCGCTGCGGAGGCGGCGACGCGGGACCGGGGCCGGAAACGGCGGCGCCCGGGCAGCCGACGGTCCGGCAATCGGCGCCCGGGAGGCATACGCCCGTGAGCCCGACGCCCGGGCATCCGACACCGGGGCGGGACCCCCGGAGCCGCGGCGGCACCCGGCGCTCCTCCCCAGGGGGCGGGTGGGGACCGTGGTCCTCACCGTGCTGGCCGCCACGGTGGCCCAGGTCTCGGGGACCCTGGTGGCCTTCCTGGGGATCTTCGGCTGGGGGCTCTTCGCCTCCACCCTGGTCCCGGCGCTGGCCATCGGGCTCAACTGGTCCGGGGCCACCCGACTGGGGGCCGGCCTCTCCATCGGGACGGGGCTCGTGGGCACCCTGGCCCTGGAGACGGCGGCCTGGTTTGGGTGGATCGACCTCCCTGCCGGGATCCAGGTGGCCGGGCTCATGCTCCTGTTGAGCTTCGCCGCCTTCTTCGCCGGGTCGTGGTGGACCCGGGGCCGGGCCGCCTCCGAGCTGGACCCCGACCTGAGGGTCCTGGTGGAGGGGTAGGGCTCCCCACCCGGAAATTCAGCGTCGGAAGTCCATCTCGAGGACGTCGACGAAGACGAGGCCTGTGCCGTCCTCGAGCCCGAGGCCTCGGAGGCTGCCATCGGATCCGAGGCTCCACTCTCGGGGCTCCGGGAGATCCTCAAGGGCCAGGAGCCGCACGCCGAGCGTTCGGCTGGATCGTGGTCGCGGCGTGGGGCCGGTTGGGCCCGTCTCATCAGAGCGGTCCGGCGGAGCCACGGGGTGGGACGCGTGATGGTGTGCGGTGGCCTCGTGGAAGCGCACCCAGTGAAGTTGGCCGGCGTAGAGCCCGCCAAGCTCTCATGGCGCCGGACGTCGTTGTAGTCGGCGCCAGCGACCCAACGCCTGCGGGGCGTCCTCGAGGTCAACAAACCACTGTTTCGACAGGCCCTCTCGCTCGGCCCTGGCGTCCGCGAGGACCCCGCCACATGCTCGCGCCGGAACCTGCGGACCAACTGGAGTGCCATGCACTGCCGGGTGAGCACTTCGACCACCGGCCAGACCGGTAACGTGTGGCCTCCGGAGAGGGGGTCGTGCACGAAGTCCACCGCCCACCGTTCGTTCAGTCGGCTCGTGACTGAACGCTCCTTCCGCCGAATCGCAAGCCCCTACTCGTGGCGGGACCGGTAGGCCTGCTACGCCCACGGCACTCCCTCCCTCCCTCCGCCACGTCGGGCTCACCAGCCCTTTGGGAGGGGCTCCGGGGGGGATCCGCTCAGGTCCGCTACCGGCCTGGTCAGTCTGCCATTCTCCCCCAGCGCTGCTTCAGCTCCCCAGGCTCCGGGACCCCAAGCCCCCAAAGGCTCCTCGCTGTTTCAAATGGGTTGGATGATTGGGAGCTTGCCGTGCATGAGGT
>REBX01000038.1 GCA_007692505.1 Gemmatimonadales bacterium | reverse complement strand
GCAGGACTCGTGGGCGTAGAAGTCCACCATCCGCCGGACCTGCTTCACGATGTTCGTGGAGTCGTCCATGACGATGACGGAGGCACAGCCCAGCATGGAGCCGTGCTCGACGACCCCCTCGTAGTCCAGCGTGCACCCCTCGCACTCCTCGGCATTCATGATGGGGACCGAAGATCCGCCCGGGATGACCGCCTTGAGAGTTCGGCCCGGTCGCATCCCCCCGCACACGTCGTCGATGAGCTTCGTGAGGGGGTAGCCCAGGGGGAGCTCGTAGTTGCCGGGGCGCCGAACGTGACCGCTCACGCAGAAGAGCTTCGTGCCCGGGGACTTCTCGGTGCCGATCCCCCGGTACCACTCCCCGCCCCGCTCGATGATGTGGGGTACGGAGCAGAGGGTCTCCACATTGTTGATGGTGGTGGGCTTTCCGAACGCCCCCACCGCAGCCGGGAAGGGCGGCTTGACCCGGGGAAGTCCCCGTCGCCCCTCCAGGGAATTCATGAGGGCCGTCTCCTCGCCGCAGATGTAGGCGCCGGCCCCGCTGTGGACGGTGATATCCACCGACACCCCGGTTCCCAGGATGTCCTCGCCCACCAGGCCCGCCTCGTAGGCCTCCGCCAGGGCATGGGCCAGGACCTGCACGGCTTCGAAGAACTCGCCCCGGCAATAGATGTAGACGTGCTCGGCCCGGATGGCGTGGGCCGCGATTATGCACCCCTCGATGAGCTGGTGAGGGGTCCACCGGAGGAGCTCCCGGTCCTTGAAGGTGCCCGGCTCCGACTCGTCGGCGTTGCAGCAGAGGTAGTGGGGCCCCTTCTTCTCCCGAGGCATGAAGGACCACTTCACCCCGGTGGGGAAACCCGCGCCGCCACGCCCCCGGAGGCCCGAGGCCTTCACCTCCTCCACCACGTCGCCGGGGCTCATGCCCAGAGCCTTTTCCAGGGCCTTGTAGCCCCCCAGCGCCTTCCAGCCCTCCAGGGTCCGGGTGGCCGGGTCACCGAAGCCCCGGGACATGACCCGGACCTCGTCGGGATGCTCGTATGGGTACGCCATCAGTCCGTCTCCGCCTTCGCCTCGGAACGGAGCCGGTCCAGGAGGGCCGGCACGTCCTCGGGCGTCACGTTCTCGAAGTAGCGGGAGTTGATCTGCACCGCAGTGGGGAATCCGCAGGCCGCCAGACACTCCACCTCGGTGATGGTGAAGAGCCCATCCTCCGAGGTCTCGCCCATCTCCGTGCCCGCATGCTCCAGGAAGGCCGCCAGGACCTCGTCACCGCCGCAGAGGTTACACGAGATGTTCGTGCACACCTGGACCAGGTACCGCCCCACCGGGGCCTTGTTGTACATGGTGTAGAAGGTGGTCACCCCCCGGACGTAGGCCTCCGAGAGCTCCAGGAGGTCCGACACCTCCCGCATGGTGGCGGGGCTCACGTGCCCCCTGAGCTCCTGAGCCAGGTTCAGGGTGGGGAGGAGGGCGGCCCGGCTGTCGGGGTAACGGCTCCGGATCTTCTCGAACCGTTCCAGGTGCGCACCTTCGAAGAGGGCGGCCTCCGGATCCTTGTCCTCCAGCATGTAGGGATAGGTGGGCGCCCCCGAGGGGTGCCCACCGTCGGGGGGCCGGGTCCCCACGTAGTCCTCCCCCCTCACCTGGTCCTCGGTGAGGTCGAAGGACCCCGTGTTCCCGGCCCACCCCGGGTTCCGGAAGGGGGCGTCGTCGGCCCGCCCTCCGGACCCTCCCGAACTGCTCGTGGCTTCACTCACCGGTCGATCTCCCCCAGCACGATGTCCAGGCTGGCATTCACCATGATCACGTCGGCAAAGAGCCCGCCCTCCACGAGGCGGGGAATCGCCGAAAGGTTGACGAACGAGGGGGGGCGCACTCGCCAGCGTACCGGCTTGCTGCCCCCGTCGCTCACCACGTACATCCCCAGTTCCCCCTTGGACCCCTCCACGGGGAAGTAGGACTCCCCCGCCGGGGCCTTCACGCCCTCCATGACCACCTTGAAGTGGTGGATCATGGACTCCATGTCATTCATGAGGTCCGTCTTGGAGGGGAGGATCACCCGGGGGTCGTCCACGTTCACGGGCCCGTCGGGGAGCCGATCCAGCGCCTGGTGCAGGATCCGGGTGGACTGGCGCATCTCCTCGATACGGACCATGTAGCGGTCGTAGCAGTCCCCGTGTTCGCCTACGGGAACGTCGAAGTCGTACGTTTCGTAGTCGTAATAGGGCCGGTCCTTCCGGACGTCGTAGGGGACCCCGGTGGCCCGGAGGTTCGGCCCCGACAGCCCGCAGTTCACCGCCTCCTCCGCCGAAATGGCCCCCACCCCCTGGGTGCGCCCCAGGTGAATGGAGTTCGTGGAGAGGAGGAACTCCACCTCGTCCAGCGTCTTGATGACGCCATTGGCGAAGTCCCGCACACCCTCGGTCCAGCCTTCGGGGACGTCGGCCATGAGGCCCCCCACCCGGGTGGCGGACGTCGTGATCCGGGCCCCGGTGAAGGCCTCGTGGAGCGAATAGACCTTCTCCCGCTCCTGGAAGGAGTAGAGGAAGGGGGTGAAGGCACCCACGTCGATGGACCAGGTGCCCAGCCAGAGGAGGTGGCTGAAGATCCGGTCCAGCTCCATGAGAATGACCCGGAGGACCTTGCAGCGCTCCGTCACCTCGATCCCCATCATCTTCTCCACCGCCATGACGTAGGCGCAGTTGTAGATGAGGGGGGCCAGGTAGTCCATCCGATCCGTGAGGGGGACCACCTGGTTCCAGGTCCGGTACTCGCCCAGCTTCTCGAAGGAGGAGTGGAGGTACCCGATGGTGGGGGAGCACTTCACCACCGTCTCCCCGTCCAGCTCCAGCACGAGGCGGAGCACGCCGTGGGTGGCCGGGTGCTGCGGCCCCACGTTGATGAGCATGTTCTGGGAGTCCAGCTGGGGCTCGGGGAGCTCCGTGGGAGCCATGAGCCCCGAAGCCGGCCGGAAGTCCATGCCCAGCTCGGGGGTGCGCGAGATCGTGTACTCGACGGTCTTCTTCGACATCAGTCCGTCCGGTTCGAGGAGGGCCGCTCCGACGAATCCTCGTCGGACGTCCCCGATTCGGGGGTCCCTTCGGCCTTGGCAGGACCTCCCTCCACCGGGACGGGTCCGGCACCCAGCTCCTCCCACCGGACCAGCTGGGGCTCCCGTCCGGGTCCCATCTCGGAGGGGACGTAGTAGTCCTCCGGCTCCATCTCCAGAGCTCGGCGCGTCTGCTCGGCCCGGGAGAAGCGCCCCCTCAGGGGAAAGTCCTTGCGAAGGGGGTGCCCCTCTCCGTAGTTCTCCGGCATGAGGATCCGCCGGAGGTCCGGGTGTCCCTCGAAGTGGATGCCGAAGAGGTCCCAGACCTCCCGCTCCAGCCAGTTCGCCGAGGCCCACAGGGGGAACACCGAGGCGATGCTGAGCCCGTCCAGTGGGAGCTCCGCCTTGACCCGGAGGGCCCGGCGGTAGGGGATGGAGTAGAGCTGGTAGACGACCTGCAGGGGCCGTCCTCCCCCGTAGTCCACGGCGGTGACGTCGGAGAGGTAGGTGTACAGCTGGTCGGGGTCGTCCCGTAGCCAACGGAGGATGTCCAGGGACCGGGTGGGGTCGATGAACACCACATGCTCGTCCCCGGCCACCACCTCGTGGCGGAGGATCCCGTCCGGGAAGGCTTCAGAGAGGGCTTCCACGGAAGGATGGCGGGTTGGAGACACGTCTCCGCTCCCCGTCTCCAGGTGGTCCAGGGGAGTGGGACGGTCCTCGACCCCATTGTAGCCGCTCCGCTTCTCTTCGGTGCTCATGTGTGCGCCGGGGTGGAGTGGGTCAGGGAATACGATCGGAAGGACGGGACTGGGGCGTGGTGTCCACCAGGCCCGAAGCCCGGTTCTGTCGGGTGGAGTTTCCGAATGGAGCCGAGAGGGCCGCCACGTCGTCGGCGTCGGCCCGGGGACGCCCCACCGCCTCCTGCCTCTCATCCCGATGCTCCGAATGCCGGGCCAACGTCTCGCCGCGGATCTTCTCCTGCACCATCATGAGGCCGTAGATGAGCCCCTCGGGCCGGGGGGGACACCCGGGCACGTAGACGTCCACCGGGATGATGGTGTCGATCCCCTGGACCATGGAAT
>REBX01000277.1 GCA_007692505.1 Gemmatimonadales bacterium | reverse complement strand
ACCCCACCCCCCGGGAGGGACCCCCCACCCACCACATCCAGGTGGTGGATGACGAGCCCGGGATCCTCCAGGCCGTGGGGAGGAGCCTGCAGCGGGCGGGCCACCAGGTGGCTGAGGCCCCCGACGGCCCCCAGGCCCTGGAGCTCCATGCCCGACTGACCGAAGAGGGCACCCCGCCAGACCTCCTCATCACGGACATCATGATGCCCGGCATGAGTGGCAGCGAGCTCGTCCGGCAGCTCCGGGCCCGGGTCCCCGAGCTCTCCGTGGTGGCCATGAGCGGGCTCGTCCGCAGCGAGGGCCTCGGGAACGAACCCGGGCTCGAGCCCATCGCGTTCCTGGCCAAGCCCTTCACCATCCCCGAACTCCTGGACGCCGTGGCGGCAGCACGGGCGCAGCGCGGCCCGCCCCCGGCCCCCCAGGCGCCCGCGGAGCCATCCCCCAAAACACCCGAAGAGGACCCAGACCCTTGAAGATCACCGTCATCGGAACCGGATACGTGGGACTCGTGGTGGGCGCAGGCCTGGCCCACAGCGGGAACGACGTCATCTGCGCGGACATCGACAGCGACAAGATCCGGCGCCTGAACGAGGGCGAGATCCCCATCCACGAGCCCGGCCTGGAGCCCCTGGTGGCGGACAACCTGGCGTCGGGGCGGCTGCGCTTCACCACCGATGTGCCCCAGGCGGTGCGGGAGAGCGACATCATCTTCATTGCGGTGGGGACCCCCCCCGACGAGGACGGCTCGGCGGACCTGGCCCACGTGCTGGCGGTGGCGGAGCAGATCGGGCGCCACATGACCGGCGAGCGCATCGTGGTCACCAAGAGCACGGTGCCCGTGGGGACGGCCCGGCGGGTGCGGGAGGCGGTGGAGGCCCACGCAAAGCATCCGGTCCACGTATGCTCGAACCCCGAATTCCTGAAGGAGGGGGCGGCGGTGGACGACTTCATGAAGCCGGACCGGGTGGTGCTGGGGGCCGATGACCCGGAGGCGGCGGCCGTTCTCACCGAGCTCTTCCAGCCCTTCGTGCGGACGGGCAACGAGATCCTGGTCATGGACGTGCCCTCGGCCGAGATCACCAAGTACGCGGCCAACGCCATGCTGGCCACCCGGATCTCCTTCATGAACCACATGGCGGGGCTCTGCGAGGCCACCGGGGCCGATGTGGACTCGGTGCGGCGGGGACTTGGTTCCGATCCACGCATCGGCTCGTCCTTCCTCTTCCCCGGGGTGGGCTACGGCGGGTCCTGCTTTCCCAAGGACGTGAAGGCGCTGATCCGGACCTCCCGGGAGCTGGGCATCGAGCCCCACATCCTGGAGGGGGTGGAGGCGGTAAACGAAGCCCAGAAGCGGACCCTCCTGGAGCGGGTGGTGCGGCGCTTCGGCACGGATCTGTCAGGGCACGTGTTCGCCCTGTGGGGGCTGTCCTTCAAGCCCAACACCGACGACATGCGGGAGGCGCCGGCGCTGGTCACCATCGAGGGGCTCCTGGAGCGGGGGGGGCAGGTGGTGGCCCACGACCCGGTGGCCCTGGACGAGGCCCGGAGGATCCTGGGCAACCGCATCGAGTATCGGGGTACGAACTACGATGCGCTCGCAGGGGCGTCCGCCCTCCTGATCCACACCGAGTGGCATCCCTACCGCCGTCCGGACTTCCAGCGGATGAAGTCCGAGCTGGCCCAACCCGTCATCTTCGATGGCCGAAACCTCTATTCCCCCCAGCGCATGGCCGAGCTCGGCTTCGAGTACTCGTGCATCGGGCGGCCCCGGGCGCGCTGAGCCCGTGTGTCCTGCATGGGGCGGCGGCACCCGGTGCGGTGGCGGGGAGCGTGTCCGTCCTGCATGGGGCGGCCGCAGGCGTGCTGCGGGTGGGGCATGGCGATGGCACCCGGGCGTCCCCGCCCTCTTCGGGCTGGCCCTTCTCGTGCTGGGCCTCCTCCCGGTAATGGGGGGGGCGGCGCAGGACCTGGCAGCGCAGGATGTGGGAGCGCAGGGCGTGGCCAGGGCCGGCGGGCCATCCCCCCTGGAGCTGCGCCTGCGAGCAGGGGGCGGGGCCGACGGGGTGGGCTCGCCCAACGTCCACGGGTGGGGCGCCGCCGAGGCCCTCCTCATGCGGAACTGGCTGGGGATGGGGGTCCGGGCCGAGCTGGGCACAGGGGCGGGCTTCCGGTCCGTGGTCCTGGCGGGGAGCCTGGTGGCCGACCTCCTGCAGGTGGGGCCGGTGGCCTCGGAGGCCCACGGCGGGATCGTGTACTACCGGGAGGAGCAGATCCGGACCGGAGCCCGGAGGAGCCAGACGGCGCCCCGGGCCGGCCTCGCCCTCCGACTTCCGCTGGGACCCGGCGAGGTGGTGCTGGACGGGAGCGTGTGGCGGGGGACGGTGCAGGGAGACGGGATCCAGGTGGAGGAGGCCCGCTGGACCCGGCGCTTCATGCTGGGCTACGGGGTGACCACCACGCTGGGAGGTGGGTCGTGAGGGGCCGGGGCAGGGCCGCGGCGGGGCTGTCGCGGGGGCCGGGGATCCGCCCGCCCCTCGTCCTCCTCCTGCTGGGCCTTGTCCTGGGCCTGACCGCATGCGACGACGCCACTCCCGTCCTCTTCGACGCCCCTGCCCAGGTGCTGGCCCACCCTTCCTCCGGTGGTGGGGCCAGCGGGGACGGCGTGGTGGGCGAAGTCGTGGCGGATGCCCCCGGCGTGAGGGTGCTGGACGCGTCGGGGAACGCGGCCTCCGGCGCCCGGGTCGTCTTCCAGGTGGTGGATGGAGACGGCGAGCTGGGCACCACCGAGGTCCGGGCCGACCCCTCGGGCATCGCCCGGCCCACCGACTGGGTGCTGGGCCCGGCCATGGGCCGCCAGACCGTGGAGGCCCGGATCCCGGGGGTGGGCGAGGTGCGGCTCCATGTGGAGGCCCGGGCCGGGCCCCCCAGCGAGATGGGGGTGGCCCGGTCGCCGGCGGCCAGCGGGCCAGCCGGGGTCCTCCTGGCCGAGCCCGCCACCGTGCGGGTCACGGACCGTTTCGGGAACCCGGTGCGGGACCAGGCGGTGGAGTTCGTGGTCACGGAGGGCGGAGGAGAGGTCCAGCCCCCGGTGGCGGTCACCGACGAGACGGGGCGGGCCCGCATGGAGAGCTGGACCCTGGGCCCCTCCCCCGGGCTCAACCGGGTGGAGGCCCGGAGCGAGGGGGTGTCCCCCGTGGTCCTGGAGATCGACGGGACCGATGCCCCCCCCATCCAGGTGGTCGCCGTCCACGTGAACCAGGGGAACCGGGAGCTCACCGGCACGCCGGCGGTGGCGGGGCGGGGCGGGCTCCTCCGGGTCTTCCCGGTGGGCGGACAGGTGGATGGCGGCCCGCTCCGGGCGCGAATCGTCCTCCACCACGACGGGACCCCATTCCGGACAGAGGAAGCGGTCCTGGCCGCGCCTCCGAAGCCGGCACAACCCTCCCTGAACGAGCTGGGGGCCTCCTGGAACCTGGAGCTCGAGGACCACGAGGTTCGGCCGGGGCTGGGGATCCGGGTGGAACTCCTCACGGAGGAGGGCGACGAGGTCCCCCTCCTCCCCGTGGGAGGCGGCGGCGGGGTGGAGCCGGTGGCGGTGGAGGAGCTCGCGCCCTTCCGTCTCGTCCTCTTCCCCATCCGCACCACGGTGCAGGGGCTCACCGGAAGCATCACTTCGGGGAACGCCGAGACCTTCCTGGCCGACACCCGCCGATGGATCCCGGCCACGGAGCTGGAGTGGGAGGTACGGCCCCCCTTCGTCACGGACCAGGACATGTCCACCGACGCGGGGTGGCTCGACCTTCTCTCCGACCTGCAGGCGACCCGGGGGGCGGAGGGCGCCACGGACCAGTACTACCACGGGATCGTCCCCGACTTCCCGGGGATCCGATACGGCGGGCTGGCCTACGTGCCGGCCGGGGCGTCGAGCCCCTTCCGGAGCGGGCTCACCTACGACCGCCTCCCCCAGGCGGTGGGGACCCTGGCCCACGAGCTGGGCCACAACCTGGGGCGGCGCCATGCGCCCTGCGGGAGCCCGGCCGGGGTGGACGTGAACTTCCCCCATTCCAACGCGGGGATCGGAGGGCCGGGGTGGGACGTGCTCGCCGGGGAAATCCGGTTCCCGTCGGGCCACCACGACTACATGAGCTACTGC
>REBX01000136.1 GCA_007692505.1 Gemmatimonadales bacterium | reverse complement strand
CAGACTGCCCTGCACAACGGGGATCGGACCCGTTTCGGCTACCCAAGGTGGCCACCCGAGAGGCTCAGTTCCAGTTGGACACCGGCAAACGAACGTCGATGATGGGGAGAAGGGCCCAGCGAGGCCAGCGCCCTGCGGTGTTCCTCGGTGCCGTAGCCTGCGTTGCGCTCCCAGCCATAGCCCGGGTATCGAACGGCGAGGCGCCGCATGAGGGAGTCCCGGAGGACCTTGGCGATGATGGATGCGCAGGAAATGCAGTGCACGCTGCCGTCGCCTCCCACCACAGCGGTGTGCTCCATCGGGAGCCTGGACACGGGGAGCCCATCCACCACCACGTGCCCCGGGGAGGGATCCAGCCCGGCCAGCGCACGCTCCATGGCCCTCGCCGTGGCCGGCGCGATGCCGTCCCGGTCGATCTCCCGCACGGAGGCCGCGCCTGCCGAGATGGCGAGGGCCTGCTCCCGGATCCGTCGGGCCACCTGCTCCCGTCGGATCCCCGACAGACGCTTCGAGTCATCGGCGCCCTCGACCACCACGTCCCTGGGAAGGATGACGGCGGCGGCCACCACCGGTCCGGCCAGGGGGCCCCGACCCACTTCGTCGACGCCGGCGATCCACCCAACGCCACGGCTCCAGACCTCCTCCTCGTACTGGAGGGGGTGCTGGAGCCGTGGTTCTCCGTCGGATGGGACCGGCGGCATGACGACGCGGGCCGAGGGGCGGCGTCAGTTCGTCCGCTTCTCCTGGATCCGGGCTGCCTTCCCGCGGAGGCCGCGGAGGTAGTACAGCTTCGCACGCCGCACCCGGCCCCGCCGGACGACCTCGACTCCCTTCACGAAGGGCGAGGTCACCGGGAAGATCCGCTCCACGCCAATCCCGGAGGAGATCTTCCGGACCGTGAAGGTCTCGGAAACCCCGCCCCCGCGGCGGGCAATGCAGACGCCCTCGAAGGCCTGGATCCGCTCCTTTTCGCCTTCACGCACCCGGTAGAGGACCCGGATGGTGTCGCCGGGAGCAAACTCCGGCAGGTCGTCACGGAGCTGTTCCTTCTCGATTTCCTGGATCAGATCGGCCATTCTCGCCTCCAACGTTCGTAGTGCCCACATGCGTGGGTGCAGACTCGTAACATAACGCTCAACTTTCGTCCTTCACAACCCCCTGCTCCACCGCCCGGGCCCACAGATCCGGACGCCGCTCCCGGGTGATCCGACGGGCCTCCGCCTCCCGGAATTCATCGATCCTGGCATGATCCCCGGTCCGGAGGACGTCGGGCACCGAAAAGCCCCGATACTCGGGGGGGCGGGTCCAGGAAGGTGGACTCAGGAGGGGTCCGTCGTAGAAGGAATCGGTTGAGGCGGACTCGTGGTCTCCCATGGCCCCGGGGAGGAGACGCACCACTGCGTCCGTCACGGCCAGGGCTGCGATCTCGCCCCCGCTGAGGACGAAGTCCCCCAGGGAGATCTCGTCCGTGGCCAGGTGTCGGGCCACACGCTCGTCCACGTCCTTGTAGTGGCCGCAGAGGAGGGTCAGGTCCGGCTCCACCGACAACCGCACAGCGTCGTCGTGGCGAAAGGGCCGTCCCCGGGGAGAGAGGAGGACCACGGGCCCCGACCGGTCCAGCGACTCCACCGCCTCGTAGAACGGCTCGGGCTTCATGACCATCCCCGCCCCACCCCCGTAGGGCAGGGCATCCACGGTGCGATGCCGGTCGTGGGTGAAGTCCCGCAGGTCCACCAGCTCGTACTCAACGAGGCCGGCCCGTGCGGCCCGCCCCGGAATGCTGGTGTCCAGGGGCGTCCGGAAGAAGTCCGGAAAGATGGAGACGATGTGGATCTTCATGGGTCCGCGTCCAGCTCCAGGAGACCGTCCGGCGGGTCGATGACCACCACCGACTCGTCGGCCTCGCACCGCACCACGATTCCCGCGGCGAAGGGGACCAGGAGGGGCCGCCTGCGACCCTCCACCGCCACCTCCAGGAGGTCGGAGGGCTCCAGGGAGATCACGTCCACCACCGTCCCCACAACAGCGCCGTCCGCAAGCTCCACCTGCCGCCCCACCAGGTCGTGCTGGAAGAACTCGTCCTCGTCCAGGGGGGGCACGTCGTCTGCCGGTCGCAGGAGGACACGCCCGTGGAGGAGGTCGGCCCGCTCCCGATCCTCGAACCCGTCGAACAGGACCAGGAAGAGGTCCCCGTGGGGCCGGACGGAGGTGACCTCCAGCGGGGGTAGGAAGAGGTCGGGGAGGCTCTGCTCCGAGGGGCGTGCGGCCCGGAGGGTCACGCCCGGTCGGAAGGTGGGACCGGGGTGGTCCGTGAGGGATCGGACCCGGACCTCGCCCCGGCGCCCATGGGCGCGCAGGATCTCCCCCACCACGAGAAAGGTCGGGTCGGACACATCAGACTCCGGAAGTGGGGAGGCGGATCACCGGGAGGTGACCCCGGGGGGGATCAACCCTCCCCGGTGGTCTCCTCGTCGTCTCCGCCCTCGTCCGCGTCGTCAGCGGCGGCCTCCTCGGCCTTCTTTTTCGCCTCGGCCTCGGCGGCGGCCTTCTTCTCGGCTTCGGCGGCCTTCTTCTCGGCCTCCGCAGCCTTCAGGGCCTCCTCCTCGGCCTGGCGGCGCGCCGCCAGCTCCTCGGCCTGCCGTGCCTTCTCGGCATCGGTGTCGGGCTCGCCCACGGCGACCTTTTCGTCCCCACCCTTGCGGGCCCGGGTGATGAGGTTCTTCACCGTGTGGGACGGAAGGGCACCCTGACCGATCCAGTAGTCCACCCGCTCCAGGTCCAGCACGAGGCGGGCGGGCTCGGTGAGGGGGCGGTAGTAGCCCAGGCTCTCGACGAACCGACCATCCCGGGGGGAGGCCGTATCGGCCACGACGACCCGGTAATGGGGCTGCTTCTTCCGGCCCATGCGCCGGAGACGAATCTTGACGGACATGTGTGTTTCTCTCTCGCGTTCCTGCGATTCAGATCCCACCCGCGGGTGGGGCTACGGGCCTGCCGGCTCAGTTCATGAGCCCCTTCATGCCGGGCATTCCCTGCATGCCCCGCATTCGCTTCATCATCTTCTGCATTTCCTTGTGCTGCTTCATGAGGCGGTTCACCTCCGCCACGGAGCGGCCGCTTCCCTTCGCGATCCTCACCCGGCGGGACCGGTTGATGATGGCGGGCTTCCGGCGCTCCTCCGGCGTCATGCTCAGGATGATGGCCTCGATGTGCTTCATCCGCTTCGGATCCATGTTGGCCATGGGCATCTTCTTTCCCAGGCCGGGGATCATCTTCATGAGCTGGTCCAGCGGCCCCATTTTCTGCACCTGCCTCATGGCCACCAGGAAGTCTTCCAGGGTGAAGCGACCCCCGCCCAGCATCTTCTCCTGCAGCTGGGCCGTCTCCTCCTGGTCCATGGCCTGCTGGGCCCGCTCCACGAGCCCCACCACGTCTCCCTTCTGGAGGATCCGTCCGGCCAGCCGGTCCGGATCCGCCCGGTCCAGGGCGTCGAGCCCCTCGCCCACACCGATGAACTTGATGGGCTTCCCCACCACGCTCCGCACCGAGAGGGCGGCTCCGCCCCGGGCATCGCCGTCCAGCTTGGTCAGGACCACGCCGGAGATGTCCAGTGCTTCATCGAAGCCCTGGGCGATCTTCACGGCCTCCTGCCCCGTCATGGCGTCGGCGACGAAGAGGATCTCGTCGGGAGACACCGCGTCCCGGATCCGCCGGAGCTCGTCCATGAGCGGCTCGTCGATCTGCAGACGACCCGCCGTGTCCACCAGGAGGACGGAGACCCCGGCCTCCCGGGCCGCCTCCAGGGCCGCCCGGGCCGTGGCCACCGGATCCCCTCCCGGGGTCCCGGCATGGATGGGAACGCCCACCCTTTCGGCCAGAGTCGAGAGCTGCTCCACCGCCGCCGGCCGTGCCAGGTCGCACGCGGCCACCATGGGCTGCCGGCCCTCACGCTGGATGCGGCGGGCCAGTTTCCCCACGGTGGTCGTCTTTCCCGAGCCCTGCAGCCCCACCACCAGGATCACGGTGGGAGGCCGGTTCGCCCAGTTGATCCCGGGGCTCTCGTCTCCCAGGAGGAGGGCGAGCTCGTCGTGGACGATCTTGACGATCTGCTGGCCCGGCGACACCGAGTCCAGCACCTCGCTCCCCAGGGCCTTCTCCTGCACACGCCCCAGGAACTCCCGGGTCACCCGGTAGTTCACGTCTGCTTCCAGGAGCACCCGGCGAATCTCCCGGAGCCCGTCCTTCACCATGGGCTCCGTGAGTTTCCCCCGCTGGCGGAACCGTCCCAGGACGGTGTCCAGCTTGTTGCTCAGCTCATCGAACATGGCGGCCCACTGAAAGTTTCGGCAAAGATGCGAAAGTTACAGCCGATGGGGCCGGGGCTCAACCCGCCCTCACCCCACCCGGATGATCTGGCTGCGTCGCGTGCCCACCGAGACCATCCGGGTGGGCGCGCCCGTCAGCTCCTCGATGCGGTCCAGGTAGGCCCGGGCCCCGGAGGGCAGGTCCTCGAGCCTGCGGGCCTCCGTGGTGGGGGCCTTCCACCCGGGGTGTGACTCCAGGACGGGCTGGGCGTCCTCCAGTCCGAAGGTGTCGGCCGGGAACTCCTCCACCAGCTCGCCGCCCATGCGATAGCCGGTGCAGAGCTGGATCTCGTCCAGCGAGTCCAGGACGTCGAGCTTCGTCACGGCGAGCCCGGTGAGGCCGTTCACCCGGGCCGCATGGCGGGCCAGGACCGCGTCGAACCAGCCGCATCGCCGGGGTCGACCGGTGGTAGCGCCGAACTCCCCGCCCAGCTCCCGCATCCGCTCGTCCATGGCCGGGTCGAAGCCCGTGGGGAGGGGTCCGTTCCCCACCCGCGTCGTGTACGCCTTCACCACGCCCAGGACATCGGTGATCCGGGTGGGGCCGATCCCCGTCCCGGTGGCGGCGGCGGCCGCGGTGGTGTTGGAGGAGGTCACGAAGGGGTAGGTCCCGTGGTCCAGGTCCAGCGCCGTCCCCTGCGCTCCCTCCAGGAGGACGTTCTCGCCCCGGGCCAGGGCCCGGTCGATCTCGAGCCCGGTGTCCACGGCGAGCTCGGCAATGCGTCCGCGGAGCGCCCGGCTGGCCTCCAGGGCCTCCTCCAGGGCGGCCTCGTCCACGGTCTGGTCCAGGCGCTCCAGGTGGAGGCGGGCGCGCTGCACGCCCTCTGCCAGGAGGGCCTCGAAGCGATGGGAGTCGGCGGCATCGGCCACCCGGATCCCCCGTCGGCCGGCCTTGTCCTCGTAGGCCGGCCCGATCCCCCGGCCCGTGGTCCCGATCTTCTCCCGGGCCCCGGCCTCGGAGGCCCGGTCCAGGACCCGGTGGTAGGGGAGGAGGAGATGGGCCCGGAGGCTCACGCCCACGTGGCCATCCACTTCGATCCCCCGCTCCCGGAGAGCATCGTGCTCCTCGAAGAACTGCAGGAGGTCCAGGACGACCCCGTTGCCAAGGAGGCAGCGGCGATCCCCATGGAGGATGCCGGAGGGAATCTGGTGGAGGATGAACTCCTCGTCGCCCACGTGCACGGTGTGCCCGGCGTTCGCGCCGCCCTGGTACCGGGCAACCACGTCCACCCCTTCTGCCAGGACGTCGACGATCTTCCCCTTCCCCTCGTCGCCCCACTGGCAACCCACCACGACGGTGCATCGTCCGGATCCGGATCGCTGGCCCACGGTCCCCTCTGGCTCCTGTCTGGCATGAAAAAGGCCCGTCCCGGTACTCGCGGGAGGGGCCGTGTTCGATCTGCGAAAATCCCGCGGGAAGCTAGATGCCCCCCCGGGGCCTGTCAAGCACGCGGGGTCCGGCCGGAAGGCCCGTCATTGGGGGACTTCCTCCGGGGAGAGGAGCCCGGCCTCCGCCAGGGCCGTCCGGACCCGATCCCGATCACCCTCGGAGAGGGCGCGGAGGGGCGGACGGGGCGCACCCCCAACCATCCCCAGGAAGTCCAGCGCCGCCTTCACGCCGGGCACCCCCATCCCGGCCACCACGGCCCGGTGGAGGGGCCCCACCCGCTCCTGGAGCTGCCCGGCCTCCTCCAGCTGCCCTGACTGCACCGCCGCCACGATCCCCGCCGCCGGCCCGGGCAGCAGATTCGCGACGCCGAGGATGCCCCCGCAGGCCCCTACCTGGAGCGCTCCCAGGAGACCGGCCCCACTTCCCGAAAGAACCTGGAACCCCTCAGGCACGGCCCGGGCCATGGCTCCCAGGGCCTCCAGGTCACCCCGGGAATCCTTGACTCCAACGATGTTGGGGTGCCCGGCGAGCTCGGCCACGAGCCCGGTGGGGAGTTCCACCGTGGAGAAGCGGGGCGGAACCTGGTAGAGGAGGACGGGGATGGGCGAGGCGTCGGCCACGGCCCGGTAGTGCTCCCGAAGGACAGCGGGGGTCATGGCGCCCCGGTAGAAGGCCGGCGGCTGCACCAGGACGGCATCCACGCCCCGCTCCGCCGCTGCCCGGGTCCGGCGGATGGTCTGGCGAGTGGACTCGGCCCCGGTGCCGGCCAGGAGGAGGCGGTTCGGGGGCACCACGTCGCGGGCGGCGTCCATGAGGGCCTCGTGCTCCTCCGGGTCCAGGAAGACCGCCTCCCCTGTGGACCCCGCCAGGACGATGCCCCGGACGGGGTGGGCGAGCCACCGGGCCAGGTTCCGCCGGAGGGCGGTGGGGTCCACGTCGCCGGTGCGGGGGTGGAAGGGGGTGGGGACCGGGAGGAGGACGCCGGCCAGGTCCAGCTCCGGCGCTTCGGGGCCGGCGGGGCTCACAGCGACCCCCTGCGCATCCCCAGGGAGGGGTCGGCCGCTGGCGCCCCGGGGTCGGCCTGCCGGGTCTCGCCGTAGAAGTTCACCTTCAGGTCCAGGTCCGACGGGTTCGTGGCCGCCGCCTTGGCCACCGAGAACTCCACCAGGTCCTCCCGGAGGAGGTCCAGGAGGTGCTGGTCAAAGCTCTGGGAGTGGTAGGCCTCCCGGCCCTCCTCGATGAGCTCCGGGATCTCGGCCATGCGTTCGCTGTCCAGGATGCAGTCCCGGATCGTGCCGGTGACCACCATGACCTCGCAGGCCACGATGCGCCCGTCCTGGTCCTTCCTGGGGAGGAGGCGCTGCGAAACCACGGCCTGCAGGGACTCGGCCAGGCGCACCCGGATCATCTCCTGGTCCGACGGATCGAAGACGGCAATGATCCGGGAGATGGTCTGCACCGCGTTCTGCGTGTGGAGCGTCGAGATCACCAGGTGGCCGGTCTCGGCGGCCTTGAGGGCAATGTCGATGGTCTCCGTGTCCCGCATTTCGCCGATGAGGATGACGTCGGGGTCCTGGCGGAGGGCAGCGCGGAGGCCGTTGTTGAAGGAGTTCGTGTCCGTCCCGATGTCCCGCTGGGTGATGGAGCAGCGCTTGTCGCGGTGGAGGAACTCGATGGGGTTCTCCAGCGTGACCACGTGCTTCTCGAAGTGGCGGTTGATGTACTCCACCATGGCGGCCATGGTGGAGCTCTTTCCGGACCCCGTGACCCCCGTGACCAGGATGAGCCCGCGCTCCGCGTGGGAAATGCCCTCCAGGACCTCGGGGAGCCGCAGCTCCTCGAAGGTGGGGACCTCGAAGGGGATCACCCGCATGACGATCATGAGAGAGCCCCGCTGGCGGAGGATGTTCACCCGGAAGCGGCCCAGCCCCGACAATCCCCACGAGCAGTCGTAGTCGGTGAGCTCGTCGATCCGCTCCCGGTCCCGCTCGTGGGGGATGAAGCGGAGGGCCAGGGCCTTCACCTGCTCCTGGGACACCCGCTGCTGGGTGAGGGGCACGAGGCGGCCGTGCACTCGGGCCCGGATCACGTCGCCGGACTTGATGTGGATGTCACTGGCGCCGCGCTCGATTGCGGCCTTGAAGATCTCGGTCATGACCGGGTCCCGGGCAACTGCGAGGAAGGCTGGTGGTGGGGCGTCAAAGTTACCCGCCCTCCCCCCGGCTCCGCCAGCGGATCCCCATTCGGTCCCGGACGGCCTCCATGGTCTCCTGTGCCTCCACCCGGGCCCGCCGGGCGCCGGCCTCCAGGATATCCCGGACGAGCCCCGGGTCCTCCCGGTACTCCCGGGCCCGCTCCCGGACTTCGGCGAAATGGTCCCCGATGCTCTCCGCCAGGATCCGCTTGCAGTCCACGCACCCCCGAGTCCCGGCCCGGCACTGGGCCGCGATGTCCGGGAGGCGCTCCGGGTCCGTGAAGTGGCCGTGGAGGGTGTAGACGTTGCAGACCTCCGGGCGCCCCGGGTCGTCCCGGCGCACCCTCTGGGGGTCCGTCACCGCCGTGCGGACCCGGCCCCAGATCTCCTCGGGCTCGGCCAGGATGCGCACGGTGTTCTCCAGGGACTTGCTCATCTTGGCGTTTCCGTCGAGCCCCAGGATTCGCCCGGCCTGGCTCAGGATGGGCTTGGGCTCGGGGAAGTAGCCGCCGAAACGGGCATTCCACTTCCGGGCGATCTCCCGGCTCAGCTCCAGGTGCTGGAGCTGGTCCTCTCCCACCGGGACCCGGTCCGCCCGGTAGAGCAGGATGTCGGCGGCCTGCAGGATGGGGTAGTTGAGGAGCCCCGCCGGGATGGACTCGTAGCGCGCCGACTTGTCCTTGTACTGGGTCATCCGCTCGAGGTCGCCCACCGGGGTCACCGAATTGAAGAGCCAGGCCAGCTCGGCGTGCTCGGGGACGTCGGACTGGACGAAGATGGTGGACCGCTCCGGGTCGAGCCCCACCGCCAGGAAGCTGGTGGCCAGGTCGAACACCCGGGCCGGGAGGTCGTCGGGCTCGTACTCGCCCACGATGGCGTGCTGGTCCACGATGCAGAAGAAGCACTCGTGGGCATCCTGGAGGGGGACCCACTGGCGGAGTGCCCCCAGGTAGTTCCCCAGGTGGGCCTCGCCGCTGGGCTGCATCCCGCTGAAAACCCGGGTCTCGGCGGGGAGGGCACCCCCCGTGTCCGGCGTGGCGTTCGTTCCGGTCCGGGGCGAGGGAGAGGCCTTCGTGCCGTGGTCCGTCATGGGTCGTCCGTCGTTCTGGATCGGGGAGGGCAGGCCGGGCCCTCGGGGTTCCAGGCACCCCGGGCGGATGGTCCGGCTGGTGGAGGGCCGCTAAGTTAGCGCCGCTTCCGGACCGGGGCGACCCCGGAAGGTGCCCTCCAGGTCGCTCGGATCCGCCTCCTGCCCAGCCTACCCGGACCCCCCATGCGTGAGCTTCTGGAAACCGCACGACGCGCCGCCGATGCAGCGGCCCGCATCCACGACAGACGAATCGGCGACCTGGACCGGACCACCGTCCGGGACAAGGGACACGCCGACTTCGTCACGGCGGTGGACCTGGAGTCGCAGCGAGCCGCCGTGGCAGCCATCCGGAAGACGTTCCCCGACCACAGGATCCTGGCGGAGGAGGACGACGCCGACACGCCGGACGCCTCCGCGGGGATTCCGGAGGGAGAAGGGCCCATCTGGATCGTGGACCCCCTGGACGGGACGACGAACTTCATGAACGGCCATCCGGCCCACTGTGCCTCCGTGGGGGTGGTCCTGGAGGGCCGGCCGGTGGCAGGGGCGGTCACCTGCGCGCCCACGGCGGAGAGGTGGTGGGCGCTCGAGGGTGAAGGGGCCTGGCGAAACGGGGAACGGATCCTTGTGACGAAGGGGAGCGGCGACGTGGCCCGGGACCTGGCCGGTGCCCTGGTGGGGACGGGCTTCCCCTTCAAGCGACTCCCCGAGCTGGACGCCTACCTCCCCCAGCTGGGCCGGGTCCTCCGGAAGTCGGCGGGGGTCCGCCGAGGGGGCTCCGCGGCCCTGGACCTGTGCTACCTGGCCTGCGGCCGCCTGGATGCGTTCTGGGAGGGGCACCTGGCCCCCTGGGACGTGGCAGGGGGCCTGGCCGTGCTTGCCGGCGCCGGCGGGGTTTGGAGCCGTCTGGATGGCACCCCGGTGGAGGACGTGGCCGAGGGGGGATCGCTCCTGGCCGCCTCGGACCCCGCCCTCCTGGAGGCGCTGGGTGCCGTGGTCCGGGGAGGCGATTAGACTCCGGGCCGAACCTCGACCCTGCGGCCGCGGGCCTCGGGGGCCTTCGGCATGTGGACCGTGAGCACGCCGTCGGCGAAGCTCGCCTCGATGTCGTCGCTTCGCACGGTGCGGGGCAGGGTGAAGGCGCGCTCGAAGCGGCCCCAGCGACGCTCCCACATATGATAGCGCCGGTCGTTGTCCTCGGCCGACTCGCGGGACTCCCGCTTCTCACCGGAGAGCGTCAGCACGTTGTTCTCGATCTGGATGTCGATGTCCTCGTGCCCGAGTCCGGGCAGCTCCGCCGTGAGGATCATGTGCTCGGGCGTCTCCTCCACGTTCACGGCAGGCATCCAGGTGCCCGCATTGGTGGACTCCGGGTAGAGGGGGTCCAGCAGGAGCCGCCCCAGCCGGTTGTTCATCTCGTCGAGCTGCTGCCACGGAGAATGGGTCCGGGTATAGCTGCGTGTGATCGCCATGGTATCCTCCTTGGGGTTGGGTGCAGGTGGTGCACGTGATCCTGTCCTTCCGACGCAGGGCGTCGGGTGCCACATTCCGGGGGTCCGACCCCGGAGGCTCCGGGCCAGGTTCAACTCGGGGCCCGGGCCTGAAGCCTTCGCTCCCTGATGGCTGCAGGGGCCGTGCCGGGACCCGGACTGCACATGTCTGCCAAAGTGATATGCAGCAACGACCTGGAGCTCCGGAGAACTGCCATCATGACCGACGGGAATGCCACAGGGACCGACGCGGCGGAATTCCCGTCCGGGGACCCCGGCACCAGCCTCCTTCACCCCGGGGTGTCCAAGTTCGGGGGCACGTCCCTGGCCACGGGCCAGAGGATGCTCCACGCCGCCCGTCTGGTGGCGTCCCAGGTGGATGGGTCCGGCGTGGTGGTGGTCTCGGCCATGTCCGGGGTCACGAACCGCCTGGAGGAACTCGCCCGTGTGGACGACCCGGACGTCCGTCGGGAAATCCTGGATGAGCTCGGCCGAGTCCACCTGGAGGGCGGACGCCAGATCATGGGGGATGCCTTCCGGGGCTCGGACCTGTCGAAGGCGCTGGAGCGCAGGCTGCAGACCCTGGAGGACGTCCCCACCGACCTCCCCCTTCCCCGCCGCCGGGATCGCATCGTGTCTGCCGGCGAGGACCTTTCCGCCCTCCTGGTGACCCGGGCCCTCATCGAGGTGGGGCTCCCCGCGATCCACATCGATGCCCGGCGGGTGGTCCGCACGGATGAACGCTTCGGGCAGGCCATCCCCGACGACGACGAGACGCTCCGACTGGCCCGGAGCCTCCTCCTCCCCCTCCTGAAGGAGGGCCGGGTGCCGGTGCTCCAGGGCTTCCTTGGGGCCACAGACTCCGGCGAGACCACCACCCTGGGTCGCGGGGGCTCCGACTTCACCGCCGCCATCCTGGGGGCGGCCCTGGGAGCTCGGGAGGTCACGATCTGGACCGATGTGGACGGCATCTTCACCGCCGACCCCCGCCTGGTCCCCGAGGCCCGCGTCCTGGAGGAGATGGGGTACGAGGAGGCCGTGGAGCTGGCCTGGTTCGGGGCCCGGGTAATCCACCCCGCAGCCGCGAAGCACGCCGTGGGCCGCCGAGTATCCCTCCGGGTCCGGAACAGCCTTCGACCCGAGGCACCGGGCACCCTCATCCGCACGGATCGCCGGGGGAGTGCCGGGGTGGCCGCCCTGGCCTTCCGGCCCAGGGTATCCCTCATAACCGTGAGGTCCCGCCCCCTGTTCATGGCCTGGGGGTTCCTGGCCCGGGTCTTCGACGTCCTGGCCCGGAGCGAGATCGCCGTGGACCTGGTGGCCACCTCCCACACCTCCACGGCCTTCACCGTGGCCGACGGGGCCCCCCTGGACCGGGTCCGTCGCGAGCTGGAGACCTTCTCCGAGGTGGAGGTGGAGACCGGGCTGGGGACCGTCACCGCAGTGGGCGCCGGCCTCCGATCGCGCCCGGGGCTCGCTGCACGCCTCCTCATGGCCCTGGACGACATCCCGGTCCGCCTGGTCTCGCAGGCCACCGACGCGGCCCTCTCCCTGGTGCTGGAAAGCGGAGACGGAGCCGAGGTCCTGAAGCGCCTGCACCGGGAGCTGGGAACCACCGACACCCCCTCCCCCCACTGAGCCCCCTCCCTGGAGGCCCCATGTCCCGAACCGATCCAGCCGCGCGGCCCGACTCCTCGCCGTCTCCCGTCCTCCGGGTCGGCCTCCTGGGCCTGGGTCGCATGGGCCGAGCTGTCCGTGACGCCCTTGAGGAGCGGGGACACGAAGTCGCGCTGGTGGTGGATCCCTCCTGGGGCCCCGACCCGGGCCCGGGCAGGGCCATCCGCCTGGAGCCCGGACTCCTGGACGGGGTCGACGTGGTCATCGACGTCTCCACGGGCCCGGCCGTGCCCGGTCATGCAGAGGCCTGCGCCCGCAGCGGGACACCCCTGGTGGTGGGCGCCACCGGATGGGACGACGACCGCCCCGGGGTGGAGGAACGGGCCAGGAACGCCGGGATCGGACTCCTGGTCGCCCCCAACTTCTCGCTGGGCGTGAACCTCTTCTTCCGCATGGTCCGCCACGCCGCCCGGCTGGTGAATGCAGCAGACCCCAGGGATGCGGCCCTCCACGAGGCCCACCATCGCCACAAGGCGGACCACCCCGGTGGCACGGCTCGCCGGCTGGCTGAGATCCTTGTGGAGGAGCTGGACGGAAAGACCGGCTGGACCACCGAACTCCCTGCCGGCTCCCCCTTCGACCCCCAGGTCCTGCAGGTGGGGGTGACCCGGGCCGGAGAGATCCCCGGGACCCACCGGGTGGTCCTGGATGGGCCTGCCGACACCCTGGAGCTCGTCCACACGGCCCGGTCCCGGGAGGGCTTCGCCCGGGGGGCCGTGGCAGCCGCCGAGTGGATCCACGGCCGGACGGGGGTGTTCACCATGGAGGACCTCCTGGACGACCTCACCGGCTCCACACCCGACGCTCCGCCGGCCTGACCCTCCGCACCATGCTTCGACACCCCGGGCTCCAACCCCCCGGGGATCGCACCCGCGAACTCACCCCACCCCCAATGCCCATGTCCACCGAAACGCCACCTCTCCCCGCCTCCCGATTCCGGGGCCTCTCCGTCGCCATGGTGACCCCCTTCGACCCCCAGGGGGCGATCGACGAACAGGCGCTCCGGGCCCATGTGGACCGACTGGTGGAGGGAGGCGTGAGCGTCCTCATGCCCTGCGGGACCACCGGCGAGGGGGTCACGCTGAGCCCGGAGGAGCACGGCCGGGTGGTGGGCATTGTGGTGGACGCAGCCGGGGGACGGGTCCCCGTGGTGGCCGGGGCCGGGAGCAGCAGTACCCGGGCGGCCGCCGACCTGGCCCGGAGATCGGTCTCGGCCGGCGCCGACGGCCTGCTCTGCGTGACCCCGGCCTACAATCGCCCCTCCCGCACCGGGCTCAGGGACCACTTCCTGCACCTGGCGGACGCCGCCGGCGGACGCCCCATCGTCCTCTACAACGTACCCGGGCGAACAGCCGTGGAGCTAGACGCGGACACGATCCTGGAGCTGGCAGGAGACCCCCGCTTCGTCGGCGTGAAGGAGGCCTCGGGCGGGCTCGACCTGGTGAACACCGTCCTGGCCTCCCGGCCCGAGGGATTCCTGGTGCTGGCCGGCGACGACGAGCTGGCCCTCCCTGTCCTGGCCCTGGGAGGCGACGGGGTGGTGTCGGTGGCGGCCAACGAGGCACCGGCCCCCATGGCGGCCCTTGTGGACGCAGGCCTCCACGGGAGACTGGATGAGGCCCGCACGCTCCACCGCCGCCTCCTCCCCATCATGCGGGCGAACTTCGTGGAATCGAACCCCGGCCCGGTGAAGGAGGCCTGCCACATCCTGGGGTGGATGGAGCCCGTCCTCCGCCCGCCCCTGGCCCGGCTGGAGCCCGCCTCCGCCGCCCGCCTCCGTGCCGCCATGGAGGCCTCGGGGCTCCTTTCCGGAGATGACGGCTGACCCCCCGGTACCGCCCGTCTCCCCTTCCTCTCCTCCTTCTCGAATGCCCATGACGACCACAGACTCCGCCGACCTCGAGACCCGCATCCTCGCCCTCGCCGCCTCGCCCGAGGTGAAGGACGAAGCTGCCGCCCGTGCCCTCCTGGCCGACTTCCTGTGCGCCCTGGAGCGGGGCGACATCCGGGCCGCCCGACCCACGGACCGGGGATGGGAGGCGGTGCACTGGGTGAAGACGGGGATACTCCAGACCTTCCGGGTGGGGAAGACGGCCCCCTTTCCTTCCGAAGGCTCGGGGGAGGACGGCACCTCGGGGTTCCGCTTCTTCGACCGGGACACCCTTCCCCTCCGGGAGACCCGGGGGGTGGAGGAGCAGGTGCGGATCGTGCCCGGGGGCTCCTCCGTGCGCGCCGGTGCCCACCTGGGGGCCAATGTGGTCATCATGCCTCCCGCGTACGTGAACATCGGCGCCTGGGTGGGGGAGGGCTCCATGGTGGACTCCCACGCCCTTGTGGGTTCGTGCGCACAGGTGGGCCGGGGTGTGCACCTGAGCGCCGGCGCCCAGCTGGGCGGGGTCCTGGAGCCCGTGGGGCTACGCCCCGTGGTGGTGGAGGACGAGGCCATGATCGGGGCGAACTGCGGCGTGTTCGAAGGGGTCCTGGTGGGACGCCGGGCCGTCCTGGCCCCCGGGGTGAACCTCACGGCGGCCACCGTCCTCCACGACCTGGTGAACGAGACCGTCCACCGGTCGTCCCGGGATGCCCCCCTGTCCGTTCCCGATGGAGCCGTGGTGGTCCCGGGGAGCCGGCCTGCCGCGGGGGACTGGGCCCGGGGAAAGGGGCTCCAGCTCTACGCCCCGGTCATCGTGAAGTACCGGGACGAACGGACCGACGCCGCCACGGCGCTGGAGGAGGTGCTCCGGTAGGGCGCCCTACCCGTCGAACCCGCGGAGCGCCAGCCGGGCTGCGCCCCGGGCTCCGTCGGGGGGCGCCTCGGAGGGCTCGCCGCCCAGCTCCCGGATCCGGGGGAGGAGGCGGGAGCGGAGGGGTCCCCCGGGGACCACGAGCCCTCCAAGGAGGGCCACCGGAGGAGGGGAGGGGGTGCCACTACTTCCCTCCTCCCTCCGCCACGCCTCCATCAGGGCCTCCACGTGCTCGACCAGGGCCCCCACTGCCTCCGCCACCAGGGAGGAGGCAACCTCGTCGCCGGCATCTGCTGCATCCACCACCCGGGGGGCCAGGGCGGCCACACTGGACTTGGGGGCCCGCCAGAGGGCATCCACCAGCTCGTGGGGATCGGGGTGTCCGAAGGCCTCCGGAAGGATCCGGGCCAGAACGGTGGGCGGGGCCATGCCGTCCATGGACCGAAGGGCCATCCTGAGCCCTCGGAGCCCCAGGAGCCATCCCGAGCCTTCGTCTCCCAGAAGGGCTCCCCACCCGCCCACCCGCAGGGTCCGGCCCGAGGGAAGCCGCGCCATGGCCACGGATCCGGTTCCGGCCACCAGGAGGATCCCGGGGGCCCCGCCAAAGCTGTCGTGGAACGCCACCTCCACATCGGTGCGGACCCGCACCTCCCGGGCCAGGCCCGCTTCCTCCAGGAGTCTGCGCACCCGGTTTCCCTGCTCCTGCCGGCCCACCCCGGCAAGGCCGGCAACCAGGCGCTCCACCGGCGTGTCCGAGGACCGTCCAACCGCCTGGAGGCCCCGGGCCAGGAGGTCCCGGATGGCAGAGAGGGCTCCGGGCTCCACCCCGGGGCGGGCCAGGGCGGCGGCCCCCACCTCCCGCCCCACCTCGCGCCCCGAGCCGTCCAGGAGGACAAGACGACTCCCCGTCCCCCCTCCATCGATGCCGGCGTGGAGTTCGTCGGAGCGGCCACCCTCGGCAGGTAGCCCGGAGCCCGGGGCCGTCATGGCGCCTCCGGGGTGGCGGCCCCACCCAGGACCCGGCTGGTGATCATGGCCACCCCCATGGTCACCAGCCCTCCCACCAGGGGGAACCACGGCCAGGCCAGGAGGGGCTCACCGGTAACAACGCCCCGGGCCCAGATCGCCGCCACCACCAGGACCCCGGCCACGATCCCCGTCATGGCTCCGGCGGAGGTGGCCTTCGGGTCCACCAGGGCCAGGACGAAGGCGCCCAGGAGCCCCCCGTAGACCAGGGAGGCAATGGCCAGGGCCACCTCCACGGCGGTGCTCCCCTCCGCCAGGGGGATGTAGAGGATGGCCGTCCCCACCAGGAGGAGGGCCCAGATCACCGTGAAGACGCGCCCCGCCCGGAAGATCCGGTGCTCGTCGCCCTCCGCCCCCACCAGGGGAGCCCATATGTCGTACGCCGAGGCGGAGGCCAGGGCGTTCATGGAAGACGAGAGGGTGGACATGGCCGCCGCGAACACCCCGGCAATGAGGAGGCCCGCCACCCCGCTGGGCAGCTCGTTCACGATGAAGGTGGCGAAGATCTCGTCGGCCACGGCGAAGTCGGCCCCCTGGTAGAAGGCCCAGAGCCCGATGCCCAGGAGGAGGAAGACGGCGAACTGGACGATGACCACCACCCCGCTCCCCACCAGGGCCTTCTGGGCCGAGGGCAGGTCCCGGCAGGTGAGGAGTCGCTGCACCATGAGCTGGTCCGTCCCGTGGGAGGCCATGCTGAAGACGGCGCCCCCCAGGACGCCGGTCGCCACCGTGTAGGTGGCCCGTGGGTCCAGGCTCCACTCCACCACCTGGAGCTTCCCCTCTGCGCCGGCCAGGGCCATGACCTCTCCCCAGCCCCCGGGGACCAGGCCCTGCAGGACCCAGGCAGCCACGGCGGCCCCGGCCATGTACAGGAACATCTGGAGGACGTCGACCCAGACCACGGCTCGGATGCCACCGAAGTAGGTGTAGACCAGGGTCAGGAGGCCGATGACCGCCACGCTGAGCCAGTACTCCCACCCCGTGACCAGGGCCAGCGGGATGGCGGTGGCAAAGAGCCGGACGGAGTCGGCCAGGAGCCGGGTGCCCATGAAGATCCCGGACGTCATCCGCCGGGTCCCCCGTCCGAAACGCTGCTCCAGGAGTCCGTAGACCGTGGTCACTTCGCCCCGGAAGTACGACGGGAGGAGGAACAGGCTCACCAGGATCCGCCCCAGGAGGTATCCCAGGGTCAGCTGCAGGAATACCATGCTCCCCAGGTAGGACACCCCGGGGATGGACAGGAAGGTGAGGGTGCTCGTCTCGGTGGCCACCACCGAGAGTAGGACGGCCCACCAGGGGAGGTCCCGCCCGCCCAGGAAGTAGTCCGTCCCGCCCTTCTGCCCCCGCCCCAGCCAGGCACCCCACAGGGTGACCCCCAGGAGGTAGGCCAGGAGAACGGCGATGTCCAGCGGGGTGAAGGCGCTCATTGGCCGGAGAAGCTACACCTGCGGGGTGGCTTTCGACAGCCCGGGGTCCCCTCCGGCCCCGTCGATGGCCGGGCCCGGGGCCTGCACCCGGTCTTCGGGGAGGTTCTTGAGGCTCCGGGCGATCCACCAGAAGGCCGCGACGGCCAGGAGAGCGAAGAACACCCCTTCCCTGGCCGGCCCCAGGATGAAGCGCCCCGTGGCGAAGAGGCTGGCGTAGACGGCCACCACCCCGGCCACCCAGTTCGTCCAGTTCAGGGTCCCCCCGTCGATGCCCTCGTCGCCGTACCCCAGGCGCCGGGCCGTGGCCCGCCAGCCCCGTCCCCCGGGCCGAACCCGCTGGTAGAACCGGTCCAGCGTGGCCTCCCGCTCCGGGGAGGTGAGGAAGGTGACCGCCAGCCAGGCGGCGGTGGAAACGGCCACCGTGGCCATCATGATCCAGGCCCACTGGGTGGGGTCGTCGGGGTCCAGGCCCGCCCCGAACCAGAGGTAGAGGCTGGCCAGGAGGGACACGGTCATGGCCGTGATCTCGGACCAGGCGTTGATCCTCCACCAGTACCAGCGGAGGATGAGGACCAGCCCGGTCCCGGCCCCCACGGCCAGGAGGAACCGCCATGCGCCCTCGATGGTCGTCATGCCTGCCGTGACCCCCAGCGAGGCCCCCATGAGGAGGATCGTGGAGATCCGGGCGGCCCCCACCAGCTCCCTCTCCGACGCGCCCGGACGGACGAATCGGCGGTACACGTCGTTCACCAGGTAGCTCGCGCCCCAGTTCAGCTGGGTGGAGATCGTGGACATGTATGCCGCCGCGAAGCCCGCCAGGAGGAGGCCGGTGAGGCCAGCGGGCAGGAGGTCCATGATGGCCAGGATGTACCCGTGCTTCGGGTCCTCCACGTCCGTGTAGAGGACCACCGAGACCAGGGCCACCAGGATCCAGGGCCAGG
>REBX01000039.1 GCA_007692505.1 Gemmatimonadales bacterium | reverse complement strand
GTGGCCCTCTTCTGCTGGGACGCCCACCACCTGGCCCGAATCGAGGCCTGGCGGGAGGAGCACGGGAGCCGGGTGGCGGAGTGGGCCCGCCTGGTGGGCGAGGTGGAGCTCCTGGCCGCCCTGGCCGTCCTCCGCCACGACCACCCGGACTGGACCTTCGGGGACGAGGCCGGACCCCAGGCCGGGATCCGGGCCACCGAGGTCCGGCACCCCCTGCTGGCACCCCACGAGGCGGTCCCCAACGACGTGGAGGTGCCCGAGCCCGGCGCCCTCCTCCTGGTCACGGGCTCCAACATGTCGGGGAAGAGCACCCTCCTCCGCGCCCTGGGCGCGAACCAGATCCTCTTCCTGGCCGGCGGGCCGGTGGCGGCATCGGAGTGGACGGCCCCGCCGGTGCGCCCCTGGACAGCCATGCGGATCCGGGACTCCCTCACCCGGGGGGTCTCCTTCTTCCTGGCCGAGCTGCAGCGCCTCCGCGCCGTGGTGGATGGCGCCCGGGAGGGCCCCACCCTCGTCCTGCTGGACGAGATCCTCCAGGGCACGAACACGGCGGAGCGACGCATCGCGGCCCGCATGGTCCTGGAGCACCTCCTGGAGGCCGGGGCCATCGGGGCGGTGAGCACCCACGACCTGACCCTGGGCCGGGAGCCCTCGCTGGAGTCCAGGATGGTGGAGGTGCACCTCCGGGAGGACGTGCAGGAGGTGGACGGGCAGAGGACCCTCCACTTCGACCACCGCCTGCGGCCCGGCCCGGCCACCTCGAAGAATGCCCTCCTCCTCATGGAGCTGGTGGGGCTGGGACGGCCCGGAGATGCCGACGACCCGACCCCGGACCGGGCGGAAGGCGCCCCGCCCCAGCCTTGACTGCGCGGGGTCCGGAGCGCACCATGACCGATCCACGCCCCGTGGGCAACGATTCCCCCGAAGGAGTTTCCAGGATGCACGCTGGTCGCCCGCTCATCGCCCGGTCCGCCCGTCGGACCTCCCTCGTCCTCGCCACCGTCCTCTCCGGCGCCCTCCTCCTGGCCGCGTGCGGCGACGGGGACCAGGGGGCCCTCTCCGACATGGACGACACCGACGTCCAGCCGCCGACCACCGCCATGGCCATGGAGCAGGAGGAGTGGTGGACGAACATGCAGGCCCTCTGCGGCCAGGCCTTCGCCGGGGAGGCCGTGGTGGTGGAGGGAACGGACACGGACTTCTCCGGAGAGCTGGTGGCCCACTTCCGTGAGTGCGACCAGAACGAGATGAAGATCCCCTTCCACGTCCGGGACAATCGCTCCCGCACCTGGGTGGTGACCCGCACCGGCGAGGGGCTCAGGCTCAAGCACGACCACCGCTACGAGGACGGCACCGAGGAGGAGCTCACCCAGTACGGAGGCGACACCCGGGAGTCCGGCACCCCCAACATCCAGGACTTCCACGTGGACGACGAGACCGTGGAGATGCTCCCCGAGGCGGCCACCAACGTCTGGACCATGGAGGTCGTCCCCGGCGAGACCTTCGTGTACCAGCTCATCCGCGAGGGAACGGACCGACACGTCCGGGTGGAGTTCGACCTCACCAGCCCGGTGGACACGCCCCCGGCGCCCTGGGGCCACGACTGACGGCTCCCCCGGGCTCAGACCCCGTACCAGGGCCGCATGAAGAGGTAGACCAGGACCCCGGTCACGGCCACGTAGAGCCACACGGGGAACGTCCACCGGGCCACCTTCCGGTGGCGCCCCCACTCCGCCCGGAACGCCCGTACCACCGTGTAGAGGGCCAGGGGGAGGACCACCGGGGCCAGGATGATGTGGCTCGCCAGGATGAAGAAGTAGACGGGCCGGATCCACCCCTCCCCGCCGAAGCTGGCCCCCGGGGACTGGGAGTGGTAGATGACGTAGGAGATGAGGAAGAGGGCGGAGAGGGCGAAGGCCCCCACCATGCTGGTCCGATGGAGCCCGACCCGTCCCTTCCGGATGAAGGCGACCCCCAGGACCAGGAGGACGGCGCAGGTCCCGTTCAGGAGGGCGTGGAAGGCCGGGAGGCGGGACACGTCCAGCCCGTCGATGACCAGGATCTGCCGCCAGGTGACCAGGACCACCACCAGGGCGCAGACCACCACGGTGAGGGTCCAGACAATGCGGCGCAGGGCCTTCTCGGACAGGCCGGTGAGGCCGGAGGGGGCCGGGAGCCCGTCCGACCGTTTCGTTGGAGAACTCATGGGAGTCAGTCGGGGAAGAGGACGTACCAGAGGTCCGTCTGGTCGAAGAGGAGGTAGAGCGCCGCCAGGACCAGGAAGAACACCAGGAGCGTCCGGGGGGTCACCCGGGTCTGGTGGAATCGGTCGAAGGTCTTCGGGGGCTCCTTCTCGTCGCGCACGGCAGGACCTCCTTCGGGTGGGATTCGGGACCGGTGGAAGATAGGCACGGAGGACGTCCCCGTCAGCCCGCCCGCTCCCCCAGCTCCATCCATCGCTCCTCGGCGGCCTCCAGCTCCTCCAGCACCTCCCGGTGCTCGCGGGTCACCCGGGCCGCCTCCTCCTCGCCGGAGCGGTAGAGCTCCGGGTCCGCCAGCCGGGCCTCCAGCCGCCGCTTCTCGTCCTCCAGCTCCTGGATCCGGCCCTCGAGCCGCTCCATCTCCCGCTCCTCCTTCCACGAGAGCCCGGCGGCCTCCTCCTTCCGGGCCGCCCGAGCGCCCATGCGGGCCGCCTCCGCCCGCTCCTTCTTGCGGGCCCGCTCCGCCTCCCGCTTCTCGGCCTTCCTCTGCTCCAGGAGGCCCTCCCTGCGGCCCAACCACGAGTCCCAGCCCCCGTGGTGCCGGTGCACGTACCCTTCCCGGCCCCCCTCCATGGCCCCCTCGAAGACCAGGAGGGAGGTGGCCATCCGGTCCAGGAGGTACCGGTCGTGGGTCACCAGGAGGACCACCCCGGGGAAGGCCTCGATCTGCTCCTCCAGGAGCCCCAGGGTGTCCAGGTCCAGGTCGTTGGTGGGCTCGTCCAGCACCAGGACGTTCACCTCCTCCAGGAAGAGCCGGGCCAGGAGCACCCGGTTCCGCTCCCCGCCCGAGAGCGACCCCACGGGCCGATCCTGCATGGCGGTGGGGAAGAGGAAGCGCTCCAGGTAGGAGCGGAGGTGGATGGGCCGCCCGTTCAGGACGACCTGGTCCGCGTCCGCCACCGCCCGGGCCACGGACAGCTCCGGGTCCACCTCCCGGGTCTGGTCGTAGTACCCGATCCGCGTGTTCGTCCCGTGGACCACCTCCCCGGTGTCGGGCTCCACCTCTCCCAGGAGGACCCTCAGGAGGGTGGTCTTCCCTGCCCCGTTGGGCCCCACGATGCCGATGCGCTCACCGGCCCGGAGGGACTCCGTGACCCCTTCGAAGAGGAGCCGCCCGTCGTACGCCTTGGAGATACCCCGGGCCTCCAGGATCGTCCGGCCCAGGCGGGGCGCCCTGCTCATCTCCATCTGTGCCTGCCGCTCCCGGGTCCGGTCCCGCTCCCGCTGCTCCCCCTCCATCTCACGGGCCCGGGCCCGCCGGGCCTTCTGCTTCCCCGTCCGGGCCGGGGGGGAGCGCCGGGCCCACTCCAGCTCCTTGTCCAGGCGCTTCTGCCGCCGGTGCTCGGCCACCGCCGCCCGTTCCTCCCGGGACGCCCGCTCCTCCAGGTACTCGGTATACCCGCCCTGGAAGGCCTCCACCCCAAGGGGCGAGACCTCCAGCATGCGGTCCACCACCCGGTCCAGGAAGTACCGGTCGTGGGTGATGACCAGGACCGCCCCCCGGAAGTCGAAGAGAGTCTCCTCCAGCCACTCCACCGTGCGGGCATCCAGGTGGTTCGTGGGCTCGTCCAGGAGGAGGAGGTCGGGCTCGCCCAGGAGGGTCCGGGCCAGGGCCACCCGCCGGGCCTCTCCCCCGGAGAGCTGCTCCATGGGCCGCTCCCAGTCGTCCACGTCCACCTTGCTGAGCATCCGCTCCACCCGGTGGCGGGCATCCCACCCCCCGGCGGCCTCGATGCGGTCCCCCAGGGCCGCCTGGCGTGCCAGCAGGATCTCCATGACTCCGGGGTCCGCCTCCCGGGACAGTTGCAGGGAGACCTCCTCGTGACGGGCCAGGAGTTCCCCCACCTCGCCCACCCCCTCCGCCGCCGTGGCCAGCACGGTCCGGTGGGGGTCCAGGTCGGGCTCCTGGGGGAGCCACC
>REBX01000041.1 GCA_007692505.1 Gemmatimonadales bacterium | reverse complement strand
TCCTGGCGCCGCTTCAGGCACCTGGGGGCACAGACGCTGACCACGCCGAGCAGGCCCGCCTCCAGGCCCTGGCCCTGGTGGCCGGCACCCGGGCACTGGTGGAGCGCGAAGGCACGGCCGACCCCTCCGCCATCGCCCGTGCCCTGGCGGCCCTGGTGGGAGGCGCCCCTTCGGCCCCCTCCACCGACGAGCCCAGCTCCAAGCGCGACCCCGCCCCCGACCCAGACCCCCCCTCCGTGGACGTGTTCGACGTCTGGGGCTAGCGTGCATCCATGACCCCTGGCCCCACCGCACTGCCCCGCCCCCTGTCTGCCATCCTCCTGGATCTCGATGGCACCCTGATTGCCACCAGGCGCCTCTACCTGGAGGCCTTTGCCGATGCCCTGGAGCCCGTCCTGGGCCACCGGCCCTCCCACGACGAAATGATCGCCCTCCGGCCCCGGGCCGAAATCCGCTTCCTGGAAGAAATGGGCGGCACCTCCCACCACGGGGGCGTCATGGACCGCTTCTTCCAGGCGTACCACGAGCGCCACGAGGACGACTTCGAGGGCGTCTACACCGGGGTGCCCGCCCTCCTGGACGAGCTCCGTGCCCTGGGCCGCCCCCTGGGCATCGTCACCGGCAAGAGCCGCCGCTCCTGGTCCATCACCGGGCCCCGGGTGGGGCTGGGGGACTTCCAGGTGGAGGTCTTCGACGACGACGTCCCCGCCTCCAAGCCCGACCCCGCCGGCCTCCGGCAGGCCGTGGCGGCCCGCGGCGTTTCGCCGGCCCAGGCCATCTACGTGGGCGACTCCGTCACCGACCTGGAGGCGGCCCGCCGGGCCGGCCTCTTTCCGGTGGCCGTCCTCTGGTCCAAGCGGGCCCACGAGCGGGAGCCCTTCGCCGCCGCCGCCCGGGAAAACGGGGGCCTGGCCGTGGCCACCCCGATCCAGCTCGGTAAACTGGTCCGGCAGTCCGTGGAGGGTGGGGGCTGACCCCCCGTTTCTCCCTGTCGCCGGGGCCCGTTCGGCGGTAGGTTGCCGACATGTCCACGGCCCCTCCCTCCGCCTCTCCACCCCCCGACTCCGACGCCTCCGCTTCGGACGCCGGGCCGGAGGACTCCGGAGACTTCTTCGTGGCCGGTGTGGGGGCCTCTGCCGGGGGCCTGGAGGCCCTGGGGAGCTTCTTCGAGGGGATGTCGCCGGACTGCGGCATCGCCTTCGTGGTCATCCAGCACCTCTCGCCGGACCACCGCTCCTACATGGTGGAGCTCCTCTCCCGGAAGACCCGGCTCCCCGTGTGCCGGGCCGACGACGGGATGGCCGTGGAGCCCGGGACCATCTACCTCATCCCTCCCCGCTCCAACCTGAAGATCCACCGGGGCCGCCTCCTCCTGGTTCCCCCCGAACCGGGCCCCCGGGCCGTGAACCTCCCCATCGACGTCTTCTTCCGGAGCCTGGCCCAGGACCAGGGGGCCCGCTCCATGGGCATCGTCCTCTCGGGGACGGGCTCCGACGGCACCATGGGGATCCGGGCCATCAAGGAGGCCGGGGGGCTCGTGGTCGTGCAGAGCGAGGACTCGGCCCAGTTCGACGGGATGCCCCGGAGTGCCATCTCCACGGGGCTTGCCGACCTGGTGGTCTCGCTGGAGGAAATGTCCGGCCACCTCCACCGCTTCGTCCGCCATCCCCTGGTGGCCCGCCAGGACTTCCTGGCCGGCGAGGACAAGTCCGGCGTCCTCATGCAGAAGCTCTTCCTCCGGCTGAAGGAGCACACCGGGGTGGACTTCTCCTACTACAAGGCGTCCACCATCGACCGGCGCATTGCCCGCCGGATCTCCGTGAACCAGCTGGACACCCTGGCGGCCTACGAGCTCCACACCCGGACCCATCCCGACGAGCTGGACCACCTCTTCAACGAGCTCCTCATCGGGGTCACGAGCTTCCTTCGCGACCCCGAGGCCTGGGAGGCCCTCTCCCGGGAGGGCATCCCCACCCTCCTGGAAGAGCGGCCCGGCCAGGAGGAGCGTCCCCTCCGGGTTTGGGCCACCGCCTGCTCCTCCGGCGAGGAGGCCTACTCCCTGGCCATCCTCCTTCGGGAGGCCCTCCGGGAGCGGGGCCAGCGCCGCGACGTGCGGATCTTCGCCACGGACATCTCCGAGCGGTACATCCAGGCGGCAGGCCGGGGGGTCTACTCCGAGAGCGAGGTGGCCGGCGTGCCCTCCGAGCTCCTGGAGCGCTACTTCCAGCCCGTACAGGACGGCTACCGGGTGAACCGGAATGTGCGGGAGATGGTCACCTTTGCCCAGCACAACCTCCTGAAGGACCCCCCCTTCACCCGCATGGACCTGGTCAGCTGCCGAAACGCGCTCATCTACTTCAGCGCCCCCCTGCAGAGCCGGGTCCTGGGCATGTTCCACCACGCCCTCCGAACGGGGGGCATCCTCTTCCTGGGCTCCTCCGAGAGCCTGGGCGACCAGCGAAACCGCTTCGAGGCCCTCTCCCCGAAGCACCGGGTCTTCCGGGCCCGGGCCGGAAGCGGTCTCGAAGGCGGCTTCGTGCCCCCCATCGAGGCGACCCGCCGGGACCTCTCCGACGTGCCCGGCATGACCACCGCAGCGGCCCGCCGCCCCCTGGTGGACCGGAGCCGGGCCCTCCACCGCCTGGAGCAGGTCTACCGCGAGATCATTGCCGACTACGCCCCGGCGTGCATCGTGGTGGACGAGCAGAACCGGGTCGTCCACCTCTTCGGGCGGGCCTCCGAGTACCTCCGCTTTCGCGAGGGTCGGGTGAGCAGCGACCTCTTCCGCCTCACCGAGCAGGGCCTGGCCCCCTCCCTCCGCACGGCCCTCCACCGGGTGGAGCGGGACGGCGGGGAGTTCACCCTGGAGAGCATCCGCCTGGAAGACGAAAACGGCCCCCGCCGGCTCCGGACCCGGGTCCGGGAAATGGAGGGCGACACCACGGAGCACGGCCTCCTCCGCCTCGTCTTCATCGAGGAGATGGAGGAGTCCACCTTCGACACCCGGGTGGAGGACCCGCCGGCCGGCCCCCGGGAGGAATGGGCGCCCGACGAGCACGACCAGGCCCTCCGGACCCGCCTGACCGAGTCCGAGAGCGAACTCGCCTTCACCAAGGAGAGCCTCCAGGCCACGGTGGAGGAGCTCGAGGCCGCCAACGAGGAGCTCATGGCCACGAACGAGGAGCTCCAGGCCGCCAACGAGGAGCTCCAGTCCGTGAACGAGGAGCTCCAGACGGTGAACGCCGAGGCCGAGTACCGCATCGAGGAGCTGAACGAGCTCTCGAACGACCTGAACAACCTCTTCGCCACCTCCTCGGTGGGCACCCTCCTCCTGGACGACCAGCTCCGGATCCGGCGCCTCTCGGCCAGCCTGGGGCGCCTCATCCCCCTCACCGAGCGTCATGAGGGGCTCCCCGTCGAGGTCCTGGCCCGCTACCTCCACTTCCCCGAGCTTCCCTCCCTGGCCCGGTCCGCCGCCCGCCAGGATGCGCCCTCCGAGGTGGAGGCAGTGCAGCCCCACAATCGAATCTTCCTCCTTCGCCTGACTCCCTACCGAACCGAGACGGGCTTCGTCCGGGGCCTGGTCCTCACCGTCATCGACATCACCTCCCGCAGAAAGGCCCAGGAGCGGGAACGCCGCCAGGCCGAACTCGTCCGGGGTGTCCTGGACGCCATGCCCAGCCACGTGGCCATCCTGGACCGTTCCGGGAAGATCCTCCACGTGAATCGCCCCTGGGTGGAGTTCGGACAGGAAAACCCCCCGGAAGGGGTGGAGCCGGACCCGGCCTTCCGGTCCCGGCTCGGGACCGGTGCCAACTACTTCCAGGTCTGCGAGGAGGCCACCGGGCCCTTCGCCGAGGAGGCCCGTACCTGCCTGGCGGGCTTCCGGTCCGTGCTGGAGGGCACGCGGGAGCGCTTCACCCTGGAGTATCCCTGCCACGCCCCCCACGAGCAGCGCTGGTTCGTCCTGGTGGCCACGCCCCTCCCGGATCGGCGCGGCCTGGTGGTCTCCCACTTCGACATCACCGAGCGCCGGGAGGCCGAGCAGGCCCTGGGTCGGCTCCTGGTCCTCCTCGCCCGCCCCGACGCGGCGGCCCTCGCCCTGGATGCCGAGGGCCACGTGGTCTCCTGGAACCCCGCGGCCCGGGAGCAGCTGGGCTGGGAGGAGGACGACATCCTGGGCCAGAGCTGGACCCGCCTCTTTCCCGACGACGACCCGGAGCCGGCAGAACGGTCC
>REBX01000163.1 GCA_007692505.1 Gemmatimonadales bacterium | reverse complement strand
ACGGCCTACCTGGCCCAGACCGGCCAGCTCTACGTGGAGGCGGCCTGCCCCGCCTTCCGGAAGGTCTACTGCTTCGGGCCCACCTTCCGGGCCGAGAAGTCCAAGACCCGCCGGCACCTGACCGAGTTCTGGATGGTGGAGCCCGAGGTGGCCTTCGCCGACTCGGAGGCGAACATGGCCCTCCAGGAGGACTTCGTCCGCTACCTCCTCCGCAGGGTCCTGGAGCGGTGCGCCGACGAGCTGGAGGTCCTGGAGCGGGATCCGGCCGTCCTGGAGCGGGCCGACGCCCCCTTCGCCCGCATGACGTACGACGAGGCCGTGGAGGCCCTGCAGGCCGAGGGACACGACATGGAGTGGGGCCGGGACCTGGGGGCGGCCCACGAGACCGTCCTGGCCTCGGGCCACTCCGTGCCCCTCTTCATCCACAACTACCCGGCCCAGGCGAAGGCCTTCTACATGAAGGAGAACCCGGAGGACCCCCGCACCGTCCTCTGCAACGACCTTTTGGCCCCCGAGGGCTACGGCGAGATCATCGGCGGGAGCCAGCGGGAGGACGACCTGGACCGACTCCTGGAGCGGATCCGGGAGGAGGACCTCCCGGAGGAGGCCTACGACTGGTACCTGGACCTGAGGCGCTACGGCTCCTTCGTCCACTCGGGCTTCGGGCTGGGGATCGAGCGCACGGTGGCCTGGTTCACCGGCCGCCCCCACGTCCGGGAGCTCATCCCCTTCCCCCGGCTCATGAACCGCCTGAGGCCCTGACGCCATGGCCCGTGTCGTCCTGGACATGAACGACCGCCGCCCGGTCTGGGCCATCCCCGACGAGACGGTGGAGGAGATCCGGCGCGCCGTGGAGGGGGCCGGCGACGGCCTCCGCCTGGTGCGGGTGCGGTCGGCGGCAGACGGCTCGGGAGACGGGGTCGGCGGGCCCTCCCCGGAGGTCCTGGAGGCGGTGGAGGGGGCCCGGGTCTACCTGGGGCTCGGCGTCCACCCGGGCGTCCTGGAGGCCGGCGCGCCCACCCTCCAGTGGGTCCACACCGGCACCGCCGGGGTGTCCGGCTCCCTCACCCCCCAGCTGAGGGACTCCGGGGTGGTCTTCACGAACTCGGCGGGGATCCACGGCCCCCCCATGGCCGAAACCGTCACGGGGATGCTCCTCCACTTCTTCCGGGGGCTCGACTTCGCCCTGGAGACCGCCCCCCGCTGGGCGCCCGACGACTTCTACCGGGCCGACACCCCGGTGGGGGAGCTGGGGATGGCCACCGTGGGCATCGTGGGATACGGGGGGATCGGCCGCCACGTGGCCCGCTGCCTCCGGGGCTTCGGGACCCGGGTCCTGGGGCTCCGCCGCCGTCCGGTGGAGCCGGGACCCGGGGGCGGGGCCCCCACGGACGAGCTGGGCACCGAGCTGTTGTCCGGCCCCTGGGGGCTGGACCGCCTCCTGGCGGAGAGCGATGCAGTGGTCCTCTCCGTCCCCGACACCCCGGCCACCCGGGGCCTCATGGATGCCCGCCGCCTGGCGCAGATGCGTCCCGGGGCCGTCCTGGTGAATGTGGCCCGGGGGAGCGTGGTGGAGGAGGAGGCGCTGGTGGAGGCGCTGGAGTCGGGCCGGCTCCGGGGCGCCGCCCTGGACGTCTTCAACGAGGAGCCCCTCCCGGAGGACCATCCCTTCCGAATGGCACCCCGCACCCTCATCACCCCCCACGTCTCCGGGGTGAGCCGGGGCTTCTGGCGGCGCCAGACCGACCTGGTGCTGGAGAACCTGGCGCGCTTCCGGGACGGGCGTCCCCTCCGGAACCAGGTGGACCCGGGCGCCGGGTACTGAGCCCCTCCGCCGGGACCGCCCGTGCCCCACCCCGGGTTCGGCCCCATCCCCGCGCCTGGACCCTCGGCGCCCAGACTCAGCCCCGCCCCTCGGTTCGTTCCCGGGCCTTCACCTCGTCCCAGATCCGGTCCAGCTCCTCCAGGGTGGCCTCGCCGGGCGCCCAGCCCCTCCGCTGCATCTCCGCCTCCACGGCCCGGAAGCGGGTCTCGAACTTCCCGTTCGCCCGTTCCAGGGCCGGCACCGCCGGCGCTCCGGCCAGCCGGGCGTAGTTCACCACGGCGAAGAGGAGGTCTCCCACCTCCTCCTCCACCCGGCCCGGGTCCCCCTCCATCCGGGCCTCCTCCACCTCCTCCAGCTCCTCCCGGACCTTGGCCAGGGCTCCCCCGGCCTCGTCCCAGTCGAACCCCACCCCGGCGGCCTTCTCCTGGATCCGGTGTGCCCGGAGAAGAGAAGGGAGCCCCCGGGGCAGCCCGTCCAGGACGCTCCGTCCCGCTGCCCCACCGGCCCCGGCCCCCCGCTCCCGGGCCTTCCTTGCTTCCCACCCCGCCTTCCCGGCAGGAGGAGGGACCGGACGCAGAGCCCGGCCACTCCCGGCACCCGACGGGGCCAGGGCGCCCTCGTCCAGCGTGTCGTCTCCTCCGGCAGCTCCCTCACCGGCAGGCTCGCCAGCGCCGCCCCCGCCCCCGTGGGGTTCATGGCCGGTGCCCCCCGCCTCCGGCGCGAAGAGGTGGGGATGACGGCGGACCATCTTCTCCTCCAGGCGGGCGATCACGTCCTCGGCCCGGAACGCCCCGTCCTCCTCCGCCACCACCACCTGGAAGGCCAGGTTCAGGAGGAGGTCGCCGAGCTCGTCCCGGAGGGCGGCGGGGTCCCCGTCCCGGATGGCGTCCACCGTCTCGTGGGTCTCCTCCAGGAGGTGGGGCACCAGGGAACGGGCCGTCTGGCGGCGGTCCCAGTCGCAGTGTTCCCGGAGCCAGCGGACCACCACGAGGGCCCGGTCCAGCTCGCCCCGGGAGGGGGGGAAGCCGGTGGGGCGGGAGGCAGTCGGGGCCGGATCGGACGAAGGATCGGACGAAGGGTCGGACGCCAGGTCGGACGAAGGGTCGGACGCCAGGTCGGGTGCCGGATCGGACGAAGGGCCGGACGCCGGGTCGGACGGCGGGTCATGGGGAGGGGTGCTCATGGGGTCGGGCCGGGGTGGGAGGGGCGTGGCAGGCGGGTCCAACCCTTGCTCCTCCAGGGGTTTTCCGCAACTTTCGACGGCCATGTCCAAGCCTCCCGGAGACCCCCGTGCCGAGGCCTCCCCGTCGGGGGAGGTGCCGCCGGCCGCAGCCCCTGACCCATCCCCGCCCGTGGGCGCGAGATCGGGCCACGACTCCCGGGCCTGGCTCGAGGTGGACGAGGGCGCGCCGGCCCGGAACCTCCAGGCGCTCCGGGAGCACGCCCGCCCGCCGGGGGGAGAGCTGCCCCCCGTCATCGCCATGGTGAAGGCCGACGGGTACGGGATCGGGATCCGCCACCTGGTCCGGGGGCTGGCCCTGGACGCCCTCCCTCCCGGGGGACCCGCCACCGGCGAGCCCCCCGATGCCTCGTACGTCCTGCCGCCCACGGGGATCGTGGCGCTGGGCGTGGCCGCCCTCTCCGAGGCCCGGGAGCTGCGGGAGCTGGGCATCCGCTGCCCCATCCTCCTCTTCTCGCCTGTCCTGCCCCGGGAGGCCGGCGCGGTGCTGGACGCCGACGTCATTCCCATGGTCTCGGAGCTGCCCTTCGCCCGTGCGCTTGCCGGGGAGGCCCGCCGCCGGGGGATCCGCGCCGACTTCCACGTGGAAGTGGACACGGGGATCGGCCGCTCGGGGCTCCCGGCCCGGGAGGTGGAGGCATGGGGCCCCGACCTCCTGTCGCTCTGCGGGGTGGGGTCGGGCGCAGGGGAAGGGCGCGGGGAGGGAGACCCGGCCGACGGGGCTGCCGGGGACACTCCCGCAGGGACTGCCGGGGGTGCTGCCGGCGACGCACCCCTCCGCTGGGCCGGGCTGGCGCACCACTTCCACTCCCCCGACGACGCCCCGGGCACCATGGCGGCGCAGGAGGAGGCCTTTGCCGGAGTGGCGGCGCACCTTCGCAGGCAGGGGCTGGCCGTGCCCGGCGAGGACGGAGGGGAAGGGCTCCTGGTGCACCGCCGGTCCGCGGCGGCGGCGTACCGCGAACCCGCGCGGCCCCGGGAGGCCATCCGACCGGGCATCATCCTCGTGGGAGGTCGTGCGGCGCCGGACCTGCCCGTCCCCGAGCCCGTGGTGGCGCTCCGCACCCGGGTCGTGTCCATCCGGGAGGTGCCCCCCGGGGCCACGGTGGGCTACGGCGCCACGTACCGGGCCGAACGGCGGGAACGCTGGGCCACGCTCCCCGTGGGCTATGGCGACGGGCTCCCCAGGGCCCTCTCCAATCGGGGTCGCGTCCTCCTGGACGGGGGGGAGGCTCCGGTGGTGGGACGGATCAGTATGGACCTGGTGGTGGTAGACATCACGGATCTGCCGGCGGTTTCGGTCGGCGATCTCGTCACCGTCCTGGGGCGGCACGGGGAGATGGAGATCTCCCTGGACGAGATTGCCGGGCACGCCGGCACCATCAGTTACGAGGTCCTCACCGGCCTGGGGAAGCGGCTTCCCCGGGTCCCCCTCCCCTCCACGCCTCCGGCGACATGACCGAATCCACGGACCCGCTGCTGCAGGCCGCCCGCCAGGTGCGGGATCGGGCCTGGGTGCCCTATTCGGGCTTCCCGGTGGGGGCGGCCCTGGAGGCGGAGGACGGCCGGGTCTTCACGGGATGCAATGTGGAGAACGCCTCCTACGGCCTCACCATCTGTGCGGAGCGGGCGGCGCTGGTCTCTGCGGTGTCCGCCGGTGTGCGGCGCTTTCGGCGGCTGGCCCTGAGCACACGGGCCGAGCTGGCGACCCCGCCCTGTGGCGCCTGCAGGCAGGTGCTGGCCGAGTTCGCGCCGGAGCTCGAGATCGTGTCCCGGGTGGAGGGCCACGTGCAGACATGGCGACTGGACGAGCTGCTTCCGGTACGTTTCCAACTGACACCGGGGGCCCAGGACGGGGCCGCCGGACTCCAGACCCAAGAGAACGGAAGGACGGACGGGTGATTTCACGACGTTCCTGGACCCTCGGGTTCCTCCTGGCCGCCGGCGGACTGCTGGCAGGCTGCTCCGACGACACCCCCACCTCCTCCGACCCGGGACTCCTCCCGGTGGAGGTGGAGACCTTCGAGGTGCTCCTCCCGGCAGGGGACTTCCTCCGCGACCTCCGGAACGACGGCGGCTACGGCTCCGCCTCGGACCTGGATGCGGTGGAAGTCCGCCTGGACGAGGGCGGCTTCGAGGTCCGTCCCCTCCTCCGCTTCGGAGCCCTCCCCGGGTTCGTGGACGTCCTCCCCCCCGACTCGGAGACGACGCAGCGGGATTCCACCTTCACCACGGTGGGAGGGCGGCTGGTGCTCAACCTCGACACCGCCTCGGTGACGGGGGAGGGTCCCTTCGAGATCGAGGTGTCGAGCCTCTCGGAGCCCTGGCACCCGCGTTCGGCCTCGTGGGCCTTCGCCGCGGACACCCTGGGGGGGCAGACCGAGTGGTCCTCGCCCGGCGGGGGTGAGGCTCGGGTCGTGGGCACGGCCAGCTGGCCCGGCCCCGGTGCCGAGGCCGACTCCCTCATGGTGGAGGTGGACACCATGGCGATCCGGGAGTGGACGGATCCGGAGCGGGCGGCCCGCGGGATCCGCCTCCGGCTCCTGGACGAGGGCCAGGCCCTCCGGGTGACGGGCGCGAGCCTCCGGACGGACAACGTGTCCGAGATCAACCCCGACACCACGATCCTCCTGCAGCCCCAGCGGCAGGCCGGGACGATGGTCTACAATCCGGGGCCGGAGGCAGGACCCGATGTAATGCTGGCCGGGGGCGCTCCGGCATGGCGGAGTTCGTTTCGCTTCGAGTTGCCCGACTCGGTGGCGGTCGCCTCGGAGACGCTCTGCGGGGAGGGGCAGACCTGCAACATTGCCCTCACCCCCGACCGGGTGGTCTTTGCCGGGTTGAACCTCACCACCATGGCGGCCCCCACCGACGGGCTCGCGCCCGCCGGTGAGATGCTCCTTGACCTCCGACCTGTCCTGGCCGTGGACCGGCTCCCCCGGTCCCCCCTGGGCTCGCCCATCAACCCCGACGGGGTGCGGGTGCCGCCCTCGGCCTTCACGGCCGATTCCACGGGCACCTGGGAGATCGCCATGAGCCGCTACTTCCGGGACCTCCTCAGGCCCGAGGCAGAGGACCTGGATGTGGCGCCGGACAACGTCTCCCTCATCGTGGTGCCCGAGCCCCGCCATCTTGGGGTGGCCCGGTTCCAGGCCGATCCCTCCGCCGAAGGGGCCCCGTTCCTGCGGATCATCCTCACGACCAGTCCGGGAGTCTCCGTCCGATGAATGTCCCGTTCCCCCACGCACCTCCCGCGTCCTTCCGGGCCCGGACACCGGTCCTCCTCGCCAGCGCCGTCCTCCTCCTCCTCCTGGGAGGGCTCGCCACTGCGCCTGGAGAGGCCCGGGCCCAGTCCCTCCTCTCGGCCGGAGGACTGGGAACCCCGGTGGATGCCACCGATGCCCGTTCCCGGGCCCTGGGCGGCGCCTCCGTGGGGCTCACCGGCGCCGGGGTCTTCCCCTCGGATCCGGCCTCGGCAGCCGCCGTGTCCCTCCCCGGTATCGCCGCCACCATGGAGGCCAACGTGACCTCGCCGGAAGACGGCGTGGAGTCCGGGGGGACCCGGTTCCCCTCGCTGGCCATCCTCTTCCCCACCCGGGGGTACGTCTTCACCGGCACCCTGGTCGGCGTGCTCTCCCAGGAGTGGAACGCGGCAGTGGTTCGGGACATCGACCTGGGAGACGCCTCGGTCCAGGCCCGGGACAGCTTCGAGGGCCGGGGAGGGGTGAGCGCCGCCCGTTTCGGCGTGGCCCGCCCCATCGGGGAGTCCCTGCAGGTGGGGGCTGCCTTCGGCACGTACATCGGCTCCATGGAGCGGCAGTTCATCCGCGAGTTGAGCCCCGCCGACGTGGGACCCGGGGTGGAGCCCTTCGGTGTGCGGGGCGTCTGGCGGGCTCGTGGCCTGAACGGGGTTGTGGGTGCGAACTGGCGGCTCGATGACCTCCTGAGGGTGGGGGCCACATTGGTGGTGGGGGGCGATCTTGAGCTGAACCCCACTGGCGAGACCGACGCGTCGACCCAGACCATCCCCATGCCCACGGAGCTTCGACTGGGCGCTTCCGGACTCCTCCTCCCGGGCCTCACGGTGGCCGTGGAGACGTCCCGGGCCGACTGGTCCGACGCGGGCCGGGCCCTGGGGAACGAGGGTGGCCCCGGCGTGGCCTGGAGCTTCGGGGGCGGGGCGGAGTGGAACCGCATCACGATTCTGGGTCGGCCCCTTCCGGTGGCCGCCGGATACCGTCAGAGGGATCTGCCCTTCTCCTTCCTGGGGGAGTCGGCCACGGAGCGCGCCTTCACCGCCGGTGTGGGTGCCCACCTGGTGGATGCCACCGAGAGCACGCCACTGGGCCGGATCCACCTGAGCCTGGAGACGGGGACTCGCTCCACGGACTCCTGGGACGAGAACTTCCTCCGGACCACCCTGAGCCTGCGGGTCTCGGGGCGCTGACGGAGGATGGATCCCCGCACTCCCCGGGTCGCCTTCCAGACCTTTGGCTGCAAGGCGAACCAGTACGACACGGAGCGCATGCGCCAGGAGCTGGAGGCGCGGGGTGCCCGCACCGTGGAGGAGGCCGACGGTGCGGACCTCTGGGTGGTGAACACCTGCACCGTGACGAACCAGGCCGATGCCCAGGCCCGTCGCTTCATCCGGAAGCTCCGTCGCGAGCACCCTGGCACCCGGGTGGTGGTGGCCGGGTGCTCGGCGGCCCTCCGGGCTCGGGAGTACCGGGAGATGGAGGGGGTAACCGGGGTAGTGGAGGGCCATGATCCGGTGGCCGTGGCCCGGGCCGGGGGGATGCCGGCCCCGCCTGCGCTGGTTCAGCTGGGCACCCGGGCCCCCCTGGACCGCATGGACCACGAGCCCGTGGGCGGGGAGCTCCTGGCCCGGCGGGACGGGGCCACCCGGGGCTGGCTCAAGATCCAGGACGGCTGTGACCGGAAGTGCGCCTTCTGCGCCACTCGGCTGGCCCGGGGAAAGAGTCGGTCCCGACCGGCCTGCGACGTGGTGGAGGAGGCCCGCCTCCTGGCTCGCACCCATCCCGAGCTCGTCCTCACCGGGATCCACATCGGCCACTGGGGGCTGGACCTGGAGCCCCGGCAGACCGTCTCCTCCCTGGTGCGGCGCCTCCTCCAGGAGGTTCCCGGCGTCCGCTTCCGGCTGGGGAGCATCGAGGCCACCGAGATCGACGACCGCCTCCTGGAGCTCATGGCCACCGGGGAGGGGCGCCTGGTGCCCCATCTACACATGCCCCTCCAGAGTGGGGCGGACCCGGTCCTCCGCCGGATGCGAAGGTGGCACACTCGGGAGATGTATCGTGTGCGGGCACTCGAGATCGGGGAGCGACTCGCCGCCGGGGGGGCATTGGCGGCGGGGGGGCGGCCGGTGCTGGGGCTGGGGGCCGACATCCTCACCGGTTTTCCTGGCGAGACAGACGAGGACCACGCCCGGACCGTGGCCCTGGTGGAAGAGCTGCCCTTCACCTATCTCCACGTCTTCCCGTTCTCGCCCCGGGACGGCACTGCGGCCGCCGAACTGGTCGAGGAGATGCCCGTGCCCCAGCGGGTGGCGGGGGAGAGAAGCAGGGAACTGCGCGAGATTGTCCAGGCCAAGGGGGAGGCGTACCGGCGGGCGCGGGCCGGGAGCCGCGCCCGGGTCGTGCTCGAAGGGAAGGGGCGCTCGGCGCTGACGGAGGACTATCTGCGGGTGGGGGTGAAGGGGTCGCTCCCGGAGGACCACCGAGTGGTCCAGGACGCGGAGCTGGTTCTGGTGGACGGGGAGCTGGTGGCGGCCCTCTGAGCCGGACCGATCCCGGGCAGCCCAGGCATCAGCCCCCGCCCTCCCCGGCGACGGGCACTTCGTCCGATTCCCCGGGCAGCCATCTCCGGAAGGCCTCCCCGTAGATGTGCCAGACCGTCACGAAGAGGGCGGCCACGATGGGCCCGATGATGAACCCCACGGCTCCGAAGAGGACGATTCCCCCCAGGGTGCTCACCAGGATCATGAGGTCCGACATCCTGGCATCCCGCCCGATGAGGCGGGGCCGGAGGAGGTTGTCGATGCTGCTCACCACCACGGCACACCACACCAGCAGCCCCACCCCGGCCGGCACGCTTCCCGTGAGGAAGAGGTAGACCACGGCGGGGACCCAGATGAGGCTGGCCCCGATGGCCGGGATGATGGAGAGGACCACCATCACCGTCCCCCAGAAGGCGGGGGCCGGCACTCCGGCTACCCAGAAGGCCACGCCGGCCACTCCTCCCTGGATCAGCCCGATGAGGAGCGAGCCCCTGAGGGTGGCCCGGGTGACGGAGACGAAGCGCTCCAGGAGCTCCGCCTTCTGGGCGTCATCGAGGGGGATGTAGCGGAGGATCCCCCGGAGGATGGCCGGCCCGCCCAGGAGGAAGTAGAAGAGGGCGTAGCACAGGACGAAGAGCTGCAGGATGAAGCTGAAGGTGCCCCGTGTGGCGGCGGCCAGGGCGCCCATCAGGAAGGGACCCGTGCCCCGGGCCAGGTTTCGGGCCTGCTCCACGAGCTGCTCTCCCTCGGGGAGGAAGTGTTCCACCAGGGGGATTCGGTCCACCAGCGCCGTCACCTGCTCGGCCCGGCCCTCCTCCTGGAACCACGCCTCGGCCCCCTGGCTCACCTGGACGGCCTCGTGGGCCACGAGGGCCAGAAAGCCCGCTGTCGGTATCCCGACGCAGACGATGAGGATGACCAGCGTGAGGGCCCCGGCCGTGCGGGCTCCCGTGCGGGCTCGGATCCGGCTGTGGAGCGGGTAGGCGAGCCCTGCGAAGATGGCGGCCAGGAGGATCGCCAGGACGAAGCCCCGGACCACCATGAAGAAGAGGAGCGAGATCCCCAGCGCCAGGACCAGGAGGAAGACCTGCTGGATGCGGAGGTCGGCCGGCGGCGCAGGATCGGGGTCCGGTGTCATCCTCACGGAACGGGCGCGGAAGCCTTCAGGATCGCTCATCCTGCTCCGGGACGGGCCCGGCGAACGGAAACCATACCCGCACGGTCGTTCCCCTGCCGGGTGCGCTGGAGACCGTCATGGTTCCACCCGTCTGCCTGACGATGCCGTACACCACCGAAAGTCCGAGCCCCCGGTTCTCCGAGAACGGGTGGGCCCCGAAGAACGGATGGAAGACCCGCTCCAGCGTCTCCATGTCCATGCCCTTCCCGGAGTCCGAGACGTCGAGCTGCACACACCCCAGCGGAGAGTTGTGGCGGACCCTCTTCCAGGGCAGAACGTCGATGGCCACCCGCACGTTGCCCTGGTTCTCCAGTGCCTCGCTGGCGTTCAGGACCAGCTCGAGCAGCAGGTCCCCCAGGTGGGCAGGGTCGACCCGGACCGTGCAGGGAGCGGCCGAGAAATCGGTGCAGAATCCCACGCCCGCAGCGAAGTACCGGCCCAGGTCCATGTCCGATACCAGCGCGCGGAGGTCGACGGTGCGGGGCTCGTACCAGCGGCAGCCGCTGATGGAGAGGAGGCGTCCGGAGAGCTCCGACGCCCGTTCGCACGCCTTCCGGATGTCCCTGAGTTCGGAGGAGAACCTCCGGTCCGTCAGCTCGGCCTGCAGGATGGACACGTTGCCCTCGACCACGGTGAGCAGGTTGCTCAGGTGGTGGGTCACCTTCCCTGCCAGGCGGCTCACTGCCTCCATCGTCTCCCGGTGGCCGTTCATCCCGACCTCGGGAGTTCCGTCCCGGGTGATGGTGATACGGCTGGGTGGCCGCTCCTGGATCGGGCGGGACCAGGGGAGGGTCCCCCCGTTGGTTGACCTGGCATCGACTCCGTTCACGGGCAGGGCACCACTCCCGTTCCCGGCCGACTGCCCCACGCCGTTCGAGGACGTCTTCCTGATTCCATTCCCCGACGTTCCCCCGACGCCCTTCGAGGGCCTCTCCTCGATGCCGTTGGATCGGGGCTCCGGAATCCCTGCCGAACCCTCCGTTTTCGGTGTGTCCTCCGACATCTGGACCTCCTCGTTCTGGATGGACATCTCTGCAACGCCGCCGGGCCGGCTGCGGGCCCCGGGCGGATCCGACGAGCCTTTAAGATCGGCCGTGAGGGGTGGCGGCTGCCATCCGCCATCCGCAGGGTTCACGGATGTAGTCCGAAGGAGTGTGACCGTTGTCATCCCTGGTCCCCACGCGCCTCGTCCGGGAGGAGGGGGAGACGGGCTCAGGGTGTGAGGACCTGCTCCAGCCCTCGGGCCAGCTCGGCGGCCAGGGTATCCAGGCTGGCATCCAGGAGCCTCACCAGGCCGTCGAAGTCATCGGGCACCCACCCCCCACTCCATACATCGGTGGTCCCCCGGGCCAGGACCGCTCCATCCAGCGCCCCCAGGACCTCCCAGGTGGCCAGGAGGTGCGCACCGCTCTCCCCGTCGGCCGAGGTCCTCGCCACCACGCCCTCGAAGCGGAGGACCTTCACCTGGACCAGGACGTCGGGCGAGGTCCCCGAGGGCCAGGGGGCCCCCTCGATGCGATGGGCCGGGGCCCTTGCCGCCAGGGCGGCTGCCACGGTCCGGTTCATTGCCCGGCCCAGGTTCTCGCCCCACCGGTGGTAGTCCGAGAACCCGATCTCGTACGCACCCCGGCGGACCACGATGAACGGGCTGGCCAGGTAGTCGGCTACCTGCACGGACCGGATCCCGATGACGTGGCCTCCCTCGAGCTCCTGCGCACCCTGGGTTGAGGGTGTGGCCAGGGCCCGGGCCGCTGCCGAGGCATCGCTGCCACCGAGCACGTAGTGCTGCTGCGGGGGGGCGTCCCGGCCCAGGCTGAAGCATCCCGTCATGCTCAGGAGAAACACGAGGACAAGGGGCGTGAGGGTGCGGGTGCTACGGGGTGCCGGGGTGTCCATGGGACTACCTCTCGCTGTCTGGCGGGTTCGTCCCGCGGAGGAGCATGTCGGGGTTTCGTTCCAGGGTAATCACCAGGGTGCGGAGGGCCTCCGCGGCCTCCCGGAGGCTCGTCAGCGTCTGCTCCAGCTCGTGGCCGATCCCCGAGTCCGTCGTGATGAGCCCCTTGGCTCCCTCGATGGTCTCCCGGGCGGCCTTGAGGGTCAGGGTGGTCTCGGTCAGGGTCTCCTCCATCCCGAGCTGCAGGGGACCGATAGCCTCTCCCAGCCGGTCGCCCAGCTCCTCGAACTCGGCCAGGGTACTGCCGAACTGACGGGCCATCCCCGGGACTTCGTCGATGGCGGCCTGGAGCTCCGGGGAGCCCACCAGGCGCTCCACCGCCTGGGCCGATGCCACCACCGCCGTGTTGAGCTCCTGCATGTCCACCTCTTCCAGGATCTCGTTCACCCGGAAGAGGATCTGGAGCACATCCGCCACAAGGCTGCCGGCCTCGGTCCCGAAGGCGGCCAGGAGGGACGGGGTCGTGGGGATCTCGGGATGGGGGGAAGTGGCCACCCTCTGCCTGGGCGGGGAGGCATCCGGGCGATAGGTGAGCTCGATGTAGAGGATCCCGGTGACCAGGCTCTCCATCTGGAGCTGGGCCCGGAGCCCGTCGGTGATCTGCCGCTCCAGGACCTCCTCGTCGTTGAGGTGGAGGAACTCCCCGATCTCCGTGGTGAGGCGCCGGAGGTCGATCTCGTATTCCACCGGGACCAGGAAGGTCTTGTCCACCTGGTCGATCTGGATCAGGAGCTCCGACACCGTGCCTACGGGCACGCCCTGGAACTTCACTGCAGCACCCCGTTCCAGGCCGTTCACCGACTCCTGGAAGTAGCTGATGAAGGTGGGTCGGTCTCCGAACCAGGCCCGGGAGGCCAGGGTGAACACACCCAGGATGGCGAGGGCGGCCGCACCGATCATGAAGAGCCCGATGGCGGTGGGGTTGGCTCGGATGCTCATGGGTCCTTCCTCGGTGTTGGGGCCGTCCGGGCCCGGGGATCCCCCGGGGCCTCCTGCGGCCCGGTCTCGCTGCTTCGCGTCATGAAGCGAAGGACCTCGTCGCTGGGAGGGTCGTCCCGGAGCGACGAGGGCTTGCCCATGGCGGTCATGGTCTTCTCCTCGATGTCCAGGAAGAGCGCCCGGTCTGCGACCTTGAAGATGCTGGCCAGGTCATGGCTCACCATGACAATGGTGGTCCCGAAGCTGTCCCGGAGCTGGAGGATGAGGTCGTCCAGGCGGCTGGCCGTGATGGGGTCCAGGCCGGAGGAAGGTTCGTCGAAGAAGAGCACCTCCGGGTCGAGGGCCGTGGCCCGCGCCAGTGCCGCGCGCTTCCTCATCCCGCCACTGATCTCCGACGGGTAGAGGGCCTCGAATCCCCGGAGGCCCACCAGGGCCAGCTTGAGGGAGACGACCTCTCCGATGGAGCGGGCGTCCAGCTCCGTGTAGACCTCCAGGGGGAGGGCCACGTTCTCGGCCAGGGTCAGCCCACTCCAGAGCGCTCCGTTCTGGTAGAGGACGCCCATCTTCTGGAGGATGCCCTTCCTGGTCATCGCGTCGGCTTCCAGGAAGTCCTCCCCCTCGAAGAGGATGGAGCCCTCTGCCGGTGCCTTGAGGCCGATGAGGTGCTTGAGGAGGGTGCTCTTGCCGCTCCCGCTCCCGCCCATGATCACGAAGATCTCTCCCCGGCGGACCTGGAAATTCAGGTCCTCCATGATGAGGAGGGCACCATACCGCATGGTGAGCCCCTTCACCTCGATGGGATGGGGGGCGTTCATCAGATGTTCAGCAGCACGGCAAGCCAGTCGATGACCGCGTTGGCTGCAATGATGAGTGTGATCCCCAGGACCGCCGCCGAGGTGGCGGCCTTCCCCACCGCACTGGCATCGGAGCCGGTCTGCATCCCCTTCATGCATCCGGCCAGTCCGATGATGAGGCCGAAGACGGTGCCCTTGAAGACGCCCAGGAGCGCATCGGGGAGGGTCACCGCCGAAAGCAGCCCGCCCAGGAACTGGGTGGCGGTCAGGTCCAGCACCATGATGGCCACCACCATTCCCCCCAGGATTCCCACGAACCCGGCATAGATCGTCAGGAGGGGCATGGTCACCAGGAGCCCCAGGACCCGTGGTAGGACCAGGTGGTCCACCGGCGAGATCCCCAGGGTCCGGTAGGCATCGATCTCCTCCGAGATCTTCATGCTGCCCAGCTCTGCCGCAAAGGCGGTTCCCGTCCGTCCGGCCATGATGATCCCGGTCATGAGGGAGGCCATCTCCCTCAGCATTCCGTAGCCCACCAGGTAGGACACGAAGTACCCGGCCCCGAAGCGGCGCAGGACCACGGCCCCCAGGAAGGAGATGATCATCCCCACCAGGAAGGCGATGAGGGTGACGATGGGAAGGGCCCCGGAGCTGTTTGCCTGTACGACCACCCAGAAGTCCCGCCAGCGCATCCGGAGGCGCAGCAGGAGCAGGCGGAGGACGCTCTCGGAGACCTCGCCCAGGAAGGTGACGGCGGCCATGAATCCATCCCAGGCGGCGATCCCCCGGGTGCCCACCACGCTGGGGAGCGAGGCTCGGCCGGACGTCGTTTCCTGCCCCTGTTCGGGGACGGCTCGGGCGAGCTCCAGGAGCCCTGCGATGTCCTCCGGCAGGTGGGTGCTCCTGAACTCCATCTCGTGGGCTTCGCAATGGATCATCCCCTGGAGGAGGAAGGCCAGGAGGCTGCTGTCCCAGTTCCCCAGGTCGGCGGCATCGAAGTCCACGGCCCGAGGCTCGGGCAGGGCCGGGTCCGACTCGAGGACGGCGTCGAACCGGGGGATGGTCCGGGAGAGTTCCCAGTCCCCTGCCAGCTCCACCACCAGGGTGTCGGCTTCGTGGCGGACCCCAGGTGGGGAGGGGCCTTCCCGGGGGTCCGGGGTGGGGCGCGAGGTCATGGCAGGGTCAGTGGGCCGAAAGGCGATGGAGCCCGTGTACCCGGACCCACGCCACCGAGAAGGTGGAGGTACCCGGGGACGGATCGATCGCCCAGTCGGCCCGCAGCGTTCCGTCCATCCAGGGGAGGCGCCCCCGCACACCGGCACCCAGGTGGAGGGCTCCCTTCCGGCCCCCGGCGGAAGGGAGCGACCCATGGCTCACCACTCCCGCCCCATCGGCGAAGACGGCCACGCCCAGCTCCACCGGGCCCAGCGCCAGTGCCGGCACCAGGGCTTCCACCCCGCCGTGGACCCACGCATGACCGGGGAGGGGGGGGCGGACCACCCCTCCCGAGTCCAGGTCCGAGCGAGCCCGCATGAGGATGTCGGTGTTCCCGCCGGAGCCAATGCGAGGAGCGAGGTCCGGTGGACTGCCCCCCGAGATCAGCACCGCTCCCCCCCTCAGGTCGAGTCCCACGGCCCTGCGGCCTTGTCCCGCCCGGTGTCCCTCCTGGTCGGGCCGCCTGGTGCGGGGGCGGACGGCGTGGAACACCCCCCGGACCTCGGCGCGACCGTGGAGCCTCTCCGGATCCCCGGTGTCGTTGCCGCCGACCCGCACCCACCCAGTTGCCCGGGCGCCCAGGGCACCACGCGGGGTTACGGGGAGGAAGGTCCAGGCCGTGCCGACTCCGGCGAAGGTGCCCCGGCCGGGGCGGAGGTCCAGGCGCCCGTCCAGGGATCCCTTCACGGTGGAGGTGACCCAGTCGGTGTGGCTCCACCGGACGCCGGCCCTCCTCTCCCGGACGGGGGACTCCGCCTCTCCGCTCCAGTAGCGGCCCGCATGGTACTCCACCCCCCACCGCCAGGCGCCGTGATTGCCAGGGGCAGGATGGGCCAGGGCGAAGGCGGCCCTCCGGAGGCTGCCGTCCATGGAAGCGGTCAGGTCCCAACGTTCCAGCCGACCGAGGGGGTCTGCAGACACGACATGGATCCGGCGGACGGCGAGGCGCAGGCCGTGCCCCACCAGGTCGGCCCGTGTGAAGGGGTTGCCCCCTCCCAGCACCACGGTCCCCTCCACGGCGGCCTCCCCACCCGGTACCATTCGGTAGCCCAGGCGGGCTCGATCCGCCGCAGGGAGGGCGGCCAGGCGGCGTTCGCCCCGGATCAGCCCCTCCACCGTGAGCACCTGGCCGGGGGCGAGACCACCAGGTGGGAGCGGCGGCGTCCCGACCGTGGCCTCCCGGGCCCCGAGGGGGTCCAGGAGCTGGATCGCGACGTCCCGGACCCGGGGTCGCCCGGCCTGGTTCCATGCACGAAGGGCGCCATGGGCATCATCCTGGAGGAAGCGGGCAAGGGCGAGGAGTTCCCAGGCGTGGGGGGCCTGGGGACGGACCTCCACGAGTCGGCTCGCCAGGGCTTCGCCCTCGGTGAGCTCGCCCTGGAGGATCCGCAGGCCGGCAAGGTCCGCCAGGGCATCGGGGTGGTCCGGGCACATGAGGAGCGCCTGGACCAGGAGCGCCGCTGCCGCCTCGGGTTCGTCCCTCCCGGCCAGGGTCCTGGCCTCCTCGAGGAGACCTTCGACGGTGGCGGTGCAGGGCGCCCCCGGCGGGGGCGCCCTGTGATCCGCAGAGACCGGACCCTCCCCCCGGGTTCCCTCTGCCGGGAGCGCCGAGGCGTCCGGCGAGAGGAAGGGGGCCGCCGCCAGGAGGGCGGCGGCCTGCACGAGCCGGGTCCGGGCCCGCAGCATGGAGGGGTACGCCGGCCTTCAGGTCACCAGGATCAGGATGAGCAGGATGATGATGATGGCGGCGACACTCACGGTCACGCTGCCCATCCTCTGCTCAATGAGGGGAGCGACCTTGGCCACCAGGGGGGCGACCTCCTCCATCTGCTCGTCCGTCAGACCGGCGGCGCCGGTCTCGACCCTGCTCATGTCGACGCCTCGGTCCCGGGCCAGCTCCCGCACTTGCGGATGGGCCAGGATGCGGGCCAGCTCGGCCCGGTTCCGATCCACCTGGGACTCGTGGTTGGCCAGGGCGTCGTCCATGGCGGCGGAGCCCAGGATGGGCTGGTCGCCGCTTCGGGGCGGCTCCTGTGCCAGCACGGGGACGGCGAAGAGGACGGCGAAGAGGAGGGAGGTCGGGATCAGTCTCGAGGGCTTCACTGGATGTCCTTGGTCCGGGGGGAGGCGATCTCATCACGCACCATGGGGCACGCGGATTCCTGATTCCTGCACGGAAAGCTCGTGGGGGGACACCCTTCGGGACATTGCCCGACGGGATGGAAGTGGCTGGACAGGCAAAAGGGGGAGGGCGGGCAGGAGGGCCCCTCGAAGGGACTACTCCCTCCGACGGATGGGGTGGATCGCCGGGCCGGAAGCGGACCGAGGACCGTCAGGCTGCGGCGCCCGGACAAGGCCCTCCGCGTTCCCCATGCCGGAGGGGGCCTCCGTGTGCTGGAGGCCCCCTCGTTGAACGGCGGGGTGGGTTGGAGCCGCGGGTTACCGTGCCAGCCGAATCCCGCCGATGAACTGGTGCTCCCGGAACGCATTCACACCCCGGTGCTGCACGAAGAGCCGCCGGACCGAGTCCCCGGAACCAATGTCGAACTCGGCCCCGTACCCCAGGTTGGCGGTGAGGAACTTGTTGCTGGAGAGGGCTGCCCCTGCCTCGATGTAGGGGAACACGTTCCAGTCCGTCCCCAGGCTCCATCCGAACCGGGCGTTGATCCCGCCCATGAGGGTCGGGGACCCGTCGGAGAGGCCGAACACCACGTCGGGGATGATGTCGACGGGAATCGCATCACTGATGACGCCCAGGTCGCCCCGCACTCCCAGCAGGAACTTGCCCGGCGAGACCTGGAATCCCGTGTAGGGCATGAAGGCGTTCAGACGCCTCCCGGCGACCTGGAGGCGATCCCTGGCCGGCTCGCCGTCCACCGTGACCGGCTGTGGCCGTGTGGGCGCAACGGGCTGGATCCCGGCCCGCTCCATCTCTCGCCGAACGGCCTCGCGAATCATGGCCTCCAGCTGCCCCTGCGGGATCCCGGCGGGGTCCACGCGGACGCCTTCCCCTGTGGCCCGGGCGTACTCGGGTCCGTATCGGAGGATGATCTCGCCCACCTCCGGGACGGGCACCAGGATCGTCCTGGGAGCCGGGATGGTGTCGCGAGCGGCGGCCGGAACCCGGGCCGGGTCCTCGCCCCGCCTCAGTCGCTCGTTCTCCTCCCGGAGGGCGGCGAGCTCTCGGTCCGTCCGCTCCCGGTCCCGATCCGCAGCTGCGGTCCTGGGCCGGGGACGAGCCCCCAGCGCCACCGAGATCCCGGCGCTGTACTGCCAGTTAGCCACCAGCTGGTCCGGTGAGGTCACGTCGCCGATCTCCTCGTCGACGGTCATGAACAGGCTTCGGGCACCCAGTTCGATACGCGTCCGGTCTCCCAGCCCGATGGCCATCCCGCCACCCAGGGTGAGGTGGTCCTCCCGGTCGCGGGTCAGCCCGTCCAGGTCCGTGAAGTCGTCCTTGAACGCGATGCGCCCACCTCCCACCAGGAGGAAGGGAGAGATCCCGGGGCCCGTGTTGAGGGCCAGCTGGAGCTCTGCACCGTAGCTCTCCAGCTCGTCCCACTCCCCGAAGTCACTGTCCACCCCGCGCCAGTAGAAGGCCCGGAGTCCCACGTTCTGGTTCAGGTCCACTCCGGCTCGAGCCCCTGCCGTGTACTGCCGGTCGAGGCGGACGCGGCTGTCGAAGTCGATCCGG
>REBX01000042.1 GCA_007692505.1 Gemmatimonadales bacterium | reverse complement strand
GAAAGCAGGGCCATGCGGGCCAGGAGCGCGCTGGCCATGGGCAGGACGGAGTCGTCGATGTCGAAGCGGGGGTGGTGGTGCTCCCGGGGGTCGGGGAGGGCGGCGCCCAGCCACATGAAGGCGCCCGGTGCCTCCCGGGCCAGGTAGGCGAAGTCCTCGGCGCCCAGGGTGGGCTCGGCCCGGAGGAGGGCGTCGGGGCCCAGGACCTCCACGGCGGCGCGGCGGGCCCGGTCCGTGGCGGCCGGGTCGTTCACGAGGGGGGGATAGCCGTCGCGGATGGTGAGTTCGGCCTCGCCTCCCAGCGCCCGGGCCACCTCCATGGCGCCCTCCACGCCCTCCCGGAGGCGGCGGCGCACGGCGGGGTCGAAGTAGCGGAGGGTGCCCTCCAGGCGGACCCGGTCGGCGATGATGTTCTGGGCGGTTCCGCCGTGGATCTTGCCGAAGGTGAGCACGCCGGTGTCGGTGGGGGAGAGGCGCCGGGCCACCACCTGCTGGGCCGCGGTGACCACGTGGGCGGCCAGGACCACGGCATCCACGCCCTCGTGGGGGCGGGCGGCGTGGCTGCTCCGGCCCCGGACCGTGGCGAAGAGTTCGTCGGAGCCCGCGAAGAAGGGCCCGGGCTCCAGGACGACCCGGCCCCGGGGGAGGTGGGACCCGACGTGGAGGCCGAAGACCTGCCGGACCCCTTCCATGGCGCCCTCCTCCACCATGCGGCGGGCGCCACTCTTGCCCTCGTCGTCCATCCCCTCCTCCGATGGCTGGAAGAGGAGTCGGATGCGACCGGGGGGGAGGCGGCCCTCCCGGGCCAGCGTCCCCAGGAGGCGAGCCACCCCGACGAGGCCGGCCACGTGGGCGTCGTGGCCGCAGGCGTGCATCCAGCCCGGCACCCGGGAGGCGTGGTCGTGGGTGTTCTCCTCGGTGATGGGGAGGGCGTCCATGTCGGCGCGGAGGGCGACGACGGGCTCGCCGTCGGGCTCGCCGGTGCCATCCCCGGAGCCCCCGATCTCCGCCACCACACCGGTGCGGGCGATGCCCGTGGTGACCCGGAATCCCTCGGCCCGGCAGGCCTCGGCGGCGATGCCTGCGGTGCGGACCTCCTGGAAGGACGGCTCCGGATGGCGGTGGAGGTCCCGGCGGAGGGTCACCAGCTCCTCGCCCAGGCTGCGAGCCATGGCCAGGAGTTCGTCGGGACCGGGGGCGGAGGGGGCGGAGGGCGTGGAGGAGATGGACATGGGCGTTGGGGCGGATGTGGGAGCAGCGGGGGCGGCGGGGGCGGGCGCGGGTCACCTTGTACCCCGGGGCCTGCCACGCGAAGATAACCGGGAGTGGGGTGGGCCACAGCCGGTTGGCTCGGCGTTCCCCCCCGCCACCCTTCGCTCCGGGACCGGGCGTGGACCCCGGCCGCCGGCCCTGCCGCCTCTTCGCAAAGGCGTCCGAACGGTGCTCGACGACCGCCTCACCGAACAGAGGAACCCCCGCTCCGCCGGACTGGACTCCCTTGAGCCCCTGGCCTTCGTGCGCCTCCTCTCGGAGGAGAACCGGGAGGCCGTGGAGGCGGTGGCCCGCGTGGAGGAGGCGGTGGCGAGGGGCATCGAGCTGGCGGAGGCCGCCCTCCGGGCCGGTGGCCGCCTCATCTGGGTGGGGGCCGGCACCAGCGGGCGGCTGGGGGTCCTGGATGCCGCCGAGATGCCCCCCACCTTCGGGACCCCGCCCCACTGGGTGCAGGGGGTGATCGCCGGGGGGCACGAGGCCCTGGTCCGGGCCCGGGAGGGCGCCGAGGACGAACCGGCGGCCGGCGCCGCCGAGATGGACGGGCTTGCGGTGGGGGAGGCCGACCTGGTGGTGGGGATCGCCACCTCGGGCACCACCCCCTTCGTCCACGGGGCCCTGGGTCGGGCCCGGAGCCTGGGGGCTCGCACCGGCTTCCTCCTCTGCACCCCGCCGCCGCCGGAGCTCGTGGAGCGCCACGACGTGGTCATTGCCCCCCTCACGGGCCCGGAGGTCGTCACCGGCTCCACCCGCATGAAGGCCGGCACCGCCACCAAGCTGGTCCTGAACGCCATTTCCACCGGCGCCATGGTCCGCATGGGGAAGGTCTGGGGCAACCTCATGGTGGACCTGCAGGTCACCTGCCGGAAGCTGGAGGACCGGGCCCTCCGGATCCTCCGCACCGCCCTGGAGGTGGAGGACGACGGGGCGAGGGCGCTCCTGGAGGCGGCCGGTGGGGAGGTGCGCACCGCCCTGGTCATGGGTCGCCTGGGGATGGGGGCCGACGAGGCCCGGCGGCGCCTGGAGGCTGCCGGGGGGGGGGGGTGTGGTGGAGCTCCTGGGGTCCCCGCCGCCCGCAGGTGGGGCTGCCGCAGGCGCAGGGGAGGGCGCGTGACCGTGGTCAGCGGGCCCGGCCCCGCTCCCGTTCCCGGCACCGACCGGGCCCCCGTCCCCGGCATCGCCCCCGGCCGCCCCCGGCGCATCGCGGGCCTCATGTCGGGCACCTCCCTGGACGGGCTGGACGTGGCCATCGTCACCTTCCGCCGCATCGCGGGCGACCCGGCGCACCCGCCCCACCCCGGCCAGGTCCAGCACCAGGTGGAGGCCTTCCGCACCCACTCCTGGCCCGACGCCATGAGGGACCGGATCCGGGAGGCCACCCTTCGGGGCACGCCGGCCACCCTCTGCCACCTCCACGGAGAGCTGGGCGAGGCCATGGCCCGGGGCCTCCTGGAGACCCTGGAGGAGGTGGGCCTGGCCCCCGGGGCGCTGGACGCCGTCGCCTCTCATGGGCAGACGATCTGGCACAGCCCTCCCGGCCCCGGCCGCAGGGGTGCCACCATGCAGCTGGGCTGCCCGGCCACCCTGGCGGAGCGCACCGGCACGGACGTCATCGCCGACTTCCGGAGCCGCGACATGGCCGCCGGGGGCCACGGCGCCCCCCTGGTCCCCTGGGCGGACCACCTCCTCCTCCACCGGGAGGGCCGGAGCCGCGCCCTCCAGAACCTGGGGGGGATGGGGAACGTCACCTGGCTCCCCGCCGACGGCGAGCGCCGCCAGGTCCGGGCCTTCGACACGGGGCCCGGCGTGGCCCTCCTGGACGAGTGCGTGCGCCGCGCCACCGACGGGGCCGAGTCCTTCGACGCCGAGGGCCGCCGCGCCTTCCGGGGGCAGGTGGACCGAACCCTCCTGGCCCGCCTCCTGGAGCACCCCTTCCTCCGCCGTCTCCCGCCCCGGTCCACCGGGCGCGAGGCCTTCGGGCCCGAGTTCGTGGACGCCGTGGTGGACCGGGTCTCGCCCCGAACCGAAGCCGACTGGAACCGCCTGGTGGCCACCCTCACCGCCTTCACCATCGAGACCGTGGCCCGCAGCTGCCGGGACCACCTCCCCCTCTCCCGCACCCACGAGTTCGTCCTCACCGGAGGCGGCGCCCGCAACCCGGCTCTGGTGGCGGGGCTCCGGGCCGCCCTGGACCCCCTCCCCGTCTGCGTGGGGGCCGAGTCGCTGGGCGTGGACCCCGATGCCCGGGAAGCCGTGGCCTTTGCCGCTCTGGGATGGGCACACCTTGAGGGATGGCCTGCCGGGCTCCCCCGGGTCACCGGGGCGCGGCGCGCCTGCGTCCTGGGGCACCGAACGCCCGGGGGGGCAAGGCCGTGAGGGGGCGGAAGCAGACCCGGGGACGGGGCCCGCAGGGCAGCGAGGCGTCCCTCCCCCAGTGGATCCCGCTGGCGGGGCTCCTGGTCCTGGTGCAGGCCCTGGTCCTGACCCTGGTCCACACACCCATGCCCCACCCCGGCGGCGACAACATGGCCTACCTCTCCCTGGGGTGGGCACTGGCGTCGGGGCTGGGCTACATGGAGGTCTGGGACCCGGGGCTGGCGGACCACGCCAAGTACACGCCGGGCTTCCCCGTCCTCCTGGCGGGGCTCATCCTCCTGGGGGTGGAGTCGTGGGTGGGCTTCAAGCTCGTGGTGGCAGGCCTCGTGTCGCTGGCCGTCCTCCTGGCCTTCTTCTGGGCGAACGGTCGGGCCGGGCCCTGGGCCGGCGGCGCGGTGGCCGTCCTCACCCTCCTGTCGGCGGGATGGCTGGAGGCGAGTCGGTGGATCCTCTCCGAGCCCCTCTTCCTGGTGGTGGTCTTCGGCGCCTTCGTCCTGGCCGGTCGGGCCGGGATGGAGGGGCCCCTGCGGGGTGGGTCGAACGGGGCGAGGGACCGGGGGGTGGGCCGGGTCGATGACACGGGCGGCGGGAGCCCCCCCGGGGG
>REBX01000094.1 GCA_007692505.1 Gemmatimonadales bacterium | reverse complement strand
ACGGCCATACCCCTGCGCCCCGCCCGCCCCGGCCATTCTCCTGCAACGCGCCCCGCCGACGGCCTGGCCCCTGTCCCGACCGGAGCGTCTTCTAGACCAGAGACATATCAAATACTAATATACCGCGCCGACGGCCTGGATTTTATATAAATAACTAATAAGCGGTGGGCGGCGCTGCCGCCCGCCATCCTTTATTTGGGCGCTGGGGATGGCACGAGGGGTCGGGGCGAGCCCGCCCGCGCCCTCTGGACAGCCGGCGAGCCAGCGGAAGTCCACCCGCGAGCCGGAGGTTCGGTAATCCCCCCTGCGTGCAGAGTTTCGTTCAATAGTGGGCATAACCCTGCAACGAGCGCGGCCGCGGCGACGTTTGCAGAGTTTCGTTCAATAGTGGGCATAACCCTGCACGGACGGCTTCCTCCGCCGCGCACTTCCGAACCCCGCCGGAAACCCGCACCCTGTCCGCAGGCTTCCGAACCCCGCCGGAAACCCGCACCCTGTCCGCAGGCTTCCGAACCCCCCTGCGCGGCGCCCGCCCCGCCTCCGCCCCCTCCACCCCGTCCGGCAGACCTCCGCCCCGCACCCTCCGCCCCATCACGACCCCGGGGGCACCACCACGATCTTCCCGAACACGTCCCCTGCCTCCAGCTCCTCGTGGGCGCCGCGCACCCCGTCCAGGTCCGTGACCCGGTGGACCGGCGCCGCCACGTCGCCGCGGAAGACGGCCTCCATGGCCGCCCGGAACTCCACCGGGCTCCCCATGGTGGTCCCCAGGATGGAGAGCTGCTTCCAGAAGACGTGGCGGAGGTCCGTCTCCACCTTCGGGCCCGTGGTGGCCCCGTACAGCACGAGCCGCCCGCCGGGAGCCAGCGCCCGCACCAGGGTCCCCCAGAGCGCCTCCCCCACCGAGTCCACCACCAGGTCCACCCCCCGGCCGCCCAGCGAGGCCCGGAGCTGGCCCTTCACGTCGCCGGCCGTGCGATCGATGACGTGGTGCGCGCCCAGCTCCCGGACCCGCGCCCCGTTGTCCTCGCCGGAGGTGATGACCCACACCTCCGCCCCGGCGTGGCGGGCAATCTGGATCGCCATGGTGGACACCCCCCCGGACCCGCCGGTGACGAGCACCCGCTCGCCGGCCCGGAGCTGTCCCCGACCCACCACCGCGCGCCACGCCGTCACCCCCACCAGCCCCGCCGCCGCCGCCTCCTGGAAGGAGACGTGATCGGGGAGCGCCAGGAGGTTGTCGGCGGGGACAATGGCGTATTCGGCGAAGCCGCCCTGGGTGTGCTCGCCCATGACCCGGAACTCGGGCTCGTGGAGGCCCGGCCCCCGCCGGAGCCCCTCCACCCAGCCCCAGTCCAGCGACGGATCCACCACCACCCGGGTCCCCGGGCGCACCCCGTCCACCCCGGCGCCCACGGCGTCCACCACGCCGGCCATGTCCGAGCCTCCCACGTGGGGCATGGGGATTTCCACGGGCAGGCCCCGCCGCACCCAGAGGTCCAGGTGGTTCAACGATGACGCCCGTACATCAAGTCGGACCTGGCCCGGCCCCGGTTCGGGGCGTTCGAGTTCGGCCACGTGGATGACCTCGGGTCCGCCGTTCTCGGCAAAGATGGCTGCCTTCATGAAGGGTCCTGGGGTTGGGGGCTGGAGGCGAGAGGGCCCGGTCCGGGTCCTCCGGCTGCGGAGGCGGGGGGCCTGTGCCCGGCCTCCCATCGCTCCTAACTTATGAAGGATGCGACAGGGGATGGCCCACCTGCGCCGAACTCCACCACCTGGACGCCCCCTCCATGTCATCCGAAGCGGACGACGTCCACGGCTCCGACGACGCCACCCTGGCCGGGTATTTCCGCGTCCACGAGCGCCCCCCGGCCTTCGAGGGGCCCGACGGAGACCCCTACACGGTCTCCCCGGAGGCGGAGAAGACGCCGGACCTGCGCGCGCCCTGGGAAGGCTACCTGGTCTTCCCCCGCTGGGCGGCCACCGGCGTGGGCGTGGTGGGGCACGTGGAAACGCCCACCCTCGTGCGCGGACGCTCGCGAGACGAAGTGCTCCGGGAAATGGGCGCGCTGTCGCTCATGGAGGTCCAGAACCACCTCCACCAGGCCGTTCGGGCCCGGAAGGACAACGACGAGGGGAAGGCCGCAGGCCTCCCCGACTGACCACCGACCGAGGGAGTGGAATGCTGCGACGCGGCCTGCTGTTTCTGAGCGAGTCCGGGGGCGCCCGAAAGGTGCTCACCGGCACCCCCGTGACCCGGTCCATGAGCCGGCGCTTCGTGGCGGGCGAGACGGTGAAGGACGCCGTGGCCACCGCCGAGGAGGCGAACGGGCTGGGGCTCCGCATGACGGCGAACTACCTGGGCGAGGCCGTCACCTCCGAGGCCGAGGCCCGCCAGGCCGCCGACATCTACATCGAGCTCATCAACGCATTTGCCGACCGCGAGCTCACCGCCAGCTGCTCCCTCAAGTTCACCCAGATGGGGCAGGACATCTCCGAGGAGTTCCTGTCGGAGAACGTCACCCGGGTGCTGGAAGTGGCCCGGGACCGGAACGTCTTCCTGCGCTTCGACATGGAGGGCTCGGCCTACACCCAGCGCACCCTGGACAGCTTCGAGAAGCTCTGGGACCAGGGATGGCGCGACATCGGGGTCGTCCTGCAGGCCTACCTCAAGCGCACCGCCGGCGACGTGCGCCGCATGATCGACCTGGGTGCCAGCGTCCGCCTCTGCAAGGGCGCCTACCAGGAAGACGCCGAGGTGGCCTACCAGGACCCGGCGCGGATCCGGGAGAACTTCATCGAGCTCATGGAGTGGCTCCTGGCCGAGGGCAACTACCCCGGCATCGCCACCCACGACGAGGCCATCATCGACGCCGCCCGCCGCTTCGTGGAGCGGGAGGGGGTGGACCGGGAGCGCTTCGAGTTCCAGATGCTCTACGGGGTCCGCCGCGACCTGCAGCGCGAGCTCCTGGCCGAGGGCTACCGCATGCTCGTGTACGTGCCCTTCGGGGAGCAGTGGTACCCCTACCTCATGCGCCGACTGGCCGAGCGCCCCGACAACGTCCTCTTCATGATGGGCAGCGTGGTGAAGGAGTCGCCCCTGGGCTTCATGTGGCCCGACCGCCGTTCCGACCGCAACCGCAACTGATGTCCTCCCAGTCCACGCCCACGTCCCCGTCTCCGACGCCGTCCCCGGAGACACCCCGCTCCCCGCCCTCCTCCGGCGCGCCCTTCCTGCGCATCACGGAGATCTTCCACTCCATCCAGGGCGAGTCCACCTGGGCCGGGCTCCCGTGCACCTTCGTGCGCCTCACCGGGTGTCCGCTCCGCTGCGCATGGTGCGACACCGAGTACTCCTTCCACGGCGGCGAACGCCAGTCCCTGGACGAGATCGAGGCCCGGGTGGACGACCTCTCCGGCGGCCCCCGCACCCCCGCTCCCCTGGTGGAGATCACCGGGGGCGAACCCCTCATCCACCGGGGCGCCTTCGAGCTGGCCCGGCGGCTGGCGGATCGGGGCTACCGGGTCCTGGTGGAGACCTCGGGCTCGGAGGACATCGCCCCCCTGGACCCCCGGGTCCACGTCATCATGGACCTCAAGTGCCCGGGCTCCGGCGAGGTGGCCCGGAATCGCTGGGAGAACCTGGACGCCCTGGACCACCTGGACGAGGTGAAGTTCGTCATCGCGGACCAGGCGGACTGGGAGTGGACCGCCGAGGTCATCCGCACCCGGGGGCTGGACCGCCGCATTGCCGACGGCACCCTCCGGGCCCTCCTCATCTCGCCGGTGTGGGGCGCGGCAGGGCCCGACCCCGAGGACGTGGCCCGCTGGATCCTGGAGAGCGGCCTCCCCGTGCGCATGCAGACCCAGCTCCACAAGCACATCTGGGGCGCCGAGAAGAAGGGCGTCTGAGCCCCGTGGGCGAGGGGGGCGGGGCTGGGGAGGACGGCCGGGTGGGTGAGGACGGCCGGGCTGAGGGGGACGGCGGCCGGGCTGCGGGAGACGGCGGCCCCGGTGGAGGCGGGGACGTGTTCGGGTTGGGGCTTCGCGGGCTCCTCGAGCCCCATGGCGGCAGTGCCGACGATCCGGAGCCCCATCCGGACGGGTGGCTGGCCAGTGTGGCCGTCGTCCTGCGTCCGCCCCCGGGGGCCGATGGGGCAGCGACCCCGAACCGCGACCCCGCCGTCCGGATCCGGCGCACCGAGCTCCTCCTGATCCGACGGGCCACCAGCGACCGAGACCCCTGGTCCGGGCAC
>REBX01000043.1 GCA_007692505.1 Gemmatimonadales bacterium | reverse complement strand
CCGCCCCCGTCGAGGGGAAGGCAATTCCCATTCGAGAGAAGCGGGACCGGGATGCCCTCGTCCCCCACGCCGAGCCCGAGGACCTGCAGCGCTTCGGGCTGATCCCCGAGCTGGTGGGGCGCCTCCCCGTCACGGTGAGCCTGGACGAGCTGGACGAGGACGCCCTGGTCCGCATCCTCCGAGAGCCGAAGAACGCCCTCCTCAAGCAGTACGAGAAGATGTTCGAGCTGGAGGGGATCGGTCTCACCCTGGACGCAGATGCGGTGCGTGCGGTGGCCCGGAAAGCCATCGACCGGCGTACCGGCGCGCGGGGCCTCCGGGCCGTCCTGGAGAACCTCATGCGGGACATCATGTTCGACCTCCCCTCCCGCGACGACGTCCGCGAGGTCGTCATCACGCCGGAGTGCGTCACCGACGGGGTGGATCCCCTCCTGGTCCTCCACAACGAGCCGAAGAAGAAGGAGGCGTGACCCTGGCGACGGAGCGGCTTCCGGTCCTTCCCCTGAGGGACCTGGTCTTCATCCCCTCCATGGTGCTGCCCCTCCTGGTGGGAAGGCCCCGCTCCGTCTCCGCCCTCCACCTGGCCCTGGCCTCCGACCGCCGGCTCCTCCTGGTTGCACAGCGGGACCCCGAGGTGGAGGACCCCGGAGGCGACGGGCTCCACCGTGTGGGCACCCTGGCCCGCATCGTACAGGACGCCGAGCTGGCCGACGGCACCCTTCGGGTTGTGTTCGAGGGCGCATCCCGCATGGTCGTGGAGCGCTTCCACGCCGACGACCGGGGCCTCTCCGCCGATGCCCATTCGCTGGACTACGAAGACGCCGAGGACCCTGTCTCCCCGAGCAGGGAGGCCCAGGCCCGCCGGGTAAGTCGGGCCTGCCGGGAGTACGTGCGCCTCCACCCGGACCTCCCCCCGGACCTGGCCACGTCGCTGCCCCCCGGTGACGGATCCCTCCGCTTTGCCCACCAGGTCACCGGGCACCTCCTCCTCCGGGCCCAGGACAAGCAGGCCCTCCTGGAGAGGCCTACGGTACAGAGCCTCCTGGAGGGACTCCAGGACACCCTGGAGCGCGAGATCGAGGTCCTCCGCATCGAGGACCGGCTGGACCGGGAGATGCGGAAGCGCCTGGAGGAGGACGAGGCCGGATCCGCGGAGGGGACGGCCTCCCCCATGGGGGGACCGACTGATCCCATGGAGGCCTTCCGTCGACAGATGGAGCGTGCAGGGGACGAGCGGGACGAGATCCTGGCGGCCATCCAGGAGGCCGACCTTCCCGCCCACGCAGACGAACGGGCCCGCCAGGAAGTCAAGCGTTTGGAGCGTTTGAACCCGGCCAGCCCCGAGGCCGGTGTCATCCGGGGATACCTGGACTGGATCCTGGCCCTCCCCTGGTCCACCCGGAGCTCCGATGCCTTGGACGTGGAGCGGGCTCGAACGGAGCTGGAGGCGGCCCACGCAGGGCTGGATTCGGTGAAGGACCGGATCCTGGACCACATCGCGGTCCTCTCCCTGGTGGGCCAGCTCCGGGGACCCATCCTCTGCCTGGTAGGGCCGCCGGGGGTGGGAAAGACCTCCCTGGGGCGGTCCATCGCCCGGGCCCTGGGCCGCTCCTTCGTGCGCGTCTCCCTGGGGGGTGTGCGGGACGAGGCGGAGGTCCGGGGGCACCGGCGCACCTACGTGGGGAGCATGCCGGGGAGGATCCTCCAGGGGCTGCGCCGGGCCGGGACCCGGAATCCGGTCTTCCTCCTGGACGAGGTGGACAAGCTCACCCGAGATGTCCACGGGGACCCGGCGGCAGCTCTCCTGGAGGTCCTGGACCCGGAGCAGAACCGCTCCTTCCAGGATCACTACCTGGAGCTGGACTTCGACCTGTCCGACGTCCTCTTCGTGGCCACGGCGAACACCCTCTCCGGAATCCCCGAAGCGCTCCGGGACCGGTTGGAGATCATCCGGATCCCCGGGTACCTGGACACCGAGAAGGTGACCATCGCCACCCGCTTCCTGCTCCCGGGGCAGCTCCGGGGCCACGGGCTGGAGCCCGACTCGGTCCAACTCTCGCCACAGGTCCTCCGCTGGGTCATCGAGAACTGGACCCGGGAAGCCGGTGTCCGGGAGCTGGACCGCACCCTGGCCCGGCTGGCTCGGAAGCTGGCCCGCAGGAAGGCGGAGGGCTCGGGATCCGCCACCGACGCCTCGCCCCCCCTCCAGGATCTGGATGCCGAGGCGGTGGGCGCCCTCCTGGGTCCCCCACCGACCCGTCGGCCGGATCGGGACCGGGGCTCCGACCGGGTGGGCATCGCCACCGGACTCGCCTGGACCTCCGTGGGCGGGGAGATCCTCGAGGTGGAGGTCGCCGTCCTCCCCGGGTCCGGCGAAATCCAGCTCACCGGCACCCTGGGCGACGTCATGAAGGAGTCGGCGGTGGCCGCTGTCACCTGGGCCAGGTCGAGGGCCCGGGCCCTGGGGCTTCGACCCACCTTCCACGAGGACGTGGACGTCCACATCCACATCCCGGAGGGAGCCACACCCAAGGACGGTCCCTCGGCGGGACTCGTCATCGCCTGTGCCCTCATCTCGGCCCTCACGGAACGGTCCACCCGGCCGGACGTGGCCATGACCGGAGAAATCACCCTGCGGGGACGAGTCCTCCCGGTGGGGGGCATCCGGGAGAAGGTGGTCGCAGCCCTTCGCCAGGACATCCGCGTGGTCCTGGTCCCCGAAGCCAACGCCGCCGAGCTCGAACGCCTGCCCCGGGAGGTGCGCGAGCGCCTCGGATTCCATACCGTGGGAAGGGTGGACGAGGCGCTGGAGCTGGTCCTCGGGCCGGCTGCCCCGGGTGTGGCCCCGCCCGAGCCCGGGCTCCATCGCTCCCAGTGACCGGCGGCCCCGTCCGGACCCAGTCAGTCCATCCTGCCCCACACATACCACCCCGGGACCCTCCCATGAAGATCCGCTCCGTCGAGTTCGCAGGAACCGTCGTGAACCCTGCTGCCGACCTCCCCGACGACCTCCCCCAGGTCGCCTTCAGCGGGCGCTCCAACGTGGGGAAATCTTCCCTGATCAACACGATCCTGGGACGCACCCGAAAGCACGTGGCCCGGGTCTCCGCCACCCCGGGGAAGACCCAGGCGCTGAACTTCTTCCGAGTGAACGACACCTTCTTCCTGGTGGACCTCCCGGGTTTTGGCTTCGCCAAGGTGCCCACCTCGGTGAAGGACGGGTGGAAGGAGCTGGTGGAAGGGTACCTCGGACGGCCCGACGGCGCACTGGCCGTGGTACACCTCATGGATGTCCGCCGCGATCCCAGGGACTCGGACCTCCAGATGCTGGAGTACCTGGCGGGGATGGGGAAGCCGGCCCTCGTCGTCCTCACCAAGGTGGACAAGCTGAACCGGTCCCAGCGAGGCCGCCGGATCGGCGGCATCATCGAGGAACTGGGACTGGCGGAGGACCAGGTGGTCCCCTTCTCGTCGAAGACCGGGGAGGGCCGGGAGGTCCTCCTGGAGGCGCTGGCCGCCCTGCTGGGTGTGGAAGAGGACGACGGCGAGCCGGCCCGGGAGCCGGGAGCCGTTCCCGGATGAACCGGGGCCGAGGGGTCGTGACCGGGCTCCTCCTCCTGGTCCTGCCGGCCTGCGGCCTCCTCTTCCGGGAGGCGCCGGAGGATGACCCGAATGCCGTTCCGGGCCCGAACGACGTCGGAGCCAGGGGCGAACTGGTCACCGGTGGCGAGGCACCGGACCTCATCCCCTCCGGCGCCGGGCGCCTCTCCCACTCCCAGATCTCCATCGTCCTGCAGCGGGGCGACCTGAGGATGCTGGTGACCCCCCTTGACGAGGGGATCATCCGCACTGCGGCCCCCGACACCTGGCAGCGGCTGAACGCCCTGGCGGAGTCCTACCGCACCACGGCCCACCTGCGTCCCGGAGCCGACGCCTCCGACGCCCTCTTCCTGGTGGCCCTGCACGCCGAGACCCGGTCCGCGACCTTCGAGCCCGCTGACGTGGCCCTGACCAGCCAGGGTGTCCGCCACCTCCCCCTGGACATCCAGGGCCTCACCCCGGGCTGGAGCCGGAACCGGGTGGACCCGAGGGAGCTGGAGATGGCCATCTACGCCTTCTCGAGCTCGCTGGACCCGGCCGACGGGCTGGAACTCGAGTACCAGGAGGTCCGGAGCCGGGACTGGGAACGCCGCCTCCCCGCCATCCTCTCGGAGCAGGCGCGCCTCATGGGGCGAGGCGGGGGCTGAGGGGGGGCGGGGGCTGCCCCAGCCGCCGCCCCGCCCCGGATCCGGGGGCCCCCTCCTACCC
>REBX01000044.1 GCA_007692505.1 Gemmatimonadales bacterium | reverse complement strand
ACGCGATCCTCCACTTCGGGACCCACGGGGCCGTGGAGTTCATGCCCGGCAAGCACACGGGCCTCTCCGCCGCCTGCTGGCCCGAGCGGATCCTGGGGAGCACACCCCTCCTCTACCTCTACGCCGCCAACAACCCCTCCGAGGGGACCATGGCGAAGCGCAGAGGCGGCGCCGTCACCGTGAGCCACCTGACCCCGCCGGTCCTGCAGGCGGGCCTCTACCGCGGGCTCCTGGACCTCCGGGGCGGGCTCGACCGACTCCGCGCCCTGCCTCCCGAGGCCGTGGGCACCGAGACCCACGTGGCCGAGCTGGCGGCAGTGCGGACCCAGGCCGAGGAGCTGGACCTCCTGGAGCGAAGCGCTGCAGGGGAGGGCGCCCCGGGCGCCGAGGGTGCCTTGGCAGGTGGGGCCGCGTCCGCAGCCGCGAACCCGGTTCCGGACGAAACCCTGGTGGAGCACCTCCATGAGCGGCTCCTGGAGCTGGAGCAGTCCCTCATCCCCCACGGACTCCACGTCATGGGTCGGGCCCCCGATGCCCATGCCCGGGCGGGCATGGTGTCGGCGGCGGTCCTCCATTCCCCCCCTCCGGTGACGGAGGAGGACGGAGAGGGCGACGACGGAGGGGCGCTGCCGGCCCCCCTGGCGGACCGGATCCCCCCGGAGCTGGAGACGGACCCGGCCTTCCGGGAGGCCCTGGAGGCGGCGGTGCGGGACCTGGTGGACGGTTCCGAGGCGGACGGCGGTGGGGCCGCGGGAGGCCGGGCCGCAGGAGGCCCCGCCGGGGCCTCGAACACCGGCCTCGGCCCCGCGGTGGAGCTGCTGGTGGAGGCCGGCGTGCCCAGGGCCGCGGCCCACTCCGTCCTGGAGCGGGCGGCCCACCTGGACCAGGGCCTCCGGACGAACGCCGAGGCGGCAGGACTGGTGCGGGCCCTGGACGGACGATTCGTCCCTCCGGCCCCCGCCGGCGACCTCCTCCGGACCCCCGACCTCCTCCCCACGGGGCGGAACCTGGTGGCCTTCGACCCCTGGCGGGTGCCCGGGGCGTGGGCGCTCCGGGAGGGAGCTCGGCAGGCGGAGCGGATCCTGGCGCGGTATCGGGCCCAGGAGGGCCGCCTACCCGAGACCATCGCCATGGTCCTCTGGGGGACGGACAACATGAAGCGGGACGGGGCCCCGGTGGCCCAGGTGCTGGCCCTCATGGGTGCCCGACCCGTCTTCGATGCCTACGGCCGGCTGTCCGGCGCCCAGCTCATCCCCCTGGAGGAGCTGGGGCGGGCCCGGGTGGACGTGGTGGTGACGGCGTCGGGGATCTTCCGCGACCTCCTGCCCCTGCAGGTCCGGCTCCTGGCCGAGGCCGCCCTCCTCTGTGCAAGGGCCGAGGGAGAGCCCGCCGAGCTGAACCCCATCCGGCGCCATGCCCTGGCCCACGCGGCAGAGATGGACTGCTCGCTGGAAGAGGCGGCCCTCCGGGTCTTCTCCAACGCCGATGGGGCCTACGGAGCCCAGGTGAACAACCTGGTGGACGCCGGGAGCTGGGGCGAGGAGGAGGAGCTCGGCGAGAGCTTCGTGAACCGGAAGGGCTTCAGCTACGGCACCGATGGGCGAGCCCGGGACGGCCGGGCCCTCTTCCGCAGGGTCCTGGCCGACGTCGACGTCACGTACCAGAACCTGGAGTCCGTGGAGCTGGGCGTGTCGGACCTGGACCAGTACTTCGACTCCCTGGGCGGGCTCACCCGGGCAGCTCGGGACTCCCGGGGCGCGGCGGGCGGAGACGGTGCAGGGGCCCCGGCCCCGGCCTGGATCGGAGACGAGACCCGGGGCGAAGGACGGGTGCGGAGCCTGGAGGAGCAGGTGGACCTGGAGGCCAGGACCCGGATCCTGAATCCCCGCTGGATCGAGGGGATGCTGGAGCACGGCTACCAGGGGGTGCGGGAGATCGAGGCCCGGGTCACGAACCAGGTGGGCTGGTCGGCCACCACGGGGTCCGTGCCCGGCTGGGTCTACCGGGAGGTAGGGGCCACCTATGTCCTGGACCCGGAAATGAGGCAGCGCCTGGCCGACCTGAACCCGGAGGCCGCTTCCCGGATGGCGCAACGCCTCCTGGAGGCCACGGATCGGGGCTACTGGAGCCCCGACGACGAGACGATGGATGCACTGCAGGATGCGGCCGACGAGCTGGAAGACCGGCTGGAAGGCATCGAGACGGAACGCACCAACACGGAGGTTGCAGCATGAGTCCCACAGGCACACTTCCCGTGGTCCCCCGGAAGGGGACCGCGGACACAGGCGACGGAGAGGGGTCCGTACAGGTCCACATGGACCCCTCCGAGCAGATCGATTCTGCGCTGGTCCTGGCCGTCTACGGAAAGGGGGGGATCGGGAAGTCCACCACCTCCTCCAACCTCTCGGCGGCGCTGGCGGGGATGGGAAAGCGGGTCCTGCAGGTGGGGTGCGACCCCAAGCACGACTCCACCTTCACCCTGACCCGCCGCATGGTCCCCACGGTCATCGACACCCTGGCCGAGGTGGACTTCCACGCCGAGGAACTCCGACCGGAGGACTTCGTCTACGAGGGCTTCGGCGGGGTCATGTGCGTGGAGACGGGCGGGCCCCCGGCGGGGACCGGCTGCGGAGGCTACGTGGTGGGCCAGACGGTGAAGCTGCTCAAGCAGCACCACCTCCTGGACGACACCGACGTGGTGGTCTTCGACGTGCTGGGGGATGTGGTCTGCGGTGGGTTTGCAGCGCCCCTGCAGCACGCGGACCGGGCCATCATCGTCACGGCCAATGACTTCGACTCCATCTTCGCCATGAACCGCATTGTGGCGGCGATCCGGGCAAAGGCCAAGAACTACAAGGTGAGGCTGGGCGGGGTGGTGGCGAACCGGGCGGACCAGACGGACCAGATCGACCGGTTCAACGACCGCCTGGGCCTCGACACCATGGCCGTGTTCCCCACGGCGGACTGCATCCGCCAGAGCCGCCTCATGAAGCGGACCCTCTTCGAGATGGAGGAGACGGACGAGGTCCTGGCCATGCAGGAGATGTACCGGACCCTGGCCCGGAACGTCCTGGCCGGTGGCGAGGGCATCGAGTGCGAGCCCATGGACGACAACGAGATCTTCAACCTCCTGGGCTTCGACTGACCATGGCCGTGACCCGCACGTCCCTGACCGGAACTCAGGTCCCCCACCCGCCCCGGGCCGAGCCCGGGCGGGTGGAAGGGATCCGTGCGTACTTCGAGGACCGTTCCGATCGCTGGATCCGCCTCACCTCCGGCGAGGAGGTGAGCGGGGTGCGGGCCCGTGTGCGGGCCGGTCGGGCTCGGATGGCCACGACGCTCATGGGCTGGGTCCTGGGGGACGAGGCTGCCCCCCACCCCGACGGGCTCCGGGTCCTGGATGCGGGGTGCGGGCCCGGCGAGGTGTCCGTGCGGCTGGCGGCCCGGGGCGCCCGGGTCACCGGGGTGGAGGTGGCCCCGTCCCTGGTGGCCACGGCCCGGGAGCGGGTGGAGGCCCTGGGGCTCACCCACCGCATCGACGTGATGGAGGGAGACGCCTCCCGGGCGCCCGGCGGGCCCTGGGATGCAGCGCTGGTCATGGACGTCCTCTTCCACTACCCCCCGGGCGAGGCCGCCGACTTCCTGGCCCGCATGGCCCCGGAGGTGGGCAGCCGCATCGTCTTCACGGTGGGGCCCCGGACCCCCCTGCTGGCCTTCCTGCAACGGGTGGGCGGGCTCTTCCCCCGCTCCGATCGGGCCCCCGTGCTCCACCTGGTCCGTCCCCGGGCCTTCGTGGAGTCCCTCCTGGCACGCCCCGACATGAAGGGGTGGACGGCAGGACGGAGCCGGCGGGTGAGTGCTCCCTTCTATGCCTCCCACGCCCTGGAAATCGTTCGCACCGGTTTGGATGGCGCAGGCGGTGCGGATGGTGCAGACGGACCGGCGGCCGCCCCCGGCGCGGAAGGGGCCCCATGAGCCGCCGCTCCCCCGACGCCGGACCACGCCCCAACCTGGCCCGGCTCACGGCTCGGACCCTGTCCGGCCTGGGCACGAAGTGGCTCCCTTTTGCCGATGCGGCGTCCGAGGAGCTGCCCCTGGGCCGGCTCCTGCGCCTCGCCCTCTTCCAGGTGTCGGTGGGGATGGCCCTCACCCTCCTGGTGGGCACCCTGAACCGGGTCATGATCGTGGAGCTGGGCGTCGCCGCCCTGGTGGTGTCGGCCATGGAGGCCCTACCCCTCCTCCTGGCCCCCTTCCGAGCCCTCATCGGGTTCCGCTCCGACGTGCATCGGTCCGTCTTCGGGTGGCGGAGGGTCCCG
>REBX01000137.1 GCA_007692505.1 Gemmatimonadales bacterium | reverse complement strand
GCCCACGGCGGGGGCACCGCCCGCTCCGGCGGAGGCGGCCGCCGCTCCCCCCGCCGGCATTGGCCTGGTCTACACCCCGCGGTGGGGTGCCCGCCGCTGCGCCCCCCCCCACGTCGCCATCCCCCTACCTCACCCCTCTGCAGTTCCTCCCGGAACCCCCAGCCCGGTCCCGGACTGGTCCCGACCTCAGCGCCCCATGAGGTCGTTCAGGGGGCGTCCCACGTTCCCGCTGGGGAAGGGCGACTTGAGGTAGATGGACACGGTGGAGGCGATGTCGGAGACATACACGGGCTCCGAGGACTCGCCGGCCGGCACCTGGAATCCCCAGAAGACGATGGGCACGTGGCGATCGTACGTCCACGGCGACCCATGCCCCGTCCCCCCGGTGCCCGTTCCCGCGCTGGTCTGGGGCTCGAGCCACAGGAGGATGTCGCCGGACCGCTTCTGGTGGAAGGCGGCCTGGATTGCGCTCCGGGGCGGCTGGGTGAACTCCGTCCGGTTCAGGGCATCGGCCGTGAGGGCCCCGCCGATGCCGTCCAGCGTCAGGAGCTTCCGCTTCACATCGGCCCGCACCGCTTCCAGGTCCAGCCCCTCGCTCCGAAGGAAGTCGTGGTCCAGGAAGAGGCCATTGCCCGCCAGCGCTTCCACGAACGAGGCGCCATACTCCTCCTCCATCCACGCCTCCAGGGCCTGGCCGATCCGGCCCGCCACCTGCGTTTCGTTGTCCGGATGGCCCGTCCGCACCCCCAGGTCCCGGAGGTAGTGGGGGACGTAGACCGCGCCGTGGTCCGACGTGAGGAAGACCAGGACGTTCTCCTGCCCGAATTCCCGGTCCAGGTAGTCCAGGAAGTCGGCCAGGTAGGCATCGAGGCGGAGGATGTGGTCCTGCATCTGCTTGGAGGCCGGGCCGAAACGGTGCCCGATGGCATCGGTGGCCGAGAGCCCCAGCGCCAGCACGTCGGGGACGGGGCCCCGGCCCAGCTCCTCGCCCTCGATGGCGGCGTAGGCCAGCTCGAAGAGGAGCTCGTCGCCGAAGGGGGTGGTGTTCAGGAGGCTCGGGCCTGCGCCCTCCTCCTCCACCAGCCGGGCCAGGTCGAAGGGAAAGGCGGTGGATCCGCCGATGCGGCCCTCGTACGGGTTGTCGTCGGCCCGGCTCTCCACGTAGGTCTCGATGGGGTGGAGGGGCTCCCAGACCCGGGTCAGGTACTCCTGGGCCAGGTTCCGGTCGTTGAAGGCCACGAGCCAGTCCGGGAGCTCGTCGCGGTAGAAGGTGGAGGTGATGAAGTTGCCCGTGCCGCCCTCGTACCAGTACGCATGGCCCGTGTGGCCTCCCGGCAGGATGGCGCCCCGGTCCTTCCGGGAAATGCTCACCGTGCGGGAGCGCTCGCCGGTGTGGAGGAAGAGCTCGTCGCCGAAGGTGGTGGTGAGCATGTTCTGCGGGCCCTTCTCGCCGTCGGTCCCCTCCCGGGCACCCACGGCCTGGAAGCCCGAGTCCACGGCCTCGATGACGTTGATGCTCCGCCCCAGCTCCCGCACGTACCAGCCGTTCCCCACCAGGCCGTGCACCGACGGGGTGCCTCCTGTGAACTGGGCGGCGTGCCCCGGGCCCGTGGCCGTGGTGGAGTGCCGGAAGTGGCCGTTCCGGAAGAAGAAGCCCTCGTCCAGGAGCCGCCGGAAGCCGCCCTCGCCCAGGTGCTCGGCGTAGCGATGGAAATAGTCGGGCCGGAGCTGGTCCACCGTGATCCCCACCACCAGGACGGGGACCTCCGGGTCGGCCTGGGCGTCGCTGGCGCCGGCGGCCGTGGCGCCGGCCGCGGTGGCCGGGTCGCCGGTGCCCCCGCCCTGGAGGGCCCGGGGCCCGAAGGCCAGGAGGACGAAGAGGGCGAGGGCAGCGAGGACGGCCGGGAGGGCCGGGCCGGGGGCTGCAAGTCGAAGTCGGGCGGCAGGACGCATGGGGGAGGCTCTCGGAGGTGTTGAGGGAGGATGACCCCCGAAAGAACAGTCCCCAGCGCCACGATGGGCGCACCGCACCTTCACGGACCCGTCACGCCTGTGTCACGGGCCGGTGCGCCTCACTCCACCCCGGGCACCTGGCAGCGGATGGCCTGCATGGAGCCCCGCCGCATCCCGGGCCCCGCCTCGCTGGTAAGGAGGATCCGGCCGTCCGAAAGGAAGGTGACGGCCTCGCCCTGCACCTCCCGGAGGGGGCGGAGGTTAACCGGGCCGTCGTGGAGGGGTTCGAGCCGGCCATCGGCTCGGGGGCGGTGGAACTGGAGCGTCTCGTACGTGCGGATCGCCACCAGGTCGGCCCGGCCCTCCTCGTCGGTGCGGGCCGACGACCCCGTCACCAGCCGCCCGAAGGACGGGGGCTCGTCGGCCAGCAGCTGGATCCGGACTGCCTCCAGGGTGTCCGGCGGCGCGCCGGAGCCCGCCTCCACCCCGGCAGGCAGGGGCGCCGGGAGGGCGTAGAGCTCCACCGGGTCGTTCCGGCCCTTTGTGACCAGGAAGACCCGCTCGCCTTCCAGGACGTGGAGGGACTCGATGTCCCGGGGGCCGTGGGGCATCCGGATGGCCCAATGGGTCGCAGGGGCGGAGAGGGTGTCGGCGGCGCCCCCCGGCTCGGGCACCCGGTACAGGTCCAGCGCAGGTCGCCGCTCCCGGTTGTCCCCCACGTCGCCGATGTAGAGGCACCGCTGCCCCCGGGTTCCGGCCCCTCCCCGGGCCCCCGCTCCGGCCACGCCGGTGGCTTCACCCGCGAAGGGGCAGGGCGAAGCGGCCATGTCCTCCCAATCCACATTGGCGGCGCCTGCCACCCGCACCCGGCCCACCAGCGCGCCATCGTCCGCCACCGCGAACAGGTGGGGCGTGTGGCCCGAGTCGTTGTGGGTCCAGATGAGGGCACCGGGCCAGCTGAGGGCCTCCACGGCGCCCGAGCTCTCGCGGACTTCGGCCGGGAGGGGGATTCGGGGGCCGGCCTCCCGGCAGCGGACGTCCTCCGACGCCGTGGCGAGCTCGGAGGAGTGGCCGGGGAAGTGGCAGGCGGACGGGACCAGACCCACCCAGAGGAGGAGGGCCAGGAGTCCGCCTCGGGTCATCCGTCGGCGGGGGTGCGGATCTGCGCCAGGAGCTCCTGGATCGCCTCCCGGAAGCTCTCCAGCGGGGGGGCGCCCTCCACGGGGTAGCCCGCCACCACGAAGGTGGGGGTGGCCCGGATCCCCACCTCCACCGCCATGCGGGAGGTGGACTCCACCGTCTCCATGGTCTCGGGGCGGGCCATGCAGGCCTCGAAGGCGTCCCCGTCGTAGCCCTCGTCCCGGGCGAAGGAGGTGAGGAGCCCGGGGGCGTCAGCTTCCGATGCAGCCATCCAGGCGTCCCGCTCGCTGTAGATCCGGTCCCGGAGGGTGGGGAAGTCGTCCTGCTCGGCTGCGCAGAAGCTGGCCGCGGCGGCCCACTCCGTGTTGGGGAAGCCCCCGATGGTCACGGGCACGTACTTCCAGACCACGTCGCCCCCGTCGATGAACTCGTCCCGGAGGGCCGGATACGTGTCCTCGTGGAAACCGGCGCAGTACACGCACCCGAAGTCCGAGAACTCGATGACGTAGACCTTGTCGGAGCCGGGTTCCCCCTTGTCGAAGCCCACCTCGGTGAGGTCGACCCGGGGGGGCTCGCCGGTGAGGGTGTCGGCGGCGGCGGCGGCGGCGCTGGAGGCCTGCACGGAAGCATCGGCGGACTGCGTGCCGTTGGCGTCGTTGCCGCATCCCCCCAGGACGCAGAGGGAGAGGAGGAGGGCGGAGAGCTGGACGGGATGCATCATCATGGGCAGGGTGGCGTCCCCGGCGCGGCAGGGCGCGGGGTGGGGACATGGCGGGAAGGGACGGAGGTACGGAACGGGTGGCCCGGACGGGCTCCCCCCGACAGGAATGCTTCTACAGCGAAAATCCCCGAAAGAGCCGCTTTTCGCCGGCGGGGAACTCGGTGCCCTCCGAGCCCTCGGCCCCCTCGGCCCCCCCGGCGCCGGACCCGGTGAGGCGGGCCTCCAGCTCGATGTGGGGCTCGAGCCCGCTCCCCTTCAGCTTTTCCCGGAAGAGCTGGTCCAGCTGGAAGATCCCGGCGGAGTTGTTGATGTCGATCTGGATCCGGACGGGCTTCCGCTGGCCGGCCTCCAGGACCACCCGCTCCACCGCGGCGGCCGAAACGGAGTGGATGCTCACCGAGCCCGCCTCGAAGGGGATCCGGGAGCGGCCCTTGGCCATGTCCAGGGCGTCGGCGATGCGGACGACCCCGGCCTCCAGGGTGAGGGGCTGGCCCCCGGAGCGGTGCCCGATGATG
>REBX01000046.1 GCA_007692505.1 Gemmatimonadales bacterium | reverse complement strand
CAGCTGGGCTCGAAGTCGCCGGGGAGGGGCATCTCGCCGGCCGCCTCCAGGGCCTCCATGAGGAGGTCCCGGACGCTCTCGTCGCCGGTGTAGACCACCGGGGCGTCGCGGACGGCGGGGAAGCCGCCCCCACCCCCCTGGCGGTAGTTGTTGATGGCCATGGTGAAGGTGTCGTCGTCGGCCACCGGCTCGCCGTTCCGCTCCAGCTGGACCACCCGCTCACCCAGGGGGCGGGTCAGGTCCAGGGTGTACTCGACCCCGCTCACCATGTCGAAGTTGAAGCCGGGCCATTCCCGGTTCACCAGACGCTCGCAGCGGGCCTCGGGACACTCCAGGAAGTAGCGGGCCGAGTGCTCCAGGTAGGCCCGGAGCTCGGCGCCGGTGATCTCGACGGCACGGAGGAGGTTGTTGTCGTAGGGATACAGGCGCGCTACGTGGGCCACCGTGATATCGCCCTGGGGGAGCCCGGCTCGGAGCCCGAAGGCGGCGGCGGAGGAGAGGTCGGCCCCGGTGACCTCCTTCTGGACCTGGTGGATCCAGCTCATGAGGGGCGTGTCGCGGATCCGGGCCTCGGCGGCGGACCATGCCTCGGGAGCCGTGGCCAGGACCCGGGCCATCTCCGCCCGGGTGCGGTCGTGGGCCCCGGAGAGGGAGGCCTGCATCCGGGTGTCGATGTGGTCCCGGGTGGGCCGGACGAGCTCGGCCTGGCGGCCGGTGACGCGCCATCCGTCGTCGCCGGCGGGGGCCAGCTCGAAGGTGGCCACGGCCAGGGAACGACCCCGGGGGCCGCCCTGGGTGAAGAGGACGTCGTTCACCAGGGTATCGGCCACTTCCCGGTGGCTGTGCCCCAGGAAGACCACGTCGATGCCCGGGACCTCCCGGGCGGCATCGGACATGCGGTTCTCGGGGGCCACGCCGGTACTCTCGGTGTCGTAGCTCGACCCCTCGAAGGAGGCGTGGGCCGCCACCACCACCAGGTCGGCGCCGTCCGCCCGCATGCGAGGCACGACGTCGGCCAGGCGCTCCACCATGTCGGGGAACTCCAGGATGCCCTCCACGTGATCCCGGTCCCAGATGGCCACACCCGGGGGGAGGACGCCGGTGATTCCGATGCGGAGGGGGCGGCCCTCCAGCTCCCTCTCCACGATGACGTACTCGGGCCAGACCGGTTCCCCGGTGGCGGCGTCCACCGTGTTGGCGGAGAGGAAGGGGAACTCGGCGTGGGCCAGGGTGCGGTCCAGGTGGTCCAGGCCAAAGTTGAACTCGTGGTTCCCCAGGGCGGCCGCATCGTACTCCATGAGGTTCATGGCCACGATCATGGGGTGGACTTCGTCCTCCGGGAGGGGGGTAAAGGTCGCAGCCATGGGGTTCCCCTGGAGGAGGTCTCCCGAGTCCACCAGGATGGTGCGGCCAGGGTTCGCCGCCCGGATGGAGTCCACCAGGGGCGAGATGCGGGCCAGGCCGTGGTCCAGGATTTCCTCCTGCTCGTAGTCCCAGGGGAGGAGCTGGCTGTGGATGTCCGTGGTGCCCATGAGGACGACCTGGGGGCCCGAGCCCGGGAGGCCGTGACGGGGGCCCCGGTCGCAGGCGGTCACGGCGACGGCCAGGACGAGGCAGAGGGCGGCACCGGCGAGGCGGCCAGGGGAGGCGGGACGGTCAGGTGTCCGGGTCGGATTCGTGGGCATCCGTCGTGGTGTCCGGGGTTCGGGTCTCTTCCAGGAGGAGGGTCAGGCCTTCCCCCAGATGGGTCTCCAGAAGCTCGCGATAGCGGTCCATGTTGCGGTAGCCCCCATCGGCCTCGAAGAACCGCTCCAGGGCCGGGGTCCAGTCCGAGCCCCTGGGCAGGATGAAGCCCAGCGTCTCCGAGGCGTCGTCCCCGGCGGGGTGGCGCCGCAGGGGCATCCCTTCCTCCACGGCCCGCCAGTATGCGTAGATGTCGATCCAGGCGAGGCGGTTGGGCTCGGTGGCCACCGCCTCCAGGATCTCGTCGTTGGACTCCAGGGGGAGGACCCGGAGTCCGGGGATCCGCCGTTCCCTCAGGCGGTTCACCCGTTCCTCGTGGAGGGTGCCCCGGTAGGGGTGGGCCACGAAGTCCCGGAAGGCCTCCTCTGCCCGGGCCATGGAGACGAGTTCGGGGACGTCCTCATGGGTGATGAGGACCCCCACGTTGTCGGCGTAGGCCGGGGAGAAGTCCAGCTCCTCCCGCCGTTCCTCCGTCATGGTGACGTTCCCGCTCCCGATGACGCCACCCGGCGAATTCCGGACCCGGCGGTAGAAGCGGTTCCACTCCTCGTCCTCCTCCCAGGTCACCTCGAGCTCCACCCCTTCCTCCTCCCGGATCCAGTCGAAGAAGTCCCGGAGGATCTCGATGGTGACGCCGGTGAGGTGGCCCTCCTCGTCCCGGTAGGCCCATCCCTCAGAAGCGGAGTAGAGGACCACCACGGACCCCGATCCCTCGTCCCGGACCGTCTGGAGGTCGTCGCCGCGGTCGGTGGCGAGTTCTCCCGGCGAAGCGAGTCTGGGTCGGGGTTCGGTGTCGGCGCTGGACGATGCACTGCCCGAATCGCCCCCGCAGGCTGCCGCGGTGAGGGCGACCAGGAGTGCGATCCATGCCGACCGGGGGCCGGGTCCGACGGAAGGGCGGGGTGCCCCGTCTCGCATTCACTCCTCCAGGTGGGAACGTAGGTCCATCCCTGAAAGAGACACGGGCGGGAGGCGCCGGTTCCATCGGACGGGGACGGCGGTTGCACCCGTCCTTCCTCAGCCCGCGGCCTCCCGGTCCAATTCCGACTCTTCCGCCCCACCTTCCCGGCGGTTCCGGCCCGGGTGGGGTCCGTGTCGGATCACCTCCCCCTCCACGAGGAAGACCACGTCTTCGGCGACGTTGGTCGCCAGGTCTGCAATCCGCTCCAGATTCTTGGAGACCAGGAGGAGGGTCATGGAGGGCCCGATCCGGCGAGGGTCCTCCATCATGTGGGTGAGGAGGATGCGGAACATGGAGTTGTAGAGATCGTCCACCCGGTCGTCCCGGACCCCGATGGCCCGGGCCTGGTCCGCATCGCTCCGCACGAAGGAGTCCAGTGCATCGGAGAGCATTTCCCGGGCCAGGCGCGCCATCTCCTCCAGCTCCGGTCCCTGTCCGAAGGAGGGCATTCCGGCCAGGTCCTCCACGGCTCGGGCGATGTTCGCCGCGTGGTCCCCCACCCGCTCCAGGTCGTTGGAGATCTTCATGGTCATGGTGATGAACCGGAGGTCCCGGGCCATGGGCTGCTGGAGGGCCAGGAGCTCGTGGGCGGCACGGTCGATCTCCAGCTCCATCTCGTCCACCAGGTGGTCCTGCTCCACCACGTGGCGGGCCCGGGCGGGGTCCCGGTCCAGCAGGGCCTCCATGGCGATGCGGACCAGCTCCTCCGCCGATCCCGACATGCGGAGGAGCCGAGATCGGAGTTCGGCCAGCTCCTGGTGGAAGTGGCGGACCCCGGTGGAGGGGGTCATCCGAAGCGCCCGGTGATGTAGGCCTCCGTCTGGTCCTCGGAGGGATTCGTGAAGATGGTCTGGGTCCGTCCCATCTCGATGAGGCGACCCATGTAGAAGAAGGCCGTGTAGTCGGAGACCCGAGCGGCCTGCTGCATGTTGTGGGTCACGATGAGGATCGTGTAGTCGTCCTTCAGCTCGTGGACCAGCTCCTCGATCTTCTGGGTGGCGATGGGGTCCAGCGCGGATGCCGGCTCGTCCATGAGGAGGATTTCCGGGGAGACGGCCAGTGCCCGGGCGATGCAGAGCCGCTGCTGCTGCCCCCCGGAGAGGCCGAGGGCGCTGCGGTCCAGCCGATCCTTCACCTCGTCCCAGAGGGCCGCCTGGCGGAGGGACTGCTCCACCAGCTCGTCCATGGCCTGGCGACCCTTCACCAGCCCGTTCACCCGGGGGCCGTAGGCGACGTTGTCGTAGATGGACTTGGGGAAGGGGTTGGACTTCTGGAAGACCATCCCCACCTGCTTCCGGAGTGCCACCACGTCTCGGTCCGCCGCGTAGATGGCCTGTCCGTCCAGGACGATCTCGCCCTCGTGGCGGGTGTCCGGGATGAGGTCGTTCATGCGGTTGATGGAGCGGAGGAAGGTGCTCTTCCCGCAGCCCGAGGGACCGATGAGGGCCGTCACCCTGCGGGCGGGGACCTTCAGGTCGATGCCGGTGAGGGCCTGGTTCTTCCCGTACCAGAAGGAGAAGTCCCGGGCCTCCAGGGAGAGCTCCGTCTCGTTGTGATGGGGGACCTGGGTGCCGTCGGACCCCGAGGTCACGGAGGAGGAGATGCCCGGCGTCGACCGGGGGCGGGTGGGACGG
>REBX01000127.1 GCA_007692505.1 Gemmatimonadales bacterium | reverse complement strand
AGAAGTACAGGGACCACCGGGACGGGGTCTTGCAGCGCTGGTCGAGGCGGGTCGCAAACAGCACGAGGGCAGATTATGCCGACTGCTAAACGCAGTCTGTTGTACGCCGCCACTGTTGCGCTTGTCATTGCCGCCATCATTCTTTGCGGGCGGCTCTTCTGGACCAGTGTCGCCGGTCCGTGGCTCGCATCGCAGCCGGTTGCTTCCGACCACTCCGAGGAAGCGGTCGGGGAGGGTGGTATGCCCGACGCCACAATGCTTCGAGAGGCGCTCGACGGGTCACCGAATGCCCCGGATCCTTCCGAGGCCCGGGATTCCCGCTCCGACCCCCTGGACGCACCCCCACGGACACGGACCGAAGAGGTGAGGGCGGCGGGCCCCGGAGTGGGCGATGGGAGCGAGGATGGAGCCGCGCCAGCAGCCCAGCCCACCGCGGTGCCCATGTGGGAGGTCGCGTCCGAGCCCGACCTTGTCCTCGGCAAGGTCGATGGTCCCCAGGAGCAGCTCTTCCAGGTCATCGGGGGTGTTGCACAGATGTCGGGAGGATCCCTGGCCGTCGTGGACTCCGGGCGGTCACAGATCTTTTTCTTCTCCGAGTCGGGAGAGTATCTGCGTACGGCGGGAAGGTACGGAGAGGGTCCGGGCGAGCTGCAGGCCCATCGGCTCCTCCAGGCCCGACAGTACGATCGACTCGTGCTGGCCTCCCGACTCCGGATCTCGGAAGCCCACGAGGATGGCAGGATAGAACCCCTTCTCCACGGCGGACTCTACGGCGTGAGGGACTGGTTCCGTGCGGTCACCCCCGACGGACTCGTGGTCCAACGGCTCCAGAACATGGGCGAGCGCATGCAGCGGTCCGGCCCCCGCACCGAGGACGATCTCGTCCTTCGGTACGACCTCTCTCTGAGCGACTGGGTGGAGCTCGGCCGCTTTCGCTACGAACACCGGTACATCGAGCTGCTGCCGCAGGCCGCGCAACGCTCGTTCGGGCTCCCCCTTCATGCCGAGCTCTCGCTGGCCCCCACGGAGCAAGGTGTGCTCGTCTCGGTGGGGAACGGGAACGAGATGCTGCACCTCGGACCGGACGGGTCCGCGAAGGACACGGTTCGGTTGCCCATCGAACCCCGTTCCGTGGGCCGGGCCGAAGTGGAGGACTGGGTCGAGGCCCGTCTTGCCCGCCATGAGCACCGGGGCGCGGACGCGGTTTCAGAGATCCGCGACACCTATCTGGGGATGCCGAGGCCGGACGAGATGCCCGTGGTGGAGTCCCTCATCCCCGACCCCGAGGGAACCGTCTGGGTGGAACTTGCTTCGGACGCCCCGGAGTTCCCCGGGGCACAGTGGCTTGCCCTGGACGAGGACTGGGAAGTGGTCGGCTGGCTCCGGCTGCCAGAGGGCTTCGAACTCTCCCAGGTCGGGTCGGATTTCGTCCTGGGGACCGCGTTCGGGCCCCACGGGATCGGACTCGTCCAGCGGTTCCAGCTTCGTCGCCTGCCTGCGGCTGACTGACGGACCCGGCGTCAGCCGTCCGCGCTGCGCCGGGCCCGCTCCACCTCGCCGATCCGCCGGCTGAGCTCGCTCCGGAGGGCCTCGTCCTCCCGACTGGCCCGGACCATGTCGTCGAACTCCTCCGCCGTGAGCCCCCGGTCCTCCAGGATCGCCCGGACCTCCGCCTGCATGGCTCGCCGGAGCGTCACCGCCTCGTCTGCCGTCACCGCCTCGGCCAGCGCGGTCCGGTAGCGCACCTCCGCAGCCCGAACCTCCACGTGGGCGAGGGCCATGGCGTCGAGGGCGTCCTCGCCTCCGAAGCGCTCCGCCACCGCCTGCACCGTCTCCGGCGCCTGGGCGCGGGCTTCATGCCCCACGAGGGGGGCTCCGACCACGGTGGCAGACAGGGCAGCCACCATCAGAATGGGCCTGATCATTCGTCCTCCATGACTTGTATGAAGATGGGATTCGCGACGGACTGCGGGTCTCTCCGGCTCATCGGTCCTCGTCCCCGATGCGGGGCGCCAGCACCGTCCCGTCCTCGAAGGTCACCTCCACCCCGGAAGCCCGACCGTCCTCGCCGAGCACGAAGCGGAGCTCCGAGTCCGTCCGGTCCAGGACGAAGTGGTCCTCCGACAGGGGGAAGAGGGCGACCTCGGGGTAGCCCAGCACGGAGAGGTCGACCCGGAGGTTCCCCCCCGGGCTCATGGAGATCTCCAGGGGGAGGGTGAGGTCGCCGGCCTCCAGGAGGTACGTGCCCGTCCAGGCCTCCAGCACCTCGGCATCCACGTCCACCATCATGGGGGGCAGAAGCTGCAGGACCCGCTCGCCCAGGATGACGTCGGCGGGCTCGACCCCGGCCACCACGGCCGCGGCACCGGGCCGGGTGAGGACCTGCGGGTACTCGTCGATGATGGCCCCGTCCTCGTTCACCATGAGGAAGTGCTGGTGGGGACCGTGGAGGGTGGCCAGGATGAAGTGCCGCTGGTCCGTGGCCCGCTTGAGGTACCAGGCGGGCTCGTCGTGGTCCCGCCCGATCTCCCGGGTACCCACGCCCCAGGCGCCGTCCCCGATGTAGACGACCCCGCCCGGGTGCTCGACACCGGCCCGGATGGGCACGGTGCGCTTGTAGGCGTGGTCGTGGTTCTCGAAGGCGACCCGGACCCCGTACTCCTCGAAGAGGGGGCTCCAGAATTCCCGGACCCGCTGGCTCCCGCTGTTCCCGAAGCTCCGCACCGACGGATACGCGGGCTGGTGGTAGACGGGGAACACGTGGGGCACGTCCACCCGGGCGGCCAGGGTCTCCTCGAGCCAGTCCGTCTGCGCCCCGGCAATCATCTCCAGGTGGTCCGTGTCCAGGAGGACCAGGCTCAGGTAGTCGCCGGCGTCCAGTACCCGATAGGAGGTGCCGGAGGGCTGGGGGAAGATCGTCATGAAGAAGGTGGCCTGGCCTTCCTCAAGACCCCACTCCGCCTCCAGGTGCAGGTCCTCCTCGTCGAGCCGGCGGGTGTGCCATATCTCGTGGTTCCCGATGGCCACCACCACGGGGACGATGCGGCCGTCCGCCGTCTGGAAGACGTCCCGGGTGACCTCGAACCACTCGTACCACTGGGCCACCCGGCGGGGGTCACCGTTCACGTAGGCCAGGTCTCCGCCGAACACGATGGCATGGGGCTCGTATTCCATGGCCACCCGCCCCGTCTGCTCCATCCGTTCCCGGCTCGTCCGGACGTCCCCGCCCATGGCGAGGCGGACGGGGGTGCGCACGATGTCGGCAGGCAGGGTCTGGAATCGGTAGACCGTGCTCTCGGCCCCGAAGCGGAACTCGTGGTCCGTGCCCGGCTCCAGCCCGGTGAGCTCCACCCGGTGGATGTGCCGGTCCGAGAAGGGGAAGGGGAAGGTCTCGTCGGGCTCGGTGGTCACCCACTCGGATGCCCCCAGGGGCCGGAACTCCAGGACCGCGGCCTCTGCCGGGTCCGACACGTGCCAGTCCACCGTCATGGTGGTGGTGGGGTCCTGCTGCCAGGTCAGGTTGAGCCCCAGGGGCTCGAAGGCCTCCTGGGCCTGGAGGGTGGGGGGGGCCTGGAGTGCCATCCCCGAAAGGATGGCCCCCAGGGCGAAGAGGCGTGGAAGGTTGAATCGATGCGTCATGGTCCGGTTCCTCAGAGGTCGATGACCACACCCAGGCGGACGGTCCGGAAGGACGTCCGGATCCGGCTCACCTGGTCGCGATTGCCCACGTAGCGGCGGTAGTCCGAACCCGTCAGGTTCGTGGCCTCCAGGGTGAGGGCGCCGGAGCCGAAGCGGGTGAACCGCTCCGACAGGTCCTGGCGCACCTTCAGGTCCAGCCGGCTCCGTCCCGTCATGTACTCGTCGGTGGAGCCGTCCGCCTGGTTTCCGATGCTCGTGAGGTACTCGCTGCGGTAGTTGTTGGAGAGGTTTGCGAAGAACCCGCCCTGCGACCAGCTCACGGCCACGTTGGCCATGTGCCGCGACATCCCGGGCAGAGGAATCGTCCGGTCCCCGATGACGAGCTGACGCACATCGGCGCCGAAGTCCGCCTCCGAGTCGGAGAAGGTGTAGTTCGTGGACACGCCCAGGCCGCCCAGGGCGCCCGGGAGGAAGTTCAGGTCCTGAACCCAGGTGGCCTCGATCCCCCACACGGTGGCGTCCAGGCCGTTCACCGGCTGGCGCACCGGGAAACCGGTCCACTGGCCCTCGGTCTCGATGAAGAGCTGCTCGGTGATGTAGCTGTCCACGTCCTTGTGGAAGACCCCCAGGGAGAGGAGTCCGGCCCGGGCGGGCAGGAAGCGCTCGATGCTGGCATCCAGGTTCCGGATGAAGGAGGGCTGGAGCTCGGGGTTCCCCCGGTTGATGATCCCGTTGTCCGGGTTCACCTCCTCGTAGGGCACCATGTCGTAGAAGCTGGGCCGGGCCAGGGTGCGGGTCGCCGCCAGGCGGAGGTTCGCGGCCGAGCCCAGGCGGACCCGGGCCTGCAGCGACGGGAAGAACCCGTCGTAGCTCTGCTGGTCCGACAGGGGCGAGGTCGACACGTAGTTGCCGCTCATGTCGTAGATGACCTCGTTGCCCCGGTAATCGATGTCGGTGCGCTCCCACCGGGTCCCGCCCACGACGCGCACCCGACCCAGGTTCAGGGTGGCCATCCCGTAGGCCGCGCCCACGTCCTCGGCCGCCTGGTAGCTGTTCACGTCGGTGGCCGCCCGGGAGTAGTTCTCGTTCAGGACGAGCTGGTCCAGGTTCTCGGCGATGAACCGGTCCGTCATGCTCCGGTCCAGCCGGGGCCCGAAGGCGTACCGGCCGCCCAGGAAATCGTAGTTCGCCCCGCCCCCCGAGAACACGCTCATGGGAATGTTGGCGTCGAAGCCCTCCCACCGGTCGTAGTCCCGCTGGCGCATCTTGTCGCGGCTGCCGAAGCGGGCACCGAACTTGATGGCGTGGGACTCACCGGCCAGCTGGAAGGGGAGCTCCAGGTTCAGGTTCGCCGAGAGGTCCCGGTCCCGGTCCCGGTCGTTCCGGGTCCGGAGGTCCACCATCCGGTAGGTGGACGGATCGAACTCGTTCTGGCCCGCCGCTGCCTCCAGGATGGGGAAGAGCCCGGCCTCGTTCCGGTAGCCGAAGGCGAGCCCGTCCCGGCGGAAGGTGGCCCGCACGTAGGGCGCGGCGCTTCCGGCCCGGGCAAGAGTGCCACTCCAGTCCAGGAGGGCGCGGCCCAGCTCGTGCTCACCGCCGGCCGAGAGGCTGTTCATGTGGAAGGAGTAGTCGTAGAACCGCCCGTAGTGCTGGCCCCGGGCGCTGGACACCGTGCTGGCATCGGAGAACTGCAGACGGTTGAAGCGGTACTGGGCGTTCGTCCGGAAGTCCCGGGACTCGTTGATGGAGGTCCGGATGTGGAACCGGCTGTGGTCGCCGGCCTCGAAGTCCGCCGTGGCGTTGGCCGTGTACCGGGTCCGGTTGGCAGAGTGGAAGTTCTGGCGGACCTGCCCGGGCACGCGCACCGTCTCGCCCCCGATGTCGGCATCGAACCAGCCCCCCGTGTTCAGCTCGTTGGAGTAGGGGTTCGTCCGGCGAATGCTCCCGTCCACCACCAGGCCCACGCCCCGGAACTGGTCCCCCCACACCCCGCTCAGGTTGTAGCTGGGGAGCTGCTGCTCGGCGTAGTGCATCCCGCCCTCCCCGCCGAAGCGGAGGGTCCGGTCCCCGCCGGTGAAGCGGCGTGTGCGCATGTTGATGGCCCCCCCGGTGGACTCGGCGTCCAGGTCCGGGGTCACGGCCTTCATGACCTCGATGCTTTCCACGGCCTCGGCATTGATGATCCCCACCACGGTGCCCCGTCCGCTGCCGGAAATGGACGGCATGCGCTGGCCGTTGATGAGGACCGTGGTGAAGTCGGCGGGCAGCCCCCTCATGGAGACCACGCCGCCCTCGTCGGAGGAGTCGTCCATGGTCACGCCCGGCACCCGCTGGAGGGCCTCTGCCAGGTTCGTGTCCGTGTTGTCGGCGATCTGCTCGGCGGAGAGCATGTTGGAGATCCGGTCCGACTCGAACTGCTCGCCCAGGGCCCGGGCCCGCCGGTGCCGCCGGGCCTCCACCACCAGCTCCTCACCGAGGAGGACGGCCGAGGTCATGCGGACGTGCACCCTTGCCACCTCCTGGCTGGCCACCGACACCACTTCCCGATGCTCGCCGAAGCCGATGTGCCCCACCACCACCGTGTAGTCGCCCCCTGCGAGCCCGGTAAAGCGGAACTCCCCGGCCCGGTCGCTCAGGACCGAGCGGCCCGTTCCCTCCAGCCGCACCAGGGCGCCCTGCAGGTTGGAGCCATCCGTCCCGTCCACCACCTGGCCCCGGATCTCGCCCGTGACCCGGGGGTCCGGATCGGAAAGCAGGCGGTCGGCACCCGCTGCAGGGGCGACCGAGGCCACACCCACGGCCAGGAGGAAGGCCCCCAGGACGCCACGGAACGGAGAGAAGGACCGGCCCGTGCCGGCTCCCTCCCCACGACATGCACCCGGACCGGTAAGACCTCGGACTTCGACACCTGAGTTCATGCGACACCTCGGTGCTGATGGTTCTTGTCACAGCATCGCGACCCCGGAGGTGGGGTGAGCGGATTCAAGTTCTGCGCCCGGGGTGTCGGAACGGGTGCGGCTCGGGAACCTCCCGGTAACGGGGGGGGCACGATGCCGTGCCTCCGCCCCCGGCTCTCCCACAGGGCGGTCCCGCAGGGCGCTCCCACGCCGAGGGACTCGCCCGCCGCCGGTCGGCGTCCCTCTGGCGGCCGCCCCAGCGAGGCCACACCTTGGGGGCGTCAACTCCTTCAACCCGAAGAACCGGAGCCCAATGAGCGAACGCCTCGCCGTCATCACCGGAGCGAACCGGGGGATCGGGAGGGCCACCGCCGCCGGACTGGCCCGGGCCGGGTTCGAAACCGTCCTCTGGTGCCGGACCCCCGAGCAGGCCGAGGCCGCCGTGGTGGACCTGGAGGAGCGATCCCGCCTGGACCGGTTCAGCCCCATGGCCGGAGACCTTGCAGACCCCGACGCCATTCGGGACGGAGTGGGGCGCCTCCGGGCCCGCTACCAGCAGATCCACCTCCTGGTGAACAACGCGGGCGTCGTGGCGAACGAGTACCGGGAGGCCCCCGACGGCCACGAACTCACCCTGGCCGTGAACCACCTGGCCCCGGTGCGCCTCACCCTGGGGCTCCTCCCCTCCCTCCTGGTGAGCCGGGGCGCCCGTATCGTCACCTTGGCATCGGCAGCCCACGACAAGGCCTTCGACCCGTCCCGACTCAAGGGCCCGGCCGGCTTTCGGGGCCGGAAGGCGTACACTCAGTCCAAGCTCCTGAACTTCCTCTTCACCTTCGACCTGGCGGAGCGGCTGGAGGGGTCCGGGGTGAGTGCGAACGTGGTCCACCCCGGGGTGGTGTCCACGGGCCTCCTGCAGGACTTCGTGGGAGGCGGCGCCCTGGGCGCGCCGGTCAGGGCCCTCATGGGCACCGTGGGCAGCTCACCGGACAAGGGCGCCCGAACGACCCTCCGGGTGGCCACCGACCCCATCCTGACCGGGGTTACCGGGCGCTACTTCCGGGGCCGGCAGGAAGCCACCCCACCCGACGCCGCGCTGGACCGGGAGGCCCGGGACCAGGCCCGACGCTGGACCGCCGAGCTCACCGGACTGGACTGGGCGGAGGTCGTCTCCCGCACCCTCGATGCCCCACGCTGACCCCGACGCCGGGGCCGACTCCGCCACCGCCCCGCCGTCTGATACCCCGCCCCCCGCCTCCCCCCCGGAGGCCTCGCCCCCGTCCGCCACCTCCGCCCTCCTCCGCACCGGGATCGTGGGGCTCGCCACCCTGGTGGGTGCCGGCCTGGAGTGGATCCCCGACGACCCGTCGACCTGGAGCTGGCTTCCCCTGGGCGTGGCGTACGTGGCCGGCTTCGGCCCCATCCTCCGGGACGCAGGGGCCGCCCTCCGGAAGGGCCGCCTCTCCATCGACGCCCTCATGGGGATCGCCGCGGTGGGAGCTGCCGTGGTGGGCCAGCCCCTGGAAGGGGCCATCCTCATATTCCTCTTCACCCTCTCGGGGGGGCTGGAGGACCTGGCGCTCCGCCGCACCCGCACCGCCGTCACCTCGCTCCTGGACCTCCGTCCCGAGACCGCCATCCCCCTGGACCCCGAGGGAGAGGAGCTCCCCCCCACCCCGGTGTCCGAGCTGGACGTGGGCACCTGCATCCGGGTCCGCCCCGGCGAGCGCATCGCGGCAGACGGCCGGGTTGCCGACGGGACCGCCGACGTGGACCAGTCCGCCATCACCGGCGAGGCCCTCCCCGTGCGGAAGGCCCCCGGCGACGACGTCTTTGCTGCCACCGTGGTCTCGGGGGGCACCCTGGTGGTGGAGGTCACCCGCCCCGCCTCCGACACCCTGGTCGCCCGCATCATCCGCCTGGTGGAGGAGGCCCGCGAGAACCGGGCCCCGGCCCAGGCCTTCATCGACCGGTTCGCCCATCCCTACACCCTGGCCGTGGTGGCCGCCACGGCGCTGGTGGCCCTCGTCCCGCCCCTCCTGGGCTGGATGTCCGCCTCCGACGCCTTCTACCGGGCCATGACCCTCCTGGTGGTGGCCAGCCCCTGCGCCCTGGTCATCTCCACCCCCGCCGGGGTCCTCTCCGCCATTGCCGGGGGCGCGCGCCGAGGCATCCTCTTCAAGGGCGGCGGCATCCTGGACCGGGCCGGCGAGGTGGACGCGGTGGCCTTCGACAAGACGGGCACCCTCACCGAGGGCCGTCCCCTCCTCCTGGCCGGCACCACCACCGGCTCGCCAGCTCCGCCCGACCCGCCCCGCCCGTCTCCCGCTTCCCGCTCCGAACCCGATCCCGCCGCGCCCATGCCCAAGGGCGTCGCCACCGACATCCCCGCCGACATCCTCCGCACCGCCGCCGCGCTGGAGGCCCACTCGGAGCACCACCTGGCCCGGGCCATCCTCACCGCTGCCGAGGACCGGGGCCTCCAGGTCCAGGCCGTGGACCACTTCCGGGCGATTCCGGGGGAGGGCGTCGCGGGCCACCTCCCTTCGTCGGATCCCCATGGATCACAGGGGGCGGCCTGGATCGGGAACGAGGTCCTGGCCCGACGCATGGGCACCGAGCTCCCCGGTGCGCTCCTGACCTGGCGGGACGAGCAGGCGGCGCTGGGCCGCTCCGTGGTCTTCTGCGGCGGGGCCCCGGGCGGACCGGGGGCCCTGGCCTTCGGGGACCGGGCCCGTCCCGAGGCGGCCGAAGCGGTGGCGGGCCTCCGGGCAGACGGGATCCGGCGCATCGTCGTCCTCTCCGGCGACCACCGGCCCGCGGTGGAGGCCGTGGCCCGGGAGCTGGGCATCCATGAGGTGCAGGCCGACCTCCTCCCGGACCGGAAGGTGGAGGCCGTGGCCGCCCTGGCCCGGGAGCACCGGGCCGTGGCCATGGTGGGCGACGGGGTGAACGACGCCCCGGCCATGGCCGCCGCCTCCCTGGGGATCGCCATGGGGGGGGCCGGCACCGACGTGGCCATCGAGACCGCCGACGTGGTCCTCATGGGCGACCGGGTCACCGGGGTCCGGGACGCCCTGCGCATGGCCCGGAACGCTCGCCGGATCGTCCGCCAGAACGTATGGTTCTCGGTGGGATGGATGGCCCTTCTGGTGGGCGTCACCGCCACCGTGGGCCTCCCCCTGACCCTGGCCGTGGTGGCCCACGAGGGGAGCACCCTCCTGGTGGTCCTGAACGGCCTCCGGCTCCTCCGGGGCTGACCTCTCCCGGCCGGCGCCCCCGGCGCGACAAGCCGAGGCCCGGTGCCAGCTCCCGATGAGTGCAGGTGCAACCCTTCCCCCGGGACCCCTCGTCCCCCCGGGTGGAGCGAAACCCGCACCCGCCGAGTCCCACATCTCCAGACAGGTCCGCCGCCCATGCCCGACGCCCTGACCCCGCCCCCGCGCCGCCGTCGCTCCCTCCGGTCCGAAGCCCTCCGGTCCGCATCCCTCCGGTCTGCACGTCCCTCCCCCCTCCTCGCCCTCCTGGTGGCAGGTCTCCTGGCCGTCGCCGGCTGTGCCGACGGGACACCCGGTGCCGACCTCGAGAGCGGCGACGTGGTCCAGCTGGATTCCCTGGAAGTGGAGACCCTCTACCGGGTGGGCGAGCTGGACGGGACCGGCTGGGAGGCCTTCGGGCGGGTGTCCGGGGTGGAGTTCATGGCCGACGGCTCCCTCCTCATCGTGGACCCCGGGCAGAGCCACGTGGTCGTCCTGGACCCCGACGGCGAGTTCGTCCGCACCTTCGGGCGGCAGGGCCAGGGACCCGGGGAATTCCAGTCCGTCCAGAGGGCCGTGGTGCTGGGCAGTGGCGAGATCGCCCTGCCCGACATGTCGCAGGCCAGGGTCCATGTGTTCGGGCCCGACGGCACCTACCGCCGATCCGTCTCCACCCCCCATGCCGAGGGGGTGCCCGGTGGCCGGATCGGGGCCCACGGCGAATCGGGGATCGTGGGCGCGAAGGCCACCATCATCATGTCGGCGGGCCCCGGGCAGACCCCCGACCTCCCCGACACCCGCCCCATCGGGTTCTGGGAGCTGGGCCCCGACGCGCCGGAGCCCCGGAACCGGGTCATACACGAGGCCTGGCTCCCCCGGATGGAAACCACCCAGACCGTCACGGTGGGCGGGTTCAGCGTCGGGGCCATGACGGCCTTCCTGCCCTCCCTCCGCAGCGCCTCCCTCCCCGACGGGAGGGTGGCCCTGGCCGATTCCACCACGTACCGGATCCAGATCGTGGACCCGGTCGACGGAGCGGTGGACGTGCTGGAACGGCCCCACGCCCCCTGGCCCGTCACCGAGGCGGACGAGGGGGACCATCGCCGCTACATGGAGGAGGAGGACAGCGGGAACCAGATCCAGATCATGGGCCCCGGCGGGCCCATAGATGCCTCGGAGCTCATGCGGGCCCGGCTGGAGAACATGATGTTCTGGCCCGAGCGGGCCATCATCCAGAGCCTGGACGCGGATCGGGACGGGCGCCTCTGGGTCCGGCGCTCCACCCGGAACCTCCGGGAGGAGGGGCCGGTGGACCTCCTCCGGGCCGACGGGAGCTACCTGGGCACCCTGCCGGCGGGCACCACCATCCCCGATGCCTTCGGCCCCGACGGCCTGGCGGCCTGGATCGAGCGGGACGAGTTCGACGTCTCCTACGTCCACGTTGGACGGATCACGAACCTCCCCTGAGGAAGAAGCCCATGACCCACGTCCTGCCCCCCTGCCGGACCCCGCACCTCCGTTCGTCCCTGCGGCCCGGTCGTCGCACCCCTCTCCTCACCCTCCTGGTGGCAGGCCTCCTGGCAACCACCGGCTGCACGGACGGGATGCCCGGCAGCAATGCCGAAGGCGGCGACCGGGTCCAGCTGGACTCCCTGGAGGTGGAGACCCTCTACCAGGTGGGCGAGCTGGACGGCGAGGACTGGGAGACCTTCGGGCAGGTGAGTGCGGTGGAGTTCATGGACGACGGCTCCCTCCTCATCGTGGACCGGCAGCAGTCCCACGTGGTGGTCCTGGATCCGGACGGCCAGTTCGTCCGGACCTTCGGGCGGCAGGGGCAGGGCCCCGGGGAGTTCCAGTCGGTCCAGAGGGCCACGGTCCTGGGCAGTGGCGAGATCGCCCTGCCCGACATGGCGCAGGGCCGGGTCCACGTCTTCGGGGCCGACGGCGAGTACCTGAGGTCCGTGGTGACCCCCCACGGGGACGGGGTGCCCGGCGGGCGGATGGGCGCCCACGGAGAGGCCGGACTGGTGGGCCCCAAGACCGTCCTCTTCGAGGCGGCGAGCGGACCCCGGCCCGACCCGCCCCGGACCCGTCCCTTCGGCCACTGGGACCTGGGCGAGGCCGAGGTCGAGCCCCGGAGCCGTGTCATCCACGAGGCCTGGATCCCCCAGGTGGAGTCCGAGGGCGCCCGGATCGCCGGTGCGGACGGGAACGTCAGGGCGGCCGTGGGTTCCAGCACCTTCCAGCCCTCCCTCCTCCACGCCGTCCTCCCCGATGGCAGGCTGGCCGTGGCCGACTCCACCACCTACACGATCCGCATCGTGGACGCCCACGACGGTGTGGTGGACGTGGTGGAGAAACCCCACGCCCCCTGGCCCGTCACCGAGGCGGTGGAGCGGGCCTATCGCGAGTCCATGGAGGAGGCTGCAACGGGACAGATCATGGGGCCCGACGGACCCATCGATGCCTCCGAGGTCATCCAGGCCCGGCTCGAGTCCATGACCTTCTGGCCGGAGCGGAGCATCCTGGCCGACCTCGACGCCGACCGGGCCGGGCGGCTCTGGGTGCGCCGCTCTGCCGAGGACCCCATGGAGGTCGGACCCGTGGACCTCCTCCTCCCCGACGGGAGCCACCTGGGCACCCTCCCCGCCGAGACCACCCTCCCCCATGCCTTCGGCCCCGGCGACCTGGCGGCCTGGATCGAGGAGGACGAGTTCCGGGTCCAGTACGTTCGGGTCGGGCGAATCGCCAACCTCCCCTGACGCACCGGCTTGCCCCGCCCGGCAGGAACGGCGTATCCTCGGCGTCAACATCCCGTATCGGTCCGCCTCCCCGGCGGACCCGGGTCCGGCGCCCCCGGCGCCTGCCCAACTGCGCCTGTCGATCCCGTGCGCACGACCACGTGCCCGCCCACCTCCGGAGGTTTCGGTGCCCCGTCCCGTCGCCCTGCCAGCCGTTCCTGCCGTTCCTGGCCTGCCCGCCCTGCCAGCCCTCCCCCGCCTCCTTGTGGCCCTCGCCGTACTCCTGGTGCCGGCCCTGGGCACGGGAGCACCGGAGGCCCAGGCCCAGGAAGCCCCCTTCCTCCCTCTGGTGGTGGACCAGGACGAGAACCAGGTCCTCATGGAGATCCCGGCCGACCGGATGGACCAGGACTTCCTCTACATGAACACCCTGGCCACCGGGCTGGGCCAGACGAGCCCCCTGCTGGACCGGGGCCAGGTGGGGATGCAGGCGGTGGTCCGCCTGGAGCGCCGGGGACAGCGGGTCCTCATGGTCCGGGACAACTGGGGCGTGCGGGCCCCGGGTACCGACCCGCTGCAGGAGCAGGCGGTGGCCGAGTCCTTCCCCCGCTCCGTGGTGGCCTCCTTCCCCATCCGGGAGGAGGAGGGGGGCCAGCTCGTGGTGGACGCCACCTCCTTCTTCTACTCCGACGTCTTCGGGGTGGGAGCGCGCCTCCCGGGGAACTACTCCATCGACCGGAGCCGGAGCTGGATCGACGAGGATGGAAGCGGGAACTTCCCCCTGAACTCCGAGCTCCGGGTCGTCCTCACGTACACGGCGGGCTCCGGCGCCGGCCCGGTGAACCAGGTCTCCCCCGACGGCTCCGCCCCGGTCTTCGAGCAGCACCACTCCCTGGTGGCCCTCCCCGAGGACGATGGCTTCCGGCCCCGGGCCTTCGATCCCCGGGCGGGCCTCTTCGGGACCTCGTTCCTGGACTTCTCGCAGGGCATCGACGGGACGTACCGGAACGCGTACACGAACCGCTGGCGGCTCATCCCCTCCGACCCGGAGGCCTACGCCCGGGGCGAGCTGGTGGAGCCCGTGGAGCCCATCGTCTTCTACATGGACCCGGCCATCCCCGAGCCCTATCGGACCGCCTTCATGGAGGGCGGGCTGTGGTGGAACGGGATCTTCGAGGCCGCCGGATTCCGGGATGCCTTCCGGCTGGAGGAACTCCCCGAGGGCGCGAACCCCCTGGATGCCCGCTACAACGTGATCTACTGGGTGCACCGCCGGGACCCGGGGCCCTCGGTGGGGCCGTCCTTCCGGGACCCCCGCACCGGCGAGATCCTGAAGACCGTGGTCCGGATGGACTCCCACCGGTCCCTGGTGGACTACAACATCTGGCGGGGGTTCATCCCCGCCGCCGGGGGCGCCGACCAGCTGAACATGAGCGCCGAGGACTTCACCATGATCCGCCGGCGCCAGCACACGGCCCACGAGATCGGGCACACCCTGGGGCTGGCCCACAACTTCATCTCGGCGAGCCAGGGCCGGGCCTCCGTCATGGACTACCCGGCACCCCTGGTCTCCCTGGATGCCCAGGGCAACCTGGACCTCTCCGATTCGTACCGCGACGAGGGGGGCGCCTGGGACAGCCTCTCCGTCCGGTACGCCTACACCTGGTTCGAGACCGAGGAGGAGGAGGCCGAGGGCCTGGCCCGGATCATGGAGGACGGGCTCGACGAAGGGCTCCGCTTCATCACCGGGGGGCACGCCGGGCAGGCCGGCTCCATCCCGGCGGCAACCCAGTGGATCGAGGGGGCCACCATGATGGAGGCCACGGAGCGGACCATGGCGGTGCGGGAGCTCCTGGTGGACCGCTTCGACGAGACGGCCATCGAGCCCGGTGAGCCCATGTCCATGCTGAACATGCGCTTCGCCCACGTCTACCTCCACCACCGCTATGCCCTGGAGGGGCTGGTCAAGTACGTGGGAGGGATGGAGTTCAGCTATGCCCTCCGGGGCGACGGCCAGGTGCCGGCCCAGCCCATTCCCGCCGCCGAGCAGCGCCGGGCCCTCACCATGGTGCTGGGCGCGCTGGAGCCGGAACAGCTTCGGATCCCGGACCGGGTGAACGACCTCATCCCGCCCCAGCCCTACGGCTCCGACGGCTCGGAGCGGTGGATCGGCACGGCGGCGGGCACGGCCTTCGACCCCATCTCCCTGGCCGGGGGGCTGGCCACCGAGATCGTCTCCAACCTCCTCCACCCCCAGCGGGCCCACCGCCTGGCCATCTTCCACAGCCGCGATGCGGACATGCCCTCCCTCCACGAGGTCCTGGAGACCCTGGTGGAGTTCGCCTGGGCCGGGCCCGCCTCGCCGGCACCCGGCGACCGGGCCCTCCAGCGGGTGGTGGAGCGGGTCGTCCTGGACCAGGTCATGGACCTGGCCTCCGACGGCCGGGCCACGCCGGAGGTGAGGGCGGCTGCCGCCCACCACGTGACCGCCATGGGCGACCTCCTGGACGGTCGGGAGGGGACCACCCCCGAGGACCGGGCCCACGTGGCCACGGCCCGCCGGGACATCGACCGGTTCCTGGAGGGACGGGACGACCCGGGCTCGCGCCCCCGCTACCCGGTGGTCCCCCTCCCCTGGCCCTGAACGCGACCAGCCCCGGTTGTCGACGCATCGGCACCCGGGGCTGGTGATGTCTGCAGGGACGGCTCGCTGGACGCCGACTCAGTCCTCCCGGACCAGGTCGGAGCAGCCCATGGCCTCCTCGGGGTCGTCCATGGAGCGCCGGAGGTCGAAGACCCAGCTCTCGGCCTGGTCGTCCAGGGAGACATCCACGTGGGCCGACCAGTCGCCGTTCTCGTCGGGCTCGAAGGGCGGCACCTCGGTGGCGTCCACGAGGGGGTCGCCGGGCTCCTCGCAGGTTCCGGTGCGGAGGGTCCAGGGGAAGCCGTCCTCCTCGTCGGTGGGGTAGCCCGTGGCCCGGACCGCCACGTCGAAGCCCCCGTCCGCGTCCAGGGTGACCGTCACCGACCCCTCCAGGGTGGACACGTCCTGGGAGGCGGGCTCCAGCGCCCCCTCCCAGGCCGGCAGGTCGTCTCCGGGATCGGTGGAGCTGTCGCTGCACGCGGCCGGGACCAGGGCCAGGAGCAGGGCGGCCGAGAGGGAAAGGGGAAGGCGAAGCCTGTCTGCTGCGGACCGTGAACCGGTCATGGGATCCTCCTGTATCGGGTTGGAAGTGTGTTCACCCGAAGAACGAGGGAGGCCCGGGGAATGTGACGCCGAAGCCGGCGGGCGGCCGGTCCTATCCCGTCGCCTTGCCTTCCCTGGCCTCCGTCCACCACTTCCGGTCCATGGAGAGGGGACCGGCCCCGGCCCGGAGGAGGAAGGCACAGGCCAGGAGGAGGACGGTTTCCAGTAGCGAGGCATGGAGGAAGCCGACCAGCCCCTCGGCGCCCAGGAGGGGGAGCCGGACGGCCAGGAGGGCGGCCAGGAGGATGGCCATGAGGGGCACCACCGACACGCGCACGCCCACACCCAGCAGCACCAGGAGGCCGCAGAGGACCTCCGTGCCCCCGACGGTCCGGGCCATGAGGTCGGGGAAGGGAATGCCCAGGCCCTCGAAGAGGCCGGCCCCCCGCTCGCCGGGCCGGAGGAACTTGAAGACCCCCTCCACCACGAAGGCCCAGCCCACCAGGAGGCGGACCAGGACGATGGGGCCGAAGTCCGAGGTCGCCACAAGGAAGGTGCCCGGGGGCATCTCGTCCTCCTGGGGGGAGGAGGGCTCCGGGGAGGCGCGCCCCGGAGGAACGAAATCCGGAGAAGACCCCTCTTCTGGCGACGGACGGTGGGAACCGGTCACGAAGGACCTCCGGGCTGGGGACCCATGCACGACCGCCCCCCGACCGGAGGGGTCGGAGGGCGGTGGAGGAGGAGTGCGCCGCCCAGGAATCGAACCTGGAACCTACTGATTAAGAGTCAGTTGCTCTGCCAATTGAGCTAGCGGCGCGTCTGCCATGTCCGGCATTTTTTCGAGACTCGAAAGATAGGGAGTCCGGCGGGATCGTCAAGGACAGGGGCAACTGACGCACCGCCGCAACACCCCTCCTGGGGGGTCGATGCACCGTCACCACAGGTCTGGGCCGAAACGAGGCGCGACCCGCGGTTTTCAGGGGTTTTTGGGGGTAGAATCCGGCACGGGTCGTGCATTTGAAGGAATCGAGCGGAGGGACAGTCCCTCCATCCCAGCCCCGACCCCAGCCAGGAGAGTCCCCATGAACTCCCCCATCATCGTCTGGTAACGTCCGGCTCCTCGTCGGCCTCCGCCGTCTCCGCGGAGGTCTGACCCGCGTCCCCCGGAAGGGGGCGGGCCGACCCGGCCCCGTGGCCGGCGTCCCCCCACGCCTGGTTCCCCCTCGCGTGATCCCCATTTGCGTGGTCCCCGCCGGCACGACCTGCGTCCCCGGCTTCCTGCCGACGGCGCTCCCATTCGGCCCGCTCCTGCGCTCGCAGGTCGCGGGCCGCTGGTACATACAGCCACAGCAGACCCACCGTCTGCACGAAGAGCTGCACCGCGATGGCCAGGGAGAGGTTCACCTCCACCAGGGCCAGCCCCAGGGCGAAGGACACCACGAAGACCAGGGGAATCCCCCACGCGAACCTCCGGGGATGGGCCCGGATCGTCACGAAGGGTTCCATGTCCCGGATCGCGGGACGCTGGGTGGGAGGCGCCTCACCGGCCCCTGCCTCACCGGCCCCTTCGGACCCGCGTTCGGGTCCGGGCGCGGGAGCTTCGCCTTCGGGCTCGGGAGCCTCGCCGGGCCGGGCGCGCGGGTCGCTCATGGCCGTCAGTAGGCCGCGATCCCCGTCACGGCCTGCCCCACGATGAGGCCGTGGATGTCGTGGGTCCCCTCGTACGTGTACACCGACTCCAGGTTCGCCATGTGGCGCATGGAGGCGTACTCCACCAGGATCCCGTTCCCCCCCAGGAGCCGACGCGCCTCCCGGGCGACCTCGCAGGCCATGTCCACATTGGCCCGCTTCGCCATGGAGACCTGCCAGGGGTTCATGGTGCCCTCGTCCTTCATCCGGCCCAGGCGCAGCGCCATGAGCTGGCCCTGGGTGATCCCGGTGACCATCTCCGTGAGGCGCACCTGCTGGATCTGCTTCCCGGCGATGGGGCCGTCGAACATGACCCGCTCCCCGGCATAGCGCAGGGCCTCGTCGTAGCAGGCCATGGCGGCGCCCACGGCCCCCCAGGCGATCCCGTACCGGGCCTGGGTGAGGCACATGAGGGGGCTCTTGAGCCCGCCGGACTCGGGGAGGAGGGCCGAGTCGGGGACGACCACGTCCTCCAGGTGGAGCTCACTGGTGTCGGAGGCCAGGAGGGACAGCTTCCCCTTCTGGTCCCGGGCCGAGAAGCCCGGGGTGTCCGTGGGCACCACGAAGCCCCGGATGGACTTCGTCTCCCCGATCTCCCCGGTCTGTGCCCAGATCACCGCCACGTCGGCCATGGACCCGTTCGTGATCCACATCTTCGTGCCGTTCAGGACCCAGCCGTCGTCGGACTTCCGGGCCGTGGTGATCATCCCGCCGGGGTTCGACCCGTAGTCGGGCTCGGTGAGGCCGAAGCAGCCGATGAGCTCGCCGGAGGCCAGCCCGGGGAGCCACTGCCGGCGCTGCTCCTCGCTCCCGAAGGTGTAGATGGGATACATGACCAGCGCACCCTGCACGGAGGCGAAGGACCGGATCCCCGAGTCCCCCCGCTCCAGCTCCTGCATGATGATCCCGTAGGCCACGTTGTTCAGCCCGGCGCAGCCGTACTCCTCCGGGAGGTTTGCGCCCAGCATCCCCAGCTCGGCCATCCCCGACACGAGCTCCCGGGGGAAGCGCCGCTCGATGTACGCCTCCTCGATGACGGGGAGGACGTTGTCGTCCACCCAGGACCGTACCGTGTCCCGGATCATCTTCTCCTCGTCGGAGAGGAGGTCGTCCAGGTTGAAGAAATCGACACCCTTGAAGCTGGAAGCCATGGTTCCGGTCGGTCCTCAGTGGGAATTGGAAGGGGGGCGGGCCTCGACGGCCGGCCGATTCTGCCAGCGCATGGCCCCGTAGATGATCTCCCGGGCCACGCGCCCTCCAAGATACAGGGCCACGGCCAGGGTGGCGACCCAGGCGGAGGGGATGAGGGAGAGGTCGGGCTGGATCCCGAACCAGATCCAGATACCCAGGACCACGGCCAGGGTGGCCCCGGAGGCCCACCCCCACACGCTGGCCCGGGTCCGAGCCCGCCCCAGGCAGTCCTCGCACCAGAGGAGCCGGTCCAGCTCGTGCACCGGCTTCACCTCCAGGCACCGGACGCAGGTCACGTCCTCCGGGAGCCTCTCCCGCCAGTCCCCCTCCCTGCGATTCACCCCAGGTTCCGGATCACCGCGGAGGTGTAGGT
>REBX01000047.1 GCA_007692505.1 Gemmatimonadales bacterium | reverse complement strand
GGGGGGGGGGGGGCGGGGGGTCCCCCCGCCCCCCCCCGCCGCTCCCCTTCGGTCAGAGACCCAGCGACGACCGGATGAGGGGGCTGATCCGGTCCGGCGTCCACGGTGGGTCGAAGGTGAGCTGTACTTTTGCCGTCTCAACGCCCTCCACACCCAGGATGGCGTCCTCCGCCATCTGCACGATCTGCTCCGCCACAGGGCACATGGGAGAGGTGAGGGAGATGTGGGTCAGGACGTGGTCGTCCTGGACGTCCACGTCGTACACCAGCCCGAGCACCACAAGGTTCAGGTTGAGCTCGGGGTCCTTCACGGTCTTGAGGGCGTCCAGGACGTCCTTCTCGGTGGCGGCCATGATGTGTCTCTGCCCGGAGGCGTTCGGGGGTTCGCGGATGGGAAGGGGGGCACGGGGCCGGCATTGCGTATCGGCCCTTCGGAATGTAATCACTTCGGGACACCCGTCGTTCCCTCCTGCTCGAGGCCAGGGGCCTTCCCTGGCGACAATCCCCGACTCCGTACCCCCATCCAGGACCCCATGACCGACACGACCACGCCTTCCCGCCCATCCTCCAGGCCATCGGGGCCCTCCCGGCCGGATTCCCGCCCCTTCCGGCTGGCCATCAATACCGGGGGCGGCGATGCGCCCGGGCTGAACGCGGTGATCCGCGCCGTGGTCCTGGCCGCCCTGAACCGGGGATGGGAAGTGTACGGGATCCAGCGGGGCTACGAGGGGCTCTACGAGGAAGACGGCCTCACCCCCATGACGCGGGCCACCGTGGAGGGGATCGCCCACCTGGGCGGCACGATCCTGGGCACCACGAACCGCGGAAATCCCCTGAGCTGGCCCCGCACCCTCCCCGACGGGACGGTGGAGCGTGTGGACCGGTCCGCCGAGCTCATCGAGGCCTTCAAGGGGAGGGGGCTCGATGCGCTGGTGGCCATCGGGGGGGACGGGTCGCTGCGGATCGCCTCGGAGCTGTGGAAGAAGGGGTTGCCGGTGGTGGGGGTGCCCAAGACCATCGACAACGACCTGGCCGCCACCCAGGTCACCTTCGGCTTCCACACGGCGGTGCAGACGGCCTCCGACGCCATCGACAAGCTCCATTCCACCGCTCAGGCCCACAGCCGGGTCATGGTGGTGGAGCTCATGGGGCGGCACACGGGGTGGATTGCCCTCTTCGCCGGGCTGGCCGGGTCTGCCGACGCCATCCTGATCCCCGAGATCCCCTTCGAGCTCCAGGAGGTCTGCCGACACCTGGAGGACCGCTACGAGCGGGGGCCCCGGTACGGGATCGTGGTGGTGGCGGAAGGGGCCCGGGCCCGGGACGGGGAGGCCTCGGTGGTGGATACGCCCTCCGGCGACTCGCAGCGGTACGGGGGGATCGGGCAGGAGGTTGCGGCGGAGATCGGGAGGCGGACGGGGTTCGAGACCCGATCGCTGGTCCTGGGGCACCTGCAGCGCGGGGGGCAGCCCACCGCCTACGACCGGGTCCTCTCCCTGCGCTTCGGGACGGCGGCCGTGGACCTGGTGGCCGCCGGAAACTTCGGGAGCATGGTGGCCCTCCAGCCCCCCGACGTCCGGGCCGTGCCCCTGGCGGAGGCGGTGGAGAAGATCAAGGAGGTGCCGGTGGAGGGCGACACGGTGATCACGGCCCGGCGCCTGGGGATCTCCTTCGGAGGATGACGACCGGGTGGGGACGGGGGCGGACGGGGGCGGACGGGGAGCGGGGACCGCAGGGCCGGGGCCACCCGACTCCCGGCGGGGCTGGCGTGGCGGGGGACGGGGCCTATCTTGTGCCGGTTGGACACCGTACCCCATCCCCGAACGAGGAGTGATCCCCATGCGACGTCGGCACTTCACCGCCGCCGCTCTTCTCCTCCTGGTCACGGCGGCCCCTGCCGCGGCCCAGGAGAACCCCATCACGAGCTGGGTCCCCGAGGTCGCTCGGGACCACGACTTCGAGCTCTCCATCGCGAATTTCACCCGCGGTGCCGAGTTCCTGGGCCAGGCCCCCTCGTCCGTGAGCTGGACGGACAACGGCGAGTGGGTCTACTTCCGCTGGCTCCCCCATGGCCACGAGTGGCATGCGGACGCGGAGCTCTGGCGGGTCCGGGGGAGCGGGGGCGAGCCCGAGCTCATCGACGACCCCCTGGTGGCCGATTCGCTGGCCCTCACCTTTGCCGGGGGCGACATCTCGCCGGACGGCCTCCTCAGGGTGACGGCGTGGCGGGGTGACCTCTGGCTCGTGGACCGCCAGACGCTGGAGCGGACCCGCCTCACGAACACCCGACAGAACCAGAGCCAGGCCCGCTTCACCGGCGACGGGCGGGGGATCTTCTTCAACCAGGGTGGGCAGATCCACCACATGGAGCTGGAGACGGGCCGGGTCACCCAGCTCACCGACATCCAGAGCGGGACCGGGCCCTCGGACCCCTCCGAGCCCGAGGGGCAGGAGGCCTTCCTCCGGGACCAGCAGTCCGAGCTCTTCCAGTACATCCAGCGCATGCAGGCCCGGCGGGAGGCCCAGCAGGAGGTGGCCGAGCTGCGGCAGGAGCAGCAGGAGCTCCGCACGGTGTACGCAGGCCGGGCCGGCAACCCCGGTGGCTTCCAGATCGACGACCACGGCCGGTTCGTGGCCCTCTCCGCCTCCCGGGGCGCAGGGAACACGGAGCGGGCCGGGGTGCCTCGCTGGATCACCGAGGACGGGTACACCGAGTTCAACCCCACCCGGACCAAGGTGGGCGACGCGGTGGGCTCCAGCACGGTGGGGATCCACGCCGTGGGCTCGGACTCCATCCGCTGGCTCGAGGTGCAGGACTTCGTGGACGCCTGGGGCGCCGAGAGCGACCCCCACGGGGGAAGCGCCCTGGAGCCGGCGCAGATGGAGGCCATGCGGGACGGCGAGGTGGAGGTCCAGAGCGTGCAGTTCCGGGGCTGGAACGACGCCGGCACGTACGGGCTGGTGCAGGCGAATTCCCTGGACAACAAGCACCGCTGGCTCATGTCCGTGGAGGCCGAGAGCGGCGACCTCACCATGCTCCACCACGTGGCGGACTCCGCCTGGGTGGGCGGGCCCTGCGGCGGCTGCGCGGGCTGGCTCCCCGATTCGGACCGGGCCTACTGGGTGAACGAGGCTTCGCGGTTCGCCCAGATGTACCAGGCGAATGCGGACGGCTCGGACCTGGAGCGGATCACCGAGGGCGACTGGGAGATCCTCTCCGTGGGCTTCCCCGAGTCCCGGGACCACTTCGTCATGCGGACGAACCACGGGAGCCCCTACTCCCAGCACATGTACCGCATGGACTTCGACGGGTCGAACATGACCCGGATCACCGAGGGGCTGGGCAATTTCAACGGCACCCTCTCGCCGGACGGGAGCCGGATGGCCGTGGTCCACTCCACCCAGACCCGGCCCCCCGAGCTCTACCTCATGGACAACGAGCCCGGGGCGCAGATGGCCCGGGTGACCACCTCCCCGCACGCCGACTTCCTGGCCTTCCCCTGGATCGACGCCGAGATCGTGGAGTTCGAGGCCCGGGACGGGGCCCGGGTGCCCGCCCGGATCTACCGCCCCTCCGACATGGGGGTGGAGTCCAACGGGGGGGCCGTCCTCTTCGTGCACGGGGCCGGCTACCTGCAGAACGTCCACCACTGGTGGTCGCAGTACTCCCGGGAGTACATGTTCCACCACTTCCTCGCCGCACAGGGCTTCACCGTGCTGGACGTGGACTTCCGGGCGTCGGCGGGCTACGGCCGGGACTGGCGCACTGCCATCTACCGCCACATGGGCGGCTGGGACCTGACGGACTACGTGGACGGGGTGGACTACCTGGTGGCCGAGGAGGGCGTGGACCGGGGCCGCATCGGGATCTACGGGGGCTCGTACGGGGGCTTCATCACCCTCATGGCCCTCTTCACCGAGCCCGAGGTCTTCCACGCCGGGGCCGCGCTCCGGTCCGTTACGGACTGGGCCCACTACAACGAGGGCTACACCTCGAACATCCTGAACCGCCCCCAGGACGACCCGGAGGCCTACAGGCAGTCGAGCCCCATCTACTTTGCCGAGGGGCTCCAGGGGCACCTCCTCATGAACCATCCCATGTACGACACGAACGTCCACTTCCAGGACATCGTGCGGCTCACCCAGCGGCTCATCGAGCTGAACAAGGAGAACTGGGAGCTGGCCGTGTACCCCACGGAGAACCACGGGATGGTGGACCCCAACTCCTGGGTGGACCAGCTCCGCCGCATCTACGAGCTCTTCTGGTCCACCCTCTCGGCGCCGGGTTGCACCGAGGGTACCGGGGTCTGCGAGGTGCCGGTGCACCAGAACCCCTGAGGCACGGCCCCCCGCCACGGGGGACAGCCACATGAAAAGAGGGGGCGGGGGCGCCCAGGGCCCCCCCCC
>REBX01000176.1 GCA_007692505.1 Gemmatimonadales bacterium | reverse complement strand
GGTCCGCTTCGAGGCCGTCCGCTTCACCCCCGAATCCCCCGGCGACGGAGCCTTCGACGGGGTGGAGGTGGGCGGCGTCCGGCTCCACGTCACGGACGCCCGGAGCTACGATCCCGCACGCACGGGCGTGGCCCTCCTGGTGGAGATGCGCCGGCTGAGCGGAGAGGACTGGAGCTGGCGAGAGAGCCACTTCGATCGCCTGGCCGGCACCTCGGCGCTTCGAACCGGGATCGAGGCCGGCTTCGACGTGGATTCGCTGGTGGAGGGATGGCAGGCCGGGCTCCGCACCTTCGAGGCGCAGGTGGAGGGCCTCCTCCTCTACCCCTGACGCGGCCGGGGCGCGGGCTGCCCTCCGGCAGCGGGGCGGGACCGGGGCCTACCTTGCCAGGTCCGCCACCAGCACTCCACCGTTCCCATCCTCCCACGCACGGACGCCAGATTCCTCCGTCGTCCTGCCCTGCCCGGCCCAGGTCCTCTCCCCCGCCGGACTCGCCTCCACCGCCGTCCCCCCGTCTCCCGCGACCCTGCCCTCATGGAGGGCCCGGACGGCCTCCACCATGAGGCGGCTCCGGCTCGTGTCCAGGACCCGGGCCGACGCCTGGATGGATCCCCGGACCTGCCGCGGGTCGCCCACGGTCACGGGATCCTCCGTCCCCCCGAGACCCACCCCATCCTGCACCACCTCCACGAGCTCCTCCGCCACGGGGGTGGCGGAATGCGCGAGGGTTCGTGCAGAATAAACGGATGTTCCCAGAAGGACCCCAAGGGTCAGGAGGGTGCTCCCCAGGGGTGTAACAAAATGTTGCAGCGCCATGACCGGGCTCCGGTGGAGGCTGAAGGGACCTACCCATGGTGCATCATTTGTGCCCACCCCCAGAAACCCGGCGACTCCCCTTACCTACAGGCAGTTAGAGTCCCGGGCGCCATCCCGCACCGGGCCAGGGACTGTATGATTGTCGAACACATGGTCCAGTTCCTCGCACCCCGGGCCGAGCGTCCCGAAGTTCTACTACTTGCAGCGTACATGATCACATGACCAGTTCCTGCACGGTGACTGGCACCGGCCTTGCCCACTCCCTTCCCCGAACCAAACGACGGGGGCAGCGCCGGGAGACGTCCGGCGGTACTGCCGGTTCCGGCCGCCCCCCTTCATCAGAAACCCTCGGGAGAACCACCATGAAGCGAGTCCTCGGATCCCTGGCACTCACTGCCGCCCTCGTGGCCACCGTCCCCGCTGCCGCCCAGGCCCAGGAGGCCGCCTCGGCCGACATCAATGCCACGGCCACGGTCCTGGCCAACGTCTCGGTGGAGGGAGTGAACGACCTCCGATTCGGGGACATCCTCCCCGGCTTCGACCGCACGGTCTCGCCCACGAACTCCGATGCAGGCCTCTTCCGGATCACGGGGGCCGGCGACGCACCCGTGACCCTGAGCTTCACCCTTCCCGGCACCCTCACCGGCCCCGGTGAGCCGCTCACCGTGAGCTTCGACGAGGAATCCGCCGGTTTCGGAAACATGAACGGCACGGTGCTGGAGCGCTTCGACCCCAGCAGCACCTACACCCTGAGCCTTTCGGAGGGCGGGCGGGACATCTTCCTGGGCGGCACCGTCTCCACGGCCGGCGACCAGGCCGCCGGTAGCTACACCGGACAGGTCACCCTCGAGGTCTCGTACTCCGGGAGCTGACGGGATCCGGGGGGAGGGAGCGACCACGCACCCGCTTCCTCCCCCCGCCCCTCCTTGCCATGACGCCAACTCCAGCCCTCCTCCCCACCCCGGCCCTCCGCCTGGCCCTGGTCCTCGCCCTGGGCCTGGTCGGGCTCTTGGGCATGGTGGACCAGGCCTCCGGACAGCCCCTGGCCGCCCAGGCCCGGCAGGACCTCTCCTTCGGAGAGCTCCTTGGCGGGCTGGCCGAGCGGGTCCGACCCGACGACGGGGCCCGGGCCGGGCAGTTCCGGATCCGGGGCGCAAACCGCACGGTGGAGCTCACCTTCCACCTCCCGGAGGTACTGGAGGGGCCGGGCGGCGCCACGATTCCCCTCCGCTTCGGCGAGGGGGACGGGCACTTCGAGCCTTCCGGCGGCGATCCCCGGCAGGCCTTCGACCCCTCCCGGCCCATCACCCTGAGCCTGCCCGGCCCCCCGCCCTGGCACTGGATCCACCTGGGAGGCACGGCCCTCCCCGCCGCGAGCGTCTCCCTGGGAAGCTACTCGGGCACCGTGGGCCTCACCGTGGCCGACCTGGCCAACTGAGGCCCCGCACCTCACCTGGACGACCGACCATGAAGAACCTCCTCCTCCGTCTCCCCCTCCTCCTCCTCGTGGCCGCCTTTCCAGCCACCCTGCCTGCCACCCTGGCGGCACAGGGGGCCGTCACCGTGGCCCCCACGGCGGTGCAGATGGACCACGCATCCCGCTCCGCCTCGGTGACCCTGGTCAACACGGGCACGTCCCCGGCCGAGGTGGAGGTGGGTACGATCTTCGCCTACCCGTCCACCGACGACGACGGCCGGCTCCACCTCCTGGAGGGGGATGCCGATGCGGATCCCCGCTCTGCCGCAGGCTGGATCCGGCCCTTCCCCCGGCAGCTCGTCCTGGAGCCCGGGGAACGCAGGGTCGTCCGTCTCCTGGGCGAACCCCCCGCCGACCTGGCCGATGGCGAGTACTGGGCCCGGCTGGTGGTCACCTCCCGGGAGGCAGCCCCCGCCGTGACGGCCTCCGCCGGGGAGGACATCCAGGTGGGGCTCACGATGGAGGTGCGGACGATCCTGGCCGCCAACTACCGGAAGGGTGCCGTGGACACCGGACTCCGGGTGGCATCCTTCGAGCCCGAGGTGGACGACGGGGTCCTCCGCCTCCACACCCGGATGGAGCGGGAGGGGAGCGCCGCGTACATCGGCACCCTCACCCTGGCCCTGGAGGACGCCTCCGGCACGGTCCTCCGGGAGTGGACGGAGCAGGTGGCCGTGTACCGGGGCGTGGAGCGGGTGATCGAACGTCCCGTGGACGACCTCCCCCCCGGGGACTGGGTCCTCCGGGCCCGGTTCTCCACGGCGGACCGAAGTGACGTGCCGGCCACCGTCCGACTCGACACCGAGCCCGTGGACGTCTCCGCCCCCGTCCGCAGGCGCTGAGGCCCGGCCCGTGTCCCTCCTCCCCCTCCTCCTGGCTGCCCTTTCGGGGTGGACTCCGGTGGAGGTCCCCGTGGCCCACCCCGTGGCCCCCGACACCGCACAGGTGGTGGAGGCGCAGCCCCCTGCCGAGGAGATCCTCCTCGAGCTCCGCATCGGGCGCCTGGTGGAGCGACTGGTGCCCGCGCTTGCCCGGGGGGAGGAGGTCCTCCTCCCTGCATCGACCCTCCTTGCCATGTCCGAGGTGGACGTGGTCCGGGCCGATTCCGCCCAGCTCGCCGCCCGGCTGCAGCCCGGGAACCGCTCCCTCCTCCTGGAGGCCGGCGGGAGGCAGGCGGAGCTCGACGGGCAGGCCGTCGAGGTGGGCCCGGGCGAGGTGATGGCCTCCGGGCCCGACCTCATGGTCTCCACCCGGCTCCTGGAGGCCCTCCTGGACGTACGCTTCGAGGTGGACATGGCCGAACTGGTGGCCACCGTGGTGGACCCGGCGCCCCTCCCCATCGGACGCCGGGTGGACCGGGAGCAGCGCTGGGGGATCCAGGGGCCCGGAGGCGCCGGGAGGCCCCCCGCCGAGCTGACGCTCGCCCCATCGCCCCACAGGATCGGGGGGTTCGTGGCGGAGTGGAGCCTGGCTGCCGACCCCTCCAGTGCAGCCGAGTCGGCCTCGGGGTCCCTGGCAGCCGCCGCCCAGCTCCTGGGAGGCGAGTTCCGCGCCTCCGGCCGGAGCCGGGGTCCCATGGCCGGGGGGGCGATGGACGCATCGGCCTCGTGGCGCCACGTCCGCCCCCACGGACGGGTCCTCCGCCAGCTCCACCTGGGCGACGTCATGGGAGCGGGACCCCGCCCCGGGAGCATCCGGGGCATCCACCTTGGGAACGCCCCCTTCGTTCGTGACCCCCTGGTGGGAATGGAGCGGATCTCGGGCCAGCTGGGTCCGGGCTGGGACGTGGAGCTCCGGCGTCACGGGCAGACCGTGGACCTGGCCCGGGTGGACGAGCGGGGCGCGTGGGCCCTGGACATCCCCCTCCAGTACGGGAACAACGCGGTGGAGGTGGTGGCCTGGGGCCCCCATGGAGAGGTGGTGACCACCGAGCACCTCATGGTCATGCAGCAGGAGCGGCTCCCTGCCGGAGCCCTGGAGTGGGGCCTCTCGGCCGGCGCCTGCACCTCGAGCCGCTGCTCGGGGGCCGGCGTCGCCGACCTCCGGTGGGGGGCCTCCCGGCGCTGGACCCTCCGGGCCGGTGCCGAGGGCTTCGTCCGGGACACCCTCCCCGATGCGGTCCTCCCCTCCGTGG
>REBX01000069.1 GCA_007692505.1 Gemmatimonadales bacterium | reverse complement strand
CGTCCTGGACCGCCGACTCCTTCGGGACCTCAAGTCCCGCTGGGCCCAGCTCCTCACCATCGGCCTGGTGGTGGCGGCCGGGACGGCGGCCCTCGTGGCCCTCCACTCCACCTGGCGCTCCCTGGACGAATCCAGGGCCGTGTACTACGAGACCCACCGCTTCGGCGATGTCTTCGCCTCGCTGGAGCGGGCGCCCATGGCCGTGGCCGAGGAGCTGGCCTCCGTGCCCGGCGTGGTCGGGCTCCACGTGCGGGTGGTGGAGAGCGTCCGGCTCCCCATGGACGTGGAGGGGCAGCCCCCCATCGGCCGGGTGGTGGGACTTCCACCGGGAGGCGAGGCGCCCCTGAACCGGGTCCTGGTGGAGGAGGGCCGGATGTTCGAGGAGGGCCGCGACGACGAGGCCCTCCTCCTGGCGGCCTTTGCCGAGCGCCACGGGATCGGACCCGGCGACACGATCCCCGTGGTCATGGAGGGGCGCCTGAGGAACGTACGGGTGACGGGGCTCGCCGGCTCGCCGGAGTACGTGTATCCGGCGCCCCCCGGCGACGACCCCATCCCCGACGACGAGCGCTTTGCCGTCCTCTGGATGGACCAGGAGGCCATCGCCCCGGCCTTCCGGATGGAGGGCGCCTTCAACGACGTGGTCCTCCGCCTGGCCCCGGGGGCGTCGGAGCCCCTGGCCCTGGACGCGGTGGACCGGGTGCTGGCGCCCTGGGGAGGCCGGGGGGCCGTGGGGCGGGACCGCCAGCCCTCCCACTACTTCCTGGACATGCGGGTGGAGCAGATGCGCTCGCTGTCGGGCTTCGTCCCCCTCCTCTTCCTGGGGGTGGCCGCCTTCCTCCTGAACGTGGTGCTGTCGCGGCTGGTGAACCTCCAGCGCGGGGAAATCGCCACGCTGAAGGCGCTGGGCTACCACAACCGGGAGATCGGGGCGTACTACGTCCGGTTCACCACGGTGGTGGTGCTGGTGGGGACGCTGGTGGGCATCGGGGTCGGGGGGTGGATGGGGCGGGGGCTCACCGACTTCTTCGGGACCTTCTTCCGCCTGCCCCTCCTGGAGTACGGGGTGGCTCCCGGCACGGCCTTCCTGGCCCTGGGGGTGGCCCTCCTCTTCGGCCTGGTGGGCACCCTCACGGCGGTCCGCCGGATCCTGGCGCTCTCGCCGGCGGAGGCCATGGCCCCGGAGGCCCCGGCCCGGTACCGCCCGTCCCTCCCGGAGCGGCTGGGGGCGGGGCGCCTGGTGGGGCCGCCGGGTCGCATGGTCCTCCGGGAGCTGGGGCGCCACCCGGTTCGGGCCGGAGTGTCCATCGTGGGGATCGCGCTGGCCACCGGGGTGATCATGGTGGGGCAGTTCTCCAGCGACGGGTTCGAGGACATCGTGGACTACCACTACCGGCTGGCCACCCAGGAGGACATGCGGGTGAGCCTGACGGGGCCCGCCCCGGAGCGGGCCGTCCGGGAGCTGGCCTCCCTCCCCGGGGTCATCCGGGCCGAGGGGCTCCGTCAGACCGGGGTGCGCCTGCAGGTGGGGCACGAGGCCCGGGACATCGCCCTTGTGGGGTACGCCCCGGACACCCGCCTCCGCCGCCTCATGGACGGGGCGGGCCGGAGCCAGCGCCTCCCGGAAGGGGGCGTGGTCCTCACCCGGACCCTGGCCGAGCTCATGGGGGTCTCGCCGGGGGACGAGGTGGAGGTCCGGCTGCGGGAGGGGCGGGCCGACCTCCGACGCCTGGAGGTGACGGGGACCGTGGACGAGATGTTCGGCCTCCAGGGCCACATGCGGATGGAAGACGTGAACCGTCTTCTGGGGGAGGGGCCCGCCGTGACCCAGGTCCTCCTGCAGGTGGAGCGGGGGAGCGAGGCGGAGGTGGAGGCACGACTGGCCGGAATGCCCGCTGTCCTGGAGGTCACCCGGACGGAGCAGAGCGTGGCGCGGATCCGGGAGCTCACCGCCGAGCCCCAGCGGGCCCTGGCCCTCATCATGGGCCTCTTCGGCTCGCTCATTGCCGTGGGAGTGGTCTACAACAACGCCAGGGTGGCCCTGTCCCTCAGGGCCCGAGACCTGGCGAGCCTCCGGGTGCTGGGCTTCACCCGGAAGGAGATCTCGGGGATCCTCCTGGGGGAACAGGCCATCCAGGTGCTCCTGGCGATCCCGGTGGGCTTCCTCGTGGGGCAGGGGCTGGCCCGACTCCTGGTCCTCACCCTGGACCCGGAGGAGTACCGGCTCCCCATGGAGGTGAGCCCCGAAACCCATGCGCTGGCTGCGGGGGTCGTGCTGACCGCCGCCCTGGTCAGCGCCCTTCTGGTCCGACGCCGCCTCGATCGGCTGGACCTCATCGGTGTGCTGAAGACGAGGGAGTAGAGGAGCCATGTCCGAACAGAACGGAGGATCCACCGGACTGCCCCGCTGGGCCCGCCTGGCATTGGGAGCCCTTCTGGCGGTTGCCGTCGTCGCCGCCCTGGTGCTGGCCCTTCGCCCCGGAGCCGTGGTGGTGGACGTGGGCGAGGTCCGGGAGGGCGACCTGGAGGTCACGTTCCGGGAGGACGGCCGGACCCGCCTCATGAACCGATTCGCGATGACGGCGCCGGTGGCGGGCCACCTGGAACGGGTGGGGCAGGAAGCCGGCGACTCGGTGGAGGCCGGGGACGTCCTCTTCCGCATCCGGCCCCAGGCCTCCCCCCTCCTGGACGAGCGGAGTCGGGCCCGGGCAGGTGCGGCCCTGGAGGCGGCCCGGGCCGGGCTGGAGCGGGCCCGGGCGGCAGAGGATGCGGCGGAGGCCGCCCTGGTGGGGGCCCGGGACGACCTCCGGCGCCAGGAGGTGCTCCGGGAGGAGGGGGGTGGATCCGCCTCGGCGGTGGAGCGGGCCGAAGCCGCCGTTCGGGGGGCCCGGGCCGAGGTGCGGGCCGCCTCCTTCGGGGTCCGGGCGGCCGAGCAGGAGGTGGAGGATGCCCGCCTCGTCCTGGAGTACCGGGACGGGGGTGCCGCGGGGGAGCCCCTCCAGGTGCAGGCACCGGTGACGGGCCGGATCCTGGAGGTGCTCCGTCGGAGCGAAGGGTCGGTGCAGCCCGGGACTCCGGTCCTGGTCATGGGGGACCCGGCAGAGCTGGAGGTGGTGGTGGACCTCCTCTCGTCGGATGCCGTGAGGGTGCGGCCCGGGGCTCCCGCCCTCCTGGAGCGCTGGGGCGGGGCCGGCGACCTGGAGGCCCGGGTCCGGAGGGTGGAGCCCGCTGCCTTCACCCGGGTCTCGGCGCTGGGGATCGAGGAGCAGAGGGTGAACGTGATCCTGGACCTGGAGGGCGACCGGGCAGCATGGGATGCCCTGGGGGACCAATACCGGGTGGAGGCCCGGATCCGCATCGAGGAGGCCCGGGACGTCCGGGTGGTCCCGGTGAGCGCCATCTACCGGGACGGCGACGTCTGGTACGCCTTCCGCCTCCGAAACGGCCGGGCGGAGCGGGTGGAGGTAGTTCCGGGGCTCCGAAGCGATGTGGAGGCCGAGATCCGGGAGGGGCTGGCGGCTGGCGACCGGGTCATCCTCTATCCGGGAGATGCGGTGAGCGACGGGGTCCGGGTCCGGGAGCGGGGATCATGAGCCGCGTTGCCCCCCTCCTCCTGGCCGTCCTCCTCCTGCCTTCGTGGACCGGCACTGGCTGGGGGGGGAGCGCCGGGGTGGGGACGGCCGGGCCCCTGGCGGCCCAGGACCCCCTCACCCTGGCCGAGATCCGGGGGGAGGCCCTGGCGGAGAGCCCCTCCGTACGGGATGCCCGCCTGGGGGTGGCTTCGGCACGTGCCCGGGTCACCGAGGCTCGAAGCGGGCTCCTCCCCAGGGTGGACGCCGCCTTCGACTACACCCGGAACCTCACGGCCCCCAGCGCCTTCCTCCCCGAGCTCCTGGTGGATCCCGAAGCCGACCCGGGGGCCCTCATCCGGGTTCCCCTTGGCGCCGACAACGTGTGGTCCTCCGCCATTGTCCTCCGGCAGGCCCTCTTCGACGCCCGGGTGGGAGCCGGCCTCCGGGCCGCGTCCCGGGTGGCCAGTCTCGCCGAGGAGGAGCTCCGTCGGGCCGAGCTGGAGGTCTCCGTCCGGGTCCGGGTACTCCACAACGACTTCCTCCTGGCCCGGGAGCGGCAGGCGGTGGCGGAGCGGTCGCTGGAGCGCGTCCGCCAGGCGCTGGCGGAGGTGCGGGCCCTGGAGGCCCAGGGGCTGGCGTCGGAGCTGGACGTCCTCCGCCTGGAGGTGGAGGAGGCGAATCTGGAGCCCCAGCGGGACCGGGCCCGGAACGACCGTCGGGAGGCATCCCGGGCCCTCTCCCTGGCCATGGGTCGGGACCCGGATCCGGAGCTGGCCGTGGAGGGCAGCCTGGAGGACGTCCGGCCCGAACCGGTGGACGCGGAGCTCTCGGTCCTCCGGGCACAGGCCCTGGAGTCCAGGCCCGAGCTCCGGCAGGCCGACCTCCGGAGGGAGCTGGCCGGCATCGAGCTCCGGGCGGAGCAGGCGGAGTGGCTCCCCCGGGTCTCCCTTGTGGGCGCATGGGAGGTGGCGGCACAACAGGATGGAAGCCTGGATCCCTTCGGTTCCGGGATGGAGCGGGGGTACGGGCGGACCGTGGGGGTCCAGGTCACCCTCCCCCTCTTCACGGGCTTCTCCCGATCGGCACGGCGGGATCGGTTCCGGGCCGAGCTCGGGAGCACGGAGGTGCGCTTCGAGGCGGTGGTCCGCGAGACGGAAGCGGCCCTGGAGGCCGTCCTGGAGCGGCTGGAGGAGGCTCGGACCGGCTTCCGGGCCCGGGAGCGGGCCGTGGAGCAGGCGGAGCGGAGCTGGAGCCTTGTGCGGAGGCAGGCGGAGGAGGGTCAGGTGGGCCGGCTGGAACTCCTGGATGCGGAGCTGGCCCTCCGGACCAGCGAGCTCAACCGGGCCGAGGCGGCCCATGGGTGGCTCGTGGCCCGAACCGAGCTCCTGCGCCTCCTGGGTGTGGACGCCGAAGATCTGGAGGTGGGGAGGTGAGCCGGGGTGGCCCACCCCGGCCAATGGCTGTTCGGCGGGGCCACACGGAATGGTCCCCGAGGCCCCAGGCGATCCCGGACGGCACTTTTGGTGTAGACCCCACCGGTTGCAGGTCCCGAGTCCCTGCTCGAGGCCACACGTGTCCCGTCATCAGCCCGGATCCACCCATGCATTCCCAGAATACGCATCGCAGGTGTTGTTCCGAACGTACGTCTGCACGCCGAATGGCCGTCCTGCGCCCGCTGGCCGTGGGCTTCCTCGCCTCGGCCTTCCTGGCGGCCTGCGGTACCAACGGGTCGCCGGAAGCTTCCCCGCCGCCTGCAGATCAGTCCGAGGCCGTGGGCGTTGCCGACACCGCGGCTTCCGGCGTGGTCCGACCCGGGGCTCCGGGAGAGCCCAGCCGGGCCTGGACGGAGGCGGACCGGGGAGGGCCCCTCCCCCACACGGAGGCCGACGTGGCCTTCATGCAGGGGATGATCCTCCACCACGCCCAGGCACTGGAGATGTCGGCCCTGGCCCCGACGCGGAGCCAGCACCCCCGGATCCTCACCCTGGCCCGCCGCATCGAGGTGAGCCAGGACGACGAGATTGCCCTCATGGTGCGCTGGCTGGAGGCCCGGGGCGAAGAGGTGCCCGAGGTCCACGTCCACGACTGGGACGCCGAGCCCGAAGGCCCCGGACACGGGGACCACGGGGATCACGCGGAACACGCCCACCATGACCATGCCGGTCATGGGATGGAGCACGACCACGGGGAGATGCACGGCATGCTCACCCCCGAGCAGATGGCCGAGCTCGCCGGGGCCAGCGGGACGGAGTTCGACCGGCTCTTCCTCGAGTACATGATCATGCACCACGACGGCGCCATCACCATGGTCTACGAGCTGGCCCGGTCCCCGGGTGCAGCCCAGGACAGCGAGATCTACGGATTCGCCTCCCACGTGGAGTCGGACCAGGCCGCCGAGATCCGCAGGATGGAAGATCTTCTGGCGTCCCTGCGCTGATCGTCCCATTGTGGAGGGCTGGAGGATCTGCGGATCCCCGCCCGACAAGGTACACACCCCAAACCGAGATCCACCGTATGAGAACCAAGTCCCTTCTCTCCAAGTCACGCTCCCCCCTGGGCGGCGTCCTGGCCCTCTTCGTGGGTGTGGCCCTGGCGGTTACCCCCCACACTGCGGAAGCGCAGGACAACGGCACCTGGTGGGATCCCGATGATCCCCGGATTGGCCTGGGCGCCGGCTTCTTCGATGCCGAGACGGCCTCCTGGAACATGAGGCACCTCTCCAACAGCCCCCGGCCCGACGCCTTCACGAACCCGGACAACCCCGGCGACCTGAACTTTGCCAACTCCGACATGGGCTTCCAGGGGAACCGGGTCGTGGTGGGCAACTTCGCCGGGTTCATGATCTATGACATCTCGGACCCGGCGAACCCGGAGCTCGAGGTGCAGGTGGTCTGCCCCGGCGGCCAGGGCGATGTCTCCATCTTCGGGGACCTGGTCTTCATGTCGGTGGAGCAGGCCCGGGGCCGGATCGACTGCGGCCCGCAGGGCACGGACGGTTCGGTGGACCCGGAGCGTTTCCGGGGCGTGCGGATCTTCGACATCAGCGATATCCAGAACCCGGTGCAGGTGGCCGCCGTGCAGACCTGCCGCGGCTCCCACACCCACACCCTCCTGGACAGCCCCCACGACGCAGAGAACGTCTACGTCTACAACTCCGGGTCGAGCTTCGTGCGCCCCGGCGAGGAGCTGGAGGGATGCGTTCCCGAGCGGCCCGAAGACGACATGGACACCTCCCTCTTCCGCATCGAGGTCATCCAGGTGCCGCTGGACAACCCGGCAGATGCCCGGGTAGTGAGCGAGCCCAGGATCTTTGCTGACCAGGATACCGGCCGCCTGGACGGAGTGCAGCCCAGCGGGCGGTCCCGGGAGTCGAACCACTGCCATGACATCACCATCTTCCCGGACATCGGGCTGGCGGCAGGCGCCTGCTCCGGGAACGGGATCCTCCTGGACGTGAGCGACCCGGCGAACCCGGTGCGGGTGGACTACGTGTCCGATGAGAACTTCGCCTACTGGCACTCCTCCACCTTCAACAACGATGGCTCCACGGTCATCTTCACGGATGAGTGGGGCGGGGGCACCTCGGCCCGCTGCCGGGCCGAGGACCCCTACGAGTGGGGTGCGAACGCCCTCTTCCGCATGGTGGACGGTCGGATGGAGTTCGCCAGCTACTACAAGCTCCCCGTTCCCCAGGAGGCCACGGAGAACTGCGTGGCCCACAACGGCTCGCTGGTGCCGGTGCCGGGGCGCGACATCAAGGTGCAGGCCTGGTACCAGGGCGGGGTCTCGGTCTTCGACTTCACGGACCCGGAGAACCCCTACGAGATCGCCTACTTCGATCGCGGGCCCATCGACGACGAGCAGCTCTACACGGGGGGCTTCTGGTCCACCTACTGGTACAACGGCTACATCTACGGGACCGAGATCGCCCGGGGACTCGACGTCTTCGAGCTCGAGCCCAACGAGCACCTGTCGGAAAACGAGCTCGCCGCGGCCCGCCTGGTCACCTTCGACGAGTTCAACCCCCAGCACCAGCCCACCATCGAGTGGCCGGCCGACGTGTCGGTGGCCCGGGCCTTCCTGGACCAGCTGGAGCGGGGCGAGGGGATGCCGGCAGATCGCATCGCCGAGGTCCGGGACGTGCTCCTGACTCTGGATGGCGAGGCCGAGTCCGACACCGTCCATGACCGGATGCGGGACCTCTACCTGGAGCTGAGGGCAGAGGCGGAGGACATGGCGGATTCCCGCCGGGTGCTCATGCTCGCCGATGCCATCCACGCCCTGGCCCACGAGGCCCATCACGGCCAGGCTCACCATCACGACGAGATGCCGTGATGCGAGCCACCACCTCTGTCAGGGTCGCGGGGCTGTTCGGCCTCGCGGCCCTGGCCGTGGTCGGGCTGGGGATGACCCCGGCCTCGGCCCCCGATGACCCCGCCGCCGACCGGAAGGTGGCCCTCATCACCGGGTCCACCTCGGGGCTGGGCGAGGCCCTGGCACTGGATCTGGCCGCAGAGGGCTGGCACGTAATCGTCCACGGTCGGAACGTGGAGCGGGGCGAGGCGGTGGTGGAGGCCATCGAGGCCGGGGGGTCGGGAAGCGCCGTCTTCCTTCCTGCCGACTTTGCGTCCCTGGACGAGGTCCGAGGCCTGGCGGACCAGGTCCGGAGCCAGGTGGATCGCCTGGACCTCCTGGTGAGCAACGCCGGGATCTGGCGTCCCGCCGAGGAGGGACGGCTCGAGAGCGAGGACGGGCACGAGCTCCACTTCCAGGTGAACTACCTGGCAGGGTACCTCCTTGTGGAAGAGCTCCTGGACCTGATGGAGGCCTCGGCGCCCTCCCGCATCGTGAAGGTGTCGTCGGTGGCCCAGGCTCCCATGGACTTCGACGACGTCATGCTGGAGCAGGAGTACACGGACTTCCACGCGTACTCCCAGAGCAAGCTGGCCCAGATCTTCCACGCCATGGACCTGGCGGAGCGCCTGGAGGGAACGGGCGTCGTGCCCGTGTCCGTCCACCCGGCCACCATCATGGACACGCGCCTGGTGGAAGAGCGGGGGATGGCACCCCGTACCAGTGTGGACGAAGGGGTGGAGGCCGTCCTGGCCGTCGCCCTGGGTGACGACGTGGTCGCCGGGGCCTACTACCGGGGGCTGGAGCGGGCCGAGCCCCATGCCCAGGCCCTTGACCCGGAGGCGCGGGAAGCCCTCCGTGCCCTGAGCCGGGAGCTCACGGGGCGCTGACCGGGAGGTGGAGGTCCAGCACCTCTGCCAGGGCAGAGAGCTGGGCTTCCTCCCATTCCTCGTCCCGGCCCAGCTCCCGGGCCATGATCCGGGCCACGTCCGGCCCCATGGCCCGGGCCGCCCGGGCGTTCAGCTGTACGGCCCGGCACCTCCGGGCCAGGACGTCCTCCACGGTGCGGGCCATCTCGTGCCGGACGGCCCAGACCACTTCTGCGCCCACGGTGGGCAGGTCGGGGTGGAGGGGCTCCCCCAGCGCAGGCTCTTCCCGGACCAGGTCCCGGATGGCCGGCGCGTCGCTCCCGTGGACCGCCAGCGCCCCGAACTGGTCCGACTCCGGATGGTACCCGTGGATCTCCAGCCCCCGGGTGACGCACGGCCGCTCTTCCATGCCGGCCAGGGTGGCGGCGTGGTCCACGGCATCCTGGGCCATCTTCCGGTACGTGGTCCACTTCCCCCCCACGATGGTGAGGAGTCCCGACCCGTCGATGTGGATCGTGTGGTCCCGGGAGAGGGCTGCCGTGCCCCCCTCCCCGTCCCCGGCCTTCACCAGCGGCCGGATCCCGGTGAAGACGCTGAGGATGTCCTCCCGCCGCGGGGGGTCCGCCAGGTACTCTCCGGCGGTTTCCAGGAGGAAGGCGATCTCTTCTTCCCGGGCCCGGGGCTCCAGCTCCACCGCCTCCAGCGCCGTGTCCGTGGTCCCCACCAGGGCGTGGTCGTGCCAGGGAATGGCGAAGAGCACCCGGCCGTCGCTGGTCCGGGGCACCATGATGGCGGCATCGCCGGGGAGGAAGCGTCGGTGGAGGACGATGTGGACCCCCTGGCTGGGGGCGATGAGGGTGGGGGCCTCCGGGTCCGACATCCGGAGGATCCCGTCGGCGAAGGCCCCGGTGGCATTGATGACGACCCGGGCCCGCACCTCGTGCTCCTCGCCGCTCTCCAGGTCGCGGATCACCCCTCCGTCCACGTAGCCGTCCCCGTTCCTGAGGAGGGCCACCAGGGGGCAGTGGTTCAGTACCGTGGCCCCGTGGCGCACGGCGGTGCGGACCAGGTGGATGAGGAGGCGGGCGTCGTCGAACTGGCCGTCGTGGTAGACCACGCCACCCCTGAGGCCCTCGGTGGCCAGGGTGGGGATCCGGGTCCGGACCTCCTCCACGGAAAGGAGGCGGGAACGGCCGAAGCCGAACCGTCGGGCCAGGAGGTCGTAGACCTTCATCCCCACCCCGTAGAACGGGGCCTCCCACCAGTCGTAGTTGGGGACCACGAAGGCCTGGTCCCGGACCAGGTGGGGGGCATTCCTCAGGAGAAGGCCCCGTTCCCGGAGCGCCTCCATGACAAGGGGCACGTTCCCCTGCTGGAGGTAGCGGACCCCGCCGTGGACCAGCTTGGTGGAGCGCGACGACGTCCCCTTCCCGAAGTCGGACTGCTCCACCAGGAGGACCCGGTACCCCCGGGACGCGGCATCCACGGCGATGCCCACCCCGGTGGCGCCCCCTCCCACCACCAGGAAGTCCAGGGGATCCTCCGACGGGTCGACGATGCGGGCCTTCATGGTGTCTCGATTCATGGCGGAAAGATGGGTTCTCCCGTGGGGTGTGCGCCACCTGCCGGGCAGGTGGTTGACCCGGCAGGGCCCGTCTTGTGACGTTCCCCGCGGGTCCCACATCCTCCTCCCCCAGCCCCCCGGAGCCCCTCCCATGCCCGAGTCCCGCCCCGCCGCCGGTGTCCGCCCCGCCCGTCGCACCGAGGGCTTCACCGAATCCGTGATCCGGGAGATGACCCGGGTGGCCCGGGACTACGACGCGGTGAACCTGGCCCAGGGGTTCCCGGACTTCCCGGCCCCAGAGGTCCTCAAGGAGGCGGCGTGCCGGGCCATCCGGGACGACGTGAACCAGTACGCCGTGACCTGGGGGTCGGCCGCCATGCGCCGGGCCCTTGAGGAGAAGTACCGGCACTTCTGGGGGATGGAGGTGGACGGCGACCGGGAGGTCACGGTGACCTGCGGCGCCACCGAGGCCATGGCCGCCGTCCTCCTGGCCCTGGTAAATCCCGGGGAGGAGGTCATCGTCCCCGAGCCCTTCTACGAGAACTACGGGCCCGACGCAATCCTCTGCGGGGCCCGACCCGTCCACCTGCGGCTGGAGGCCCCCGAGTTCCGGCTGGACCCGGAGCGGCTGGAGGCCCTGGTGACGGACCGGACCCGCGCCGTCATCCTGAACACCCCGAACAACCCCACGGGCCGGGTCTTCGACCGCCAGGAGATGGAGGCCGTGGCCCGCGTCTGCCGCCGGCACGACCTGGTGGTCATCACGGACGAGATCTACGAGCACATCGTCCACGAGGGGGAGCACATCCCCATGGCCACCCTGGAGGGGATGCGGGAGCGGACGGTGACGGTGAGCGGCGCCTCCAAGACCTTCAGCGTGACGGGCTGGAGGGTGGGAACCATCGTGGCGCCCCCCGTCCTCACCGACGCCATCCGGAAGGTCCACGACTTCCTCACCGTGGGTGCCCCGGCTCCCCTCCAGGAGGCGTGTGCCCACGGCATGCTCTCCCTGGACGACGGGTACTACGAGGGTCTACGGGCCGACTACGGCGCCCGCCGGGACGTGCTCCTTCCGGCCCTCAGGGAGGCGGGCTTCCGGTGCTCCACGCCCCAGGGCGCTTACTACGTCATGGCCGACTTCTCGGAGCTCTCCGACCTGGACGACCGGAGCTTCGCCATGGAGCTGGCCCGGGAGGTGGGGGTGGCACCCGTGCCGGGCTCCTCCTTCTTCCACGACCCGGCCGACGGCCGCCATCTGGTGCGCTTCGCCTTCTGCAAGCGGCTGGAGACGCTGGAGGAGGCGGGAGGGCGCCTCAGGCGTCGGTTTTCGGGGGGCTGAGCGGGGGCCGCTCCTCTCCCGGGGCGATCTCCTCCCCGCGCCGCCTCCGGTGGTGGCGCTCGTGGAGCTTTGCCTCCGTCAGGAAGAAGTGGAAGGCGTCGATCATGGCCTTCGTGAATCCCCGGAACCCGGAGAGGATCATCCGGCGTCCCAGCCAGAACTTGAGGAACATGGCCGGGAAGATGAAGACGAGGCGGAGCTGGCTGAACTCCCGGCCCCGCTCCTCCCGCTGGAGAGCCTTCAGGCGGGAGTAGTCGTTCAGCTTTTCCATGTACCCGTGGGCCGTGTCGTAGCCGTGGTGCCGGACGACCACGTCGAGGCGGCCCACCGGGGGCTCGATCTCCACCTTTTCGTGGACCTTCCGCCAGGTCTCCCACTTCACCTTGCTCCGGCGGTAGACCCGGAGGAAGCGGTGGTGGCGGTGGCCCCTCAGGGAGTGGCCGAAGAAGAGGTCGTCGTGGGGGAGGCGGAGGCCGTTCACGTCGCCCCGGGCGATGCGCTCCCGGATCCGGGCCAGCCCGCCGGGGGGCAGGACCTCGTCTCCGTCCAGATTCAGGACCCAGTCGTGGGTGCACTGGTCCATGGCGAAGGCCTTCTGCTCGGCGTAGCCGGGCCAGTCCCGGTGGAGGACCCGGGCCCCGTGCCGCCGGGCGATCTCCACGGTGTCGTCGGTGCTGCCCGAGTCCACCAGTACGATCTCGTCGGCCCCCTCCACACTCCCCAGGACCTGGTCCAGGTAGGCCCCCTCGTTCCTGGTGATCAGGAAGACGCTGATGGCGGGCATGGCCCCGCCGCCCCGACGGGAAGGAGGGGTGCTCAGCTCTCGACTCCCGCCCACGGGGCCTGGGCCGGGTCCTCCCGCCGCCAGGCCCTGACCCCTCCCACCCAGGTTGCATCTACCGCGACCTCCTCGCACAGCCTCGCTGGCGAGAGGGAGAACGGGTCTCCCGAGAGGACCGTGAAGTCGGCCCGCTTCCCGGGCTCCAGGCTCCCGGTCTCCCGGTCCAGGAAGGCGGCCCGTGCTGCATCCAGGGTGTGGGCCCTCAGCGCCCGGTCCAGGGTCAGGCGCTGGTGGGACTGCCAGACGCCGCCCTCCCCCTCGTCGGCCACACAGGCCGGTGTGCCGTCGGGGGGGATCCTCCGGGTCACTGCACTCCAGATTGCCGTAAGGGGGTCCAGGCCCGACACGGGCCAGTCCGACCCCATGGCCAGGGGGACGCCGGCCCGGTCGAGGTCGCCGAAGGCGTAGCTCCGACCCTCCCGGTCCTCGCCCAGGCGCTCCCGGATGAAGGGGGCGTCGTCCAGGATGTGGGCTGGCTGGATGGAGGCCACCACACCCAGCTCGCCCATGCGTTGGGCCGCACCTGAAGATATGTGCTGCGCGTGCTCGGCCCGGAGACGGAGGTCCCGGCCGGGGTTTGCGCGGATCACGGCCTCGTACGTGTCCAGGAGCCAGTCGTTGGCCCGGTCGCCGATGGCGTGGATGGCTGGCTGGAGCCCGGCGGCCACGGCCTCCGCCGTGTTCTGCCGGAGCTCGTCCAGGTCCGTCACCACGGTGCCCCTGCTGTGGGGGAGGTGGGTGTAGGGGTCGTGGAACCAGGCAGTGGAGCTGCCGAAGGACCCGTCCACGAAGGCCTTGACTCGACCCCAGTGGAGGCGGCCTCCACCCCGACCCCGAAGGGCCACCCGTTCTGCGGCCCTCCGCCAGTCCGCCATGGCGACGGCGGCACTAACCCGGATGGGGAGCCTCCCCTCCATGGCCAGCGTCTCCAGCATGTCCAGGGAGATCCAGCTCTCCCTGGGTTCGTGCACGGCCCCCATGTCGTGGACCTGGGTGATGCCCCGGGTGAGGGCCGAGTAGGAGGCCGTCCGCAGGGCGGCCCGGGCATCCTCGGGGCGGACATCGGGGACGACGCCCAGGAGGGGTCGCATGGCCGCCTCCCGGAGGAGCCCGGTGGGCTCACCGGTTTCCGGGTCACGGTCGATGGTGCCGTTGGCCGGGTCCGGCGTGTTCCTGTCGATCCCCGCCCGCTCCAGGGCACGGGTGTTTGCCACCCCGATGTGGAGGTCCATCCGCTGGAGGAAGACGGGGTGGTCCGGCGTCCGCTCGTCGAGCCATTGGCGGGAGGGGAACTCACCACCCCAGTCCGCCTGGTTCCAGTCGCCCCCCAGGATCCACTCCCCCCGGGGGGTGACGCGGGTCCGGTCTGCCACCCGCTGGGTGAACTCCTGACGGGAGGTCGCCCCCCGGAGGTCCACCCGGAAGAGCTGGAGCCCACCGGCCAGGAGGTGGGTATGGGCATCCACGAAGCCCGGGAGGATGAACCGGCCCTCCGCCGAGATCAGGGCCGTTTCCGGACCCTGCAGGTTCATGATGTCGTCCCGGGTTCCCACGGCCAGCACCCTCCCCCCCCGGAGCGCCATGGCGTCGGGAAGTGGAGGCGCCCCGCCTCCTGGAACGGGATCCCTGGGGGCACCGGTCCAGATGCATGCGTCCAGGATGATCCAGTCGGCTCGGGCGGTCATGGGGCTCCCGGGGGGAAGAGGAGGTTGGACGGGGGTCGGGATCAGTGGGTGGGCTCGGTGTCCTCGTAGCCCCACGGCGCCGGTGGCGCATCCACTTCCTCGGTCAGGTCGAACTCCCACCGGACGCGCCACTGCTCGCCGGTGCGGCGGAGCTGGTAGGCAAAGCGCTGCCCTTCCTCGATCTCCATGGTCCAGACGTTCAGCTCCACGCCGGAGACCATCTCGCCGATGACCTCGGCGGTGAACTCGTCAGCCCAGAACTCCTGGGCCTCCGATGTCCCCTCGTCCTGCGTGTCCCCGCCGTACTGGGTCACGTCCTCCTCGGTTCCGTCGGGGTACCGGTGGTCGTGCTTCAGGCGGAGTCCGTCTTCGTGTCGGGTCACGATCCAGGTCCGGGAGCGGTTCCACTCCTGGTCGTCCCCGTCCCGTACGTGGAGGGGGATCCGGATCTCGTCGTCCATGCACTGCCGGACATGCATGATCCGGTCCGTGTTGTCGTCGCCCACATCGGCATATGCGCCTCCGCAGTGTGCCTGGAGGGCCGACCAGAACGCTTCCTGGGAGTCGGGGAGAGGCGGGAGCTCCGGTTCCCCGTTCCCGCAGGCAGACAGGAGGAGGAGGGAGGAGACGGCCAGGGCAGGGAGAAGTGCGGGGGTTCGGTGCATCGTGGCTCCGTTTCGGTTTGGGGTGGAGCTTGGCAGTGTCCGGGTGGCGGGCCCGTTCGTCAAGTGGAGGCGGCCCCTGCCGCAGCCCCTACACCGGCCTGGACGTCCAGGCCCGAGGGCTTCTGGTAGAGCCGGAGCCCGAATTCCGGGACGGTGGCCATGACGTGGTCGAAGATGTCGCCCTGGATCCCCTCGAAGATTGCCCACTCCGTGGTGTTGGCGAAGCCGTAGATCTCCATGGGGACGCCCTCGGGGGTGGGGTCCAGCTGCCGCACCATGGTCATCATCTCCGGGTGGAGACCCGGGTGCTGCTGCAGGTAGGCTACCAGGTAGGCCCGCAGCGTCCCCACGTTGGTGAGGCGTCGCTGCTGGGGGATGAGGTCGTCGGAGGCCGGGTGCTCCCGGTTCCATGCCTCCACCTCCTGCCGCTTCTGCGCCATGTAGTCCCGGAGGAGTTCCCACTTCCCGAACGCCTCCACCTCCTCGTCGGTGAGGAAGCGGATGCTCTGCTGGTCCAGGTAGATGGACCGCATCATCCGGCGCCCCCCGGACTGGACCATCCCCCTCCAGTTCTTGAAGGAGTGCTCCAGGAACTTGTGGGTGGGGATGGAGCTGAGGGTCCGGTCCCAGTTCTGCACCGTGATGGAGTTCAGGGCGATGTCGATCACCGCCCCGTTCGCCTGGAACTGGGGCATCTCGATCCAGTCCCCGGCCCGGATCAGGTCGTTCATGGTGATCTGGATGCCCGCCACCAGCGAGAGCAGGGTGTCCCGGAAGACCAGTAGGAGCACGGCGGTCATGGCGCCGAGGCCGCTCAGGAAGATGAGGGGCGACCGGTCCATGAGGGTGGCGATGAGGAGGATCAGCCCGGCCAGGTGGGCCACCACTTGGCCACCTGCAGGAAGCCCTTGATGGGCCGCTCCCGGGCCCTGGGGTTCTGCTGGTAGATCCGGTTGACTCCGTCCAGGAAGGCGTCGAAGGCCCGGACGATGACCACCACCATGGACGCCAGGAGGACGCGGCGGAGGATCGCCAGCGGGTCTTCCGGGAGGAAGGGCACCACCAGGAGCCCGTAGTACCAGACCAGGAGGGGGAGCCCCCAGGCCAGCCGCTGGGGGAAGCGGGCCTCGAAGAGGGCCTGGTCCCACTGCTGGGGCGTCTGGCGGGCCACGTACTCCACGAACCTCAGGATGTAGTGCTGTATCACCCGGTGGAGGATGGCCCCCACCACCAGAACCACCAGGAGGGCGATGGAGGTGGCCCATCCCTGGTTGGCCAGGGCCCAGGCCTCGAGCCCGGTGAAAGCCTCGGCCCAAGGGCCCTGTGCCATGAACTCGGGGAGGACCTGGACGCTGTCGATGGCGTGGGTGTCGGGGTCGGCAACGGGTGTGGGGGTCTGGAGCATGTGGGCCGGGGCTGGAGGCTCGAAGGGGAAACGGGGCTGGAGAAGTCCTGCCGCGGATCGTATGGGTTCGCGATGTCGGGGATCAATCCCCGCAGATCGCACCCCGGCGCCGAGCCGGGGTAACGAGGGCATGATTCGGACCCTGGGACTCCTGCGATCGCTGGCCATCTACTGGCGGCCGGGCCGTCAGCACGGCCTCCGTCGGATGTATGCGCCCTTCGTATCTTCCGGCGACCTGGTCTTCGACGTGGGGGCGCACATGGGGGATCGGACCCGGGCCTTCTCAGACCTGGGGTGCCGGGTGGTGGCCGTGGAGCCCCAGCCCCACCTGGTGCCCTGGCTGAAGCGCCTTGCCGGGGGCCGGAGCCAGGTATCCATCCGGTGCGAGGCCGTGGGTCGGGCCCCGGGTCGGGCCTCCATGGCCGTGAGCCGGAAGAACCCCACGGTCTCCACCCTGTCCGGGAGCTGGCGGGAGCGGGTGACCACTGCCATGACCGGGTTCGAGGGGGTGGCCTGGGATACAGAGGAGGAGGTGGAGGTCACCACACTGGACCGCCTCATTCGCCGGTACGGTGTGCCCCGCTTCTGCAAGATCGACGTGGAGGGCTGGGAGGCCGAGGTGCTGGCCGGACTCTCCGTGCCCATCCGGGGCGTCTCGGTGGAGTTCGTCTCCGGGGCGCTGGACGTGGCCAGGGAGTGTGTCGGCCTGTTGGAGGCGCTGGGTCCCTACGAGTTCAACGCCGTGGCCGGCGAGGGCCGAAGCTGGCATCACGAGGGCTGGCTCCGGCCTGCCGGCATCCTGGACTGGCTGGAGGCGGGTGCAGACGACCTTCCCACGGGCGACCTGTATGCCCGCCTGACCGCCGCGCCCGGGGGCGGCCCCACAACTGGTGGAGGTATGGAGTGAGCATGGAGCAGTGGCAGTCGTTCACGTCCGCCGAGCTGTCCCGGCAAGCGGGCCAGGAGGGGGCCACCGCGGTGCTCCCCGTCCACGCGGTGGAACAGCACGGGCCCCACCTCCCCCTCTCAACCGACCTGGAGATCGGTCGGGGGGTCCTCCGGGAGGCCAGGCGGGATCTGGAGGGCCTCCCCATCTTCCGTCTGCCGGAGCAGCCCGTGGGCGCGAGCCGGGAGCACGCCCGGTTCGCCGGGACCCTCTCCCTCCCCGGCCCCCTGGTGTCGGAGGTGCTTGTGGCGTTGGGACGGAGCGTAGCGACGGCCGGCATCCGGCGCCTGGTGGTCTTCAGCGCCCATGGAGGAAACCGGCCGGCTCTGGACGAGGCCGGGCTGGTTCTCCGGGACGAGGTGGGGCTTCTGGTGGTCCGGGCCACCCTGGCCCGGTTCCCCCGCCCCTCGCTCCCTGCCCACCTGCCCGGGCTCCCGGAGGAGGAGTGGCGGGAAGGGCTCCACGGCGGGGCGGTGGAGACATCCATGATGCTCCACCTCCGACCCGACCTGGTCCGGATGGAGGCCCTGGAGGGGTCCGGGCCCCACACGCCGGGAACCGCAGCCGACGTGGCGGGCCCCCTTCGCCGGCCCGAGGGGCGGCTGGGCCCGGAGGGGCCGGCCCCCTTCTCGTGGCTGGCCTCCGACCTCCACCCGTCCGGAGTGGCCGGGAACCCCCGCCTGGCCACGGCAGAGCTGGGCCGTCACCTGGTGATGGCCCATGCCCGCTGGCTCGGTGGGCTCCTCCGGGAGGTGTCCGACCTTCCCGAAGAGGTACTTCCCGGGGCGGGCGGAGGTGGCGGGCGTCAGCCCTCCTGAAGGGGAAAGGGACCCATGCGTCCGTTCCTGCGCTTCACGGAGCCGTTCCGGAGGACCCGGCCCCCCGGGAGGGGATCCGACATGACCTCGTCCAGGAGGTGGCCGGCCCGTCGGGCCTTGGCGCTCAGGTAGGGGAGGTTGTGGATGTTCAGCGTGCCATGGACCCCCTGTCTTCGCTCCACCTCCAGGCCCCCGTCGGCCAGCGCCCGGACCTTGGCGGGGTTGTTTGTGAGGAGGGCAACCCGACCTACCCCCAGGTGTCGGAGCATCTGCACGGCAGGCTCGAAGTCCCGTTCGTCGGCACCGAAGCCAAGGGTGCAGTCCGCGTCCACGGTGTCCAGCCCTTCCTCCTCCTGCATCCGGTAGGCCCGGAGCTTGTTCCCCAGCCCGATGCTCCGGCCTTCCTGGCACAGATAGCAGAGGATCCCGCCCCCGGCCTCCTCGAAGAGGCGGAGGCTCCGTCGGAGCTGCTCCCCGCAGTCGCACCGGAGGCTCCCGAAGAGGTCCCCCGTGAGGCAGGCGGAGTGGATCCGCACAGGGACGGGCCCCCGGGACGGATCGGGGGCTCCCACCACGATGGCCAGGTGCTCCAGGAGCCCTCGTTCCTCCCGGAAAAGATGGAATCGTGCGCTCTCCACCCCGGCCAGGGGGACCGGGGCCTCGCTCACGGAGTCCAGCTCCAGGGTGGTGTCGGCGGCAAGCTCCGAGACCTCCGACGCGGCCACCTGCAGGACCTTCCCGGAGGCCAGTGCCAGCGCCAGCGCGGCGTCGGGGCTCCGGGGGCCTACCCCCGTGGTGACCACGGCGGGCAGGAAGCGCCCTACCCGGACGAGCTGGAGTGCCGCCTCCTCCAGGGGGTCCGCCGGCAGGGTCCGGGGGAGGACGTCGGGCTTGCCGGGGCGGGCCGCCGTGGCCAGGATGCTGGCGGGGTCGGGGTTGTCGGGGAGGACCCACGAGGTGGCGCCCTCGGGGGCCGTGAGTCCCATGGCCCGGGCCCGGTGTCGGGTTACGGAGAGGCGGAGGGGGCCCTCGCCCAGCTCCCGCAGGGTGGTCAGGGTGGAGGGGAGGAGGCCCTCGACCCCGGCCACCAGCCGGGCGGTTCCCGCCGACCCGTCTCCATCCGGGGTCCCGGGGCGACGGGAGACCAGGAGGAGGGGGCGACCCCGCCGGAGCTCGTACAGACCGCGATCCGCTTGACGCATGTGGAGAATTGGGCTGGATGGGAGGGGGCCTCGGGCGAGGGAGGAAGGAAACGCTCGAGGTGCCGCCCGGTACCCTCACCGCCTGGATCCGTGCCAACTGCCCCCTTCCCGGAGTCATGACGTGCCCGCTTCCAAATCGGACCTGGATGCCCTCATGGCCCCCGTGGAGGCCGGGTCGGCCGAGCTGGTGGTAGCCCAGCTCGCCCAGACCCTGGACGGGCGGATCGCCACGGAGTCGGGGCACTCGCACTACGTGAGCGGGGAGATGGACCTGGTCCGGCTGCACCGCCTCCGGGCCGCCGTGGACGTGGTGGTGGTGGGGGCCGGAACCGCGGCCGCCGACGACCCCCGGCTCACCGTCCGGCGCTGGCCCGGTGGAAACCCCGTCCGGGCCGTCCTGGACCCGGGGGGCACGCTGGATCCTTCGCTGCAGGTGTTTCGGGACGGCGTGGCCCCCACCCTCCACATCACCGGGACCGGCGAGGCCGCCGAGGGGCCCGGCGTGGACGGCGAGCAGCTGCCCCTGGCGCCCGGGGGCGGCTTTGCCCCCCGGGACGTCATCTCTCTCCTCCGGCAGAGGGGTCTCGGAAGGGTCCTGGTGGAGGGCGGCGGCCGGACCGTGTCCTCCTTCCTGGCTGCAGGTCTCCTCCACCGGCTTCACCTCACCGTGGCCCCCATCCTCCTGGGATCGGGGCGACCGTCCATCACCCTCCCGCCGGTGGACTCCATGGAGGGGGCCCTCCGGCCCCGCTGGCGTCGTTTCGTCCTGGGAGACGACGTGATCTGGGACCTGGAGTTGCAGACGGACGCCCCTGCTTCCAGCTGAGGAAGAGCGCCCCCGGGAGGCTCCCGGCCAGAACCACGATCCCGTAGGCAAGGGAGGCGGCGACTCCGTCGGCCACCGGGAGTCCGGCCAGGCTCCAGATGGCTGCGGCCGCGCCCTCCCTCACCCCCCAGCCGGCCACGGAGACCGGGATGAGCATGGCCAGCAGCACGGGCATGACCAGGGGGAGGAGGTCGGGCATGGGGGTGGTCACCCCAACCGCGCGGGCTCCCAGGACGAAGATGGCCATGTAGCAGGCGACCACGGCCCCCGAGGTGACGAGCTGGACCGGGAGGGCCGCCGGGGCCAGGAGGGCCCGCCTGACCTCCTGCCGGGCGCGGCGACCCAGTCTGGCCAGGGGGCCACGACCCTGGCGGGCGGCCCGGGACGCCCACACCAGTGCCCCGCCCAGGCAGAGTACCCCGGCCAGAAGGAGGGCCCCGGCCAGGGCGGTGGAAGGGGCCAGGGCCAGGAGGGAGGCTGCGGCCACCAGGGCCACCACGAACTGTCCCGATGCCCGTTCCAGGACCACGACCCGCCAGGCCCGGCCCCGACGGGGCCCCCGCTCCCGGCCGTCTCGCCAGGCCCGCCCCACGTCTCCCGCGACCCCGCCGGGGAGGACCTGGTTCAGGAAGGTCCCCAGCCAGTACTCCCTGACGGCGTGTCCCAGGGGCAGGTCGAGGCCCACACGCCGGGCGGTGTAGCGCCACCTCCATGCCGCAAGCGCGGTGGGCGGGAGGGCCATGAGGAGGGCGGCCGCACCCCACCCTGGATCCAGCTCCGCCAGGCGCCGGAGGAGCGCGCCGGGCCCTGCGAGCCAGACCAGGAGGACCACCAACAGGGGGCCCGAAGACCAGCGGACGACCCGGGGGAGTCGGCCGAGTCGTCCGGGAAGGGCGGGGGTCAGGTGACCCTCCCGGGGTCGATGAGGGCCCCACGGGGCGGAAGGGCCAGGAGGTCCAGGTGGCCCACCTCCAGGACCAGCTGGCCCCGTGCAAGGAGGTGGAGGCGGTCCTCAAGGAGGGAGCGGGCCGCTTCGGACGTCCCGGGGTCCACTTCTGCAGCCGCCTCCAGCCATCCCCGGACGAGCTCCAGGGCCAGGGCCAGGTCGGCGGCATCCAGCTGCCAGGGGGCGTGGGCCCGGTGGACCTCCCACCCGCGTCGGCGGAATACCTCCTCGGCAACCCGGGGGGCCCGGGGGCCCAGGGCCGGGCCCATCCCCTTGTCGCCCTCCTGGTGCCGGTGCACGGCGGCCATGAGGGCCTCCATGCGTGGGTCGGACCGGAGGGGGGGGTGGCGGTCCCCGTCGGGGCCCGGGCGGGGATCGGCCGGGGGGTCCGCCTCCCGCCACCGGGCCGACCCGTCCCAGCTCAGCGTCAGGAGGACGGCCCGGGTGGTGGTTTCCAGGGAGTCGGCCAGCGCCTCGATCCACTCCCCGGTGACCAGGTCCAGGAGGGCCGATGCCGTGACCAGGGCCGAGCCGGCCGCCACCTGGAGGCCCTGCTCGGCCAGGGAGCCCCGCACCGCCCCCACCTGGGGCGGGAGCGCCGCCAGGAGCCGGGGGTCGTGGTCCACCACCGTCCAGCGGGGAATGGGGATCCCGGCCCCCTGCAGGCGCCGGCTCAGGTGGCGGACGTTGGACCCGGTGCCCCCGCCCAGGTCCACCGCGGTGTCCCATCCCTCCCGGCGTGCGCGTTCCATGAGCAGGTCCTCCAGACCGGTGGAGCGCGAGCGGTGGTCCACCGGCTCCCGCAGACGGAGCCAGGCTGGCTCGAACTTCCCGGGGATCCCGTCGGGAGTCCCCCGTTGGTTGGGTGATGCGGACGGAGCGGCGACGTCGGCTCGGAGCTCCTCGAGGGCAGTCCGGAAGGCCCGGGCCTGGGTGGACCAGTCCGGAAGGTTCCGGGCATGGTTTCGTGCCACCTCTCCGGCCCGGCGCCGGGCCTCCCGGTCAACGATGAACCGGACCAGGGCGGCCCGAAGGGCCACCGGGTCACCGGGGGGGACCCTGGCGCCGGCGCCGGGGGGCACCACGTCGGGGATGGCACCCGCGGTGGTGGTGACCACGGGGAGGCCCCGAACCATGGCCTCGGCCAGGACGATGCCCCACCCCTCGTGGAGGGCCGGGTGGACGGCCAGGTGGGCCTGGCTCCGCAGTTCCTCCAGCGCCGCCTCGGGGAGCTCCCCCCGGATCCGGATCCGGGAGGCCAGGTCCGGCTGTTCGGCCCGCTCCCGGAGTCGGGCTGCGTAGATGGGGTCGGCCTCGGTGCTCCCCACCACGTCCAGGCTCCAGGGCGGGGCGTCGAGTTCGGCCAGCACCTCCAGGAGGACGTGGAGGCCCTTCCTGGGGATGAGGGCCCCCACGGCCAGGAGACGCACCTCCTCGTCGCTGCCTTCCCCGGCGTGCCGGTCCCCCACAGGGCCCACCGGGGAGGAGGGGAGCCGGACCCCCGGTGCCACGATCCGGATCCGCTCCGCCGGGATGCCCAACTCCCGGACGCTTCCCGCCGAGGCCTCGCTGGGCACGATGACGCCGCGCACCCGGACCAGGCCGGCGGCCTCCAGCGTCCGGAGGGCCTCCCTGCCACCGGGGGGGTGGCCCTCGTCGGGTTCCTCGAGGTGGTCCGGGGCCTCCAGGTGGAGGGGATGGTGGACCAGCGCAATGAGGCAGAGGCGGGGGGCGTGGGCCGACACCACCGTGGGGGCAGCTCCGGCCGCCAGCCCATCCAGGACCACCAGGGTCCCGTCGGCGAGCCCTTCCAGGGCACGGTCCAGGCTTCGGGCCGCCCGGGAGTCCGGGCCCGGGAACGGACCCTCCACGGCCAGGGGCTCGGCGTGGACGCCCAGACGGCGCAGCCCGGCCAGGATCTCCCGGTCGTAGCAGTACCCGCCGCTGGTGCGGGAAAAGGGGGCCGGCGCCACCAGCCGGACCGCAGGGAGGGTCATGCAGGGCTCCTTCAGGGCCGGCCCTCGTAGCCGGCCCGGGCCACGTGGGATTCCCGGAGGACGACCTCCACCGACTCGATGCCGTGGGGGCTCGCCCCCAGGTCGCCGCTTCGGAGCCGTCGGGCCACGCCCTCCCAGATGTGCCGCGCCAGGAACTCGGTGGTGGTGTTCTTTCCCCGGAAGTCGGCTTCCTCGTCCAGGTTCCGGTAGTCGAGGGGGGCCAGCACCTCCCGGAGGACGTCGGAGGCCCGCCCGATGTCCACCACCAGCTCGTGCTCGTCCAGCTTGCTCCGCCGGAAGGTGACGTCCACCACGTAGGTGGCGCCGTGGAGGCGGCGGGCCGGTCCGAAGACCTCGCCGGTGAAGGAATGGGCAATCATGAAGTGGTCGCGGACGCTGACGTGGTACACGGTGGATCTCCGGAAGGGAGGCGGAAACGGTCGGGAGCGGTCGGAAACGGTCGGAAACGGTCGGGGCGGGCCTCCCCTCACCCGCCGGCGTCGTGGTCGACGAGTTGGGCCAGGGGGCCGGGGCCGGGCCGGGCCAGCCGGGCCATGACGGAGGGGAGCACCTCCAGGGAGCAGGGTTTCTCCAGGAGGACGTCCAGTACCGGGTCTGCGGCCAGGAGGCGGAGGGCGGCCCCCATGCGCCGCTCCCGGCTCCAGCGGGGGGCCCGCTCCGGGGGCACCGAGCCCACCTGGCTGGAGCGGATGCGGAGGCGTCGGTGGTGGAACCCGCCCCCCAGGGGCACGGCCACGTCCCCGCTCCCGTACCAGCTGAGCTCCACCACGGTGGCGTCGGGGCCTGCAGCCCGGAGGGCAGTGCGGAGGCCGTCGGGGTGGCCGCTGGCATGGAAGACCAGGTCTGCGGCGGCCTCCAGGGCGCCGGGGAGCCCGGCGGACCAGGTGCAGCCCAGCTCGTGCACCGCTGCCCTGCGTGCCCCGTGGGGATCCACCACCTGCACCGTGGTCCCCGGGATGCCCCCACAGAAGCGGGCCACAAGGAGGCCCACCACGCCGCCTCCCACCACCACGATGGAGTCTGCGGGGCCCGGCGAGCCATCCCACAGTGCATTCAGCGCTGTTTCGGCATTGGCGGCCAGGGTGGCCCGGCGGGGGGGCAGGCCCTCGGGAAGGGGGTGGACGGCGCTGGCCGCGATGTGGAAGCGGTCCCGGTGGGGGCTCAGGCTGAAGACGGTGGTGCCTGCCAGGCTGGGGTCGGCGCCCTCGTGGACGGCTTCCACCACACCGACGTTCTGGTAGCCGTAGCACACGGGGCCCGGGAACTCGCCCTCCTGGAAGGGGGCCCGCATGATCCGGTGCTGGGAGGGCGGAACCTCGCCCCGGAAGACCAGGGTTTCGGAGCCGCGGCTCACGGCAGAGTACAGGGTCCGTACCGTGACCTGCCCGGGAGCCGGAGGCGGGAGGGGCACGGAGCGGATGCGGCCCACGCCGGGCTCCTCCACCCAGAACTGGCGGCTGTGCGTGCGGTCGGCGGCGGGCAGGGGGCTGGACATGGGCCCGAGTACGCCCCAGCAGGTGAGGGGATCCACGGCCGGCTTGGAGGGTTCTGGACCACATGACCTCCCTTGCTCCTCCCGCCTCCCCTCCCGGGGGTGCCACGCCCGCTGGTGACCTGGCTGTGTCGGTGGGTGCGCACCTCCTCCTCCTGGCTGCGGGAGTGGGGTGGGCCGGATTCCCCCTGTCATGGGCAGGTACCTCCATCCTCCTCCACGGCGGGCTCGCCTGGCTGCTCCTGCGGAGGGGTGCGCGCCGCTTCCCGGGGCCGGGGCTGGGGTGGGCGAACCGGATCACCCTGGGTCGGGCCGTGCCCGCCCTTCCCCTGGCGGCGCTGGCCCTCCATCCGGAGGCCGTGACAACGCCGGTGCTCTGGGCGGTGGTGGTGACCGGAACCATGATCCTGGTTCTGGACGGGCTGGACGGACGGGTGGCCCGCAGCACGGGAACGGAGACGGCCCTGGGAGCCCGCTTCGACATGGAGCTCGATGCCTTCGTCCTCCTCTCGCTGTCGGGGATCGCCTGGCTGTCGGGGCCGGTGGGGGGAGCCCTGGGCCCATGGGTGGCGTCGTGGGTCCTACTCCTGGGGGGGATGCGCTACCTCTTCGTGCTGGCTGCGCGCTTCGAGCCCCGGCTCCGCGAGCCCCTCCCGGAGAGCCCCAGGCGGAAGACGGTGTGCGTGGTGCAAGGAGTGGCCCTCCTGGTGGCGGTGGGACCCATCGTGCCCACATCCCTGGCGGTGGGGGGGCTCGCCGTGGCCCTGGGGCTCCTGGCATGGTCCTTCGCGGTGGACGTCCGGTGGCTCCTGGCCCGGGAGCCGGCCCTCAGCCGGGGATCCGGAAGAGGCTCACGTTCCGCCGGGGATGGCGGACGTCCCAGCCCCGGTCCCGGGCCACCCGGTCCAGGGTGGAGCGGCGGTAGAGGGCCACGTGGGTGGGATCCCGGATGTAGTGCCAGCGGGCCAGGTGGCGGGCCCGTTCCTCCCGGGTCGCCCCGGGAGGGGGGCTCCACCAGGATGTCATGAGGGCCAGCGTCCCCCCGGGCCCGAGGAGTCTGCCCAGCCGGTCGAACTCGGCCCCGGGGCAGTGGAAGTGCTCCGCCGTCTCCGTGCACGTCACGAAGTCCCAGGTGCGGGCCAGGGGGGCCGGGTCCGGGGCGTAGAACGGGTCCCATATCTCCATGGAAAAGCCCCGTTCCGCCATCATCACCGACAGGGTGGGCCCCGGCCCGGACCCGTAGTCCAGCCCGCGCGCACCGGGCGCCAGGACCTCCTGCAGGGGGTCGGCGAGGCGGGCCAGGAAAGCTCGGTAACCCGGGTCCCCGGGGTCGTTCCGGTGGGTGTCGTAGCGGGCCCGTTCCTCCCCGGCGGTGGGCAGGTCTCCCGGCGCCACCAGGGCCAGGCCGCAGTCCCGGCACTCCAGGTAGCGCCGGCCGTGGGCCTCCACCAGGGGGACCGGCGGGGGGCCCCCGCAGAGCGGACAGGAGGGGGTCGTCGCCTGCGTGCTTGCGAACGAAGGGGTCATGGAGGGAGTATGGGCCCATCCGGATCCTCACCCAAGAGGGCTGCTGCACCGACCCCCCGTTCCCCGCCCCCCTTCCCCCCGTCACCCGGAGCCCCACCCCGCATGCTCCTCCTCCCCGAGACCCTGGCGAAGCACCGCGTCGACCTCCTGGAGGCGCTGGAGGAGGACCGCATCTCCGAGGCGGTGGACGCCTCAACCCGGCTCTCTGCCGGTCGGGTGGCCGAGCTCCTGTCGGAAGCCCCCCGGGACCAGGTCCTGGCCTTCCTGGTCCAGCTCCCCCACGACCGGGGGGGCGAGATCGTGGGGGCCCTCCCCTCGTCGGTGGCCGCCGACCTCCTGGACGACCTGGCCCCGGAGCAGGCCATCGGCCTCTTCTCCCGGGTCCGGCCCGAGTACGCCGGCGACATCTGGTGGATCTGGAACCGGACGGACCCGGAGTGGGCGGTGCAGATGCTGGCGGGCCTCGAGCCGGAGCGGGCCGCCAGGGTCCGGGAGCTGGGGTCCCACGAGCCCGGGACCGCCGGCGCCGTCATGAGCCTGGCCTACCTCTCGGTCCCGGCGGGCCGCCAGGTGCGGGACGTGGTGGACGCCCTCCGGGCCGCGCCCCCGGAGGTGGAGCGGTCCAACTACGTCTACGTCCTGGACGAAGACGGGAAGGTGCGGGGCGTCCTCTCCATCCGGGACCTCTTCCTGGCGGGGCGGGACGAGACCCTGGACCGGATCATGAACGCCGACGTGGTGGCGGTGCGGACGGACGACGACGCCCTGGACGCGGCCCGTCTCCTCAGGAACCGGAGGCTCAAGCTTCTCCCCGTGCTGGAGGAGGGCGACCGGCTCGTGGGGGTAATCACCCGGGACGACGCCTTCGAACTCCTGGCGGAGGAGCTGGCTGCCGGGTTCGCCCGCTCCCAGCAGGCCTCCCCCGACGAGTCCTTCTTCACCCCGCCCATGGGGGCGGTGCGGCGCCGGCTCCCCTGGATGGGGACGAACGTCTTCCTGAACCTGGGCGCGGTGTTCGTCATCGCGTCCTTCGAGAACACCATTGCCCAGGTGGCCATCCTGGCCGCCTTCCTGCCCATGATCACCGACATGGGGGGCAACGTGGGGATCCAGGCCCTCTCGGTGGCCATCCGGAGCATCGGGCTCGGCGAGGCCCGGGTCCGGGACATCTGGCGCGCCGTCCGGAAGGAGGTCCTGGTGGGGCTGGTGAACGGGGCGGCGCTGGGATCGCTCTTCGCCGCCGTGGCCTGGTTCCTGGAGGCCAACCCCTGGCTGGGGATGGTGGCGGGCCTCGCCCTGGGGGTGAATGTGCTGGTGGCCAGCGTGGTGGGTGGCTCGCTGCCCTTCATCATCAAGCGGTTCGGGAAGGACCCGGCCATGATGACCGGGCCCTTCCTCACCACCATCACCGACATCACCGGGGTGACGATCTACCTGGGGCTTTCCACCGTCTTCCTCACCCAGATCCTGGGCTGAGGCGGGCGGGGCGTCAGACGTCGAACTCGATCCCCTGGGCCAGGGGCATCTCGTCGCTCCAGTTGATCGTGTTCGTCTGGCGTCGCATGTAGGCCTTCCAGGCATCGGAGCCCGACTCCCGGCCCCCGCCTGTCTCCTTCTCGCCCCCGAAGGCGCCTCCGATCTCGGCCCCGCTGGTCCCGATGTTCACATTCGCGATCCCGCAGTCCGACCCCCGGTGGCTCAGGAACGTCTCCACCTCCCGCATGTTCAGCGAGAAGATGCTGGAGCTGAGCCCCTGCCGGACCCCGTTCTGGATCTCGATGGCCTGGTCCAGCTCCCGGTAGCGGATGAGGTAGAGGATGGGCGCGAAGGTCTCCCGCTGCACCACGTCCCAGTGGTTCTCCGCCTCCACGATGGCCGGCCGGACGTAGAACCCCTCCCGGTCCTCCAGGGGCTCGCCCCCGTGGACCACCGTGCCCCCCAGCTTGCGGACCTCCGCCAGGGACGCCTGCATGGCCTCCACCGCCTCCTCGTCGATGAGGGGACCCACCAGCGTGCCCTCCTCCAGGGGATTCCCGATGCGGATCCCCCGGTACATCTCCACGAGCCGCTCCCGGAAGGCATCGAACACGTCCTCGTGCACGATCATGCGCCGGGTGGAGGTGCACCGCTGGCCCGCCGTCCCCACGGCGCCGAAGACCGCCGCCCTGGCCGCCATCTCCAGGTCTGCGTGGGGCGACACGATGATGGCGTTGTTCCCCCCCAGCTCCAGGATCGTCCGCCCCAGGCGCTTTGCCACCACCTTGCCCACCCTCCGACCCATGGGGATGGAGCCCGTGGCCGAGATCAGGGGGAGGCGCTCGTCGTGGGAGAGCCACTCGCCCACCTCGCGGCCCCCGGTGACCAGCCCGAAGACCCCCTCGGGCAGGTCGTTGGCCTTCAGCACCCGGGCCACGATGCGCTGCACGGCCACGCTGCAGAAGGGCGTCTTCTCCGAGCCCTTCCAGATCACGGTGTCCCCGCAGACCGCCGCCACCATGGCGTTCCAGGCGTACACGGCCACCGGGAAGTTGAACGCCGAGATCACCCCCACCGGCCCCAGCGGATGCCACTGCTCGTACATCCGGTGGCGGGGGCGCTCCGAGTGCATGGTCTTCCCGTAGAGCATGCGGGACTGGCCCACGGCGAAGTCGCAGATGTCGATCATCTCCTGTACCTCGCCGAGCCCCTCCTGCTCGATCTTCCCCATCTCTGCGCTGACCAGCCGCCCCAGGGGCGCCTTGAAGCGCCGGAGCTCGAGGCCGATCTGCCGCACAATCTCGCCCCGCTCCGGTGCCGGGAGCATCCGCCAGCTCCGGAACGCCTCCACCGACTGGTCCACCACCTGGTCGTACTCCTCCCGGGTCGTCCCCCGCACCCGCCCCAGCACGGAGCCGTCCATGGGGGTCCGGCTCTCGAAGACGGGCCCGCTGTCGTCCTCCATGAACACCTGGCCCGTGGCGGTGCCCGGCTGGTCGGGGGTGAGGTCGAGTTCGTCGAAGAGGGTGCGAATGACGTCGTTCATCTGGGGTCCGTTCGGTTCGGGGGTCCGGATGCGAATCCGGAGTCGGTTTCTGCTTCTGTGGGTCATGGCGTCGCGGGCGCCTCGGGGGGTCGGGCTCTCCGGGCTACCCTTCCGGACTCTCGGTGGCCGCGGGATCCCCGGTGCGCCGGAGGATCAGCTGGTGTGCCCTCAGCCGGAGGGCGTTGATGCGGATGAACCCGTCGGCGTCCTTCTGGTCGTAACCCCCGGCCACGTCCATGGAGGAGAGCTCCTGGTCGTAGAGCGAGCTGTGGGAGTCCCGTCCCCGGGGGATGGCGTGCCCCCGGAAGAGGTCCAGGCGGACCCGACCGTCGATGAGCTTTTCCGACTGGCGGAAGGCGGCCTGGATGAAGTCCATCTCGGGGGAGAACCAGAACCCGTTGTAGATGAGCTCGCTGAAGTTGGGGGAGAGCATGTCCCGGAGCCGGAGGACCTCCCGGTCCATGGCGATCCCCTCCAGGTCCCGCACCGCGTGGTGGAGGACGGTGCCTCCCGGCGTCTCGTAGACCCCGCGGGACTTGATGCCCACGTAGCGGTTCTCCACCATGTCCACCCGTCCGATCCCGTGGCGGCCGCCCTCGTCGTTCAGGTACTGGAAGAGGTCCACCGGGTCCGTGAGCTCCAGCCCGTCCTCCAGGTTCCGCACCGCCACGGGCACGGCGTCCCGGAACTCGATCTCGATGCGGGTCGGCGTGTCGGGGGTGTCCTCCAGGGACCGGGTGAGGGTGAACATCTCCTCACGGGGCGGGACGGCGGGGTCCTCCAGGAGCCCGGCCTCCCAGGAGCGGTGCATGAGGTTCTCGTCGGAGGAGTAGGGCTTGTCGGCGGTGGCCTCCACCGGGATCCGGTTCTCCTTCGCGAAGGCCAGGAGGTCGGGGCGCCCCTGGAAGCGGGCCAGGAACTCCGGGTCCTTCCAGGGGGCGATGACCTCCAGCCGGGGCCGGAGGGCCGCGTAGGCCAGCTCGAAGCGGACCTGGTCGTTCCCCTTCCCCGTGGCGCCGTGGGCCACCGCGTCGGCACCCTCGCGGGTGGCGATCTCCACCTGCCGGCGGGCGATGGGCGGGCGGGCCAGCGCCGTTCCCAGGAGGTAGCGGTTCTCGTAGATCGCGTTGCCGGCAATGGCGGGGAAGATGAACTCCCGGACGAACTCCTCCTTCAGGTCCTCCACGTAGACCTTGCTCGCCCCCGTCTCACGGGCCCGTCGGGCAATGTCGTCCCAGTCCTCCTGCTGTCCCACGTCGGCCACGTAGGCAATGACCTCGTGGCCCTTCTGCAGGAGGGTCTTGAGGATGCACGCCGTGTCCAGGCCTCCGCTGTACGCCAGGACCACCTTCTTCTTCGTCTCGCTTGCCACCGGACCTCCCGTCGCTGGTCGGGGGAGATGCGGCCCGGGGCAGCGATCTGCGCCGGGCCGTCTCCCTGATACCCGGGGGCGCCATGGGCCGCCCCCGCCGTACCGAATAAGGGCATCCTCCGGTTCGGGGGCAAGCGGGCCTATCGAAGAGAGGGGAGCTGGTCATCCGGGGAGCAGGGGCTGGCCGTTGTTTCCCGACGGATACGATCCCGCCACGAAGCCGTGCTCCTGCCAACGGATCTTGACAGGGTCAGGTGGCCCCTCCACCTTGGGGTGCGCTTGAGAATCAGTCTCAACCGTTTCCGGGCTCCTTCTTCCCGAGTTCCACATATGCTCCCCTCCCGATCCCGACTGGCGGCCGCCCTCGCCGTCTGCGGTATCTGCGCTCTCTCCCTTCCGGTCTCCGCTGCCGGATCCGACTCCATCCCCGTCCTGGGGCAGGTCGTGACGGACACCCTGAATGGCGGGGCCATCCAGCTCGAGGAGGTGGTGGTTTCGGCCTCCGGCTTCGAGCAGCGTGCCCGCCTGGCACCGGCCACCATCACCCGGCTGTCCAGGGAAGAGGTGGCCCTCCGGCCCATCCGGAACCTCTCGGAGGCCATCCGGGACCTCCCCGGGGTGGACATCGACGGGACGGATGCCCGGAGCAACAAGACCGGGAACCGGACCATCAGCCTGCGGGGGCTCCCCTCCGAATACACCCTGGTCCTCATCGACGGGCGTCGGCAGAACGTGCCCGGAACGGTGGCCCCCAACGCCTTCAACGACGCAGGTGCGGCCTTCTTCCCGCCCGTGGCCTCCATCGAGCGCATCGAGGTGATCCGGGGCCCCATGTCCACCCTTTACGGCTCCGATGCGCTGGGCGGGGTGGTGAACATCATCACCCGGCGTCCGCAGGAGAGCTGGCAGGGCGAGCTCGCCCTGGACGCCATCGTCCAGTCCGACTCGGACTTCGGGAACAACGGGTCCGGCGAGCTGTGGGCCCAGGGGCCCCTGCTGCCCGGGACCCTCACCCTGGAGGCCCGGGGCCGGTTCTTCGAGCGGCAGGCCACCCGCGTGGACTTCCCGGGGCAGGACGAGAGCATCGACGGCCAGCGGACCATGGGGCAGCTGCCCACCCGGGGCTCCATCCGGACGGGGGGGGGTCGAGCTGGGCTGGACCCCGGGGGACGCCCACGAGGTGCGCCTGGGGGGCGATGTCACCCGTCAGACCTACGACAACGAGTTCGGCCAGCTGGGGCAGATCAACATGGGGGCGGAGCCCGGGAGTGCCGCCTTCCCCGACCGACTGCGGGGCTACGACCAGGAGCTGGGCTTCAACCGTGAGCAGCTCCACCTGGCCCACCGGTGGGACCTGGGTCGGGGCCTCTGGGACTCCTCCGTGGCCCTGAATACCACCGAGACCACGGGGCGGACCATCCCTTCGGGGGCCGCCACCGAGGAATCGGGCCGGCGTGGGACCCCCCGGACCCTGGAGTCCCGCACCGTCACCGTGGACACCCGCTTCGTGGCGCTCCTGGGAGACCACACCCTGAGCGTGGGCGGCCAGTACCTGGACGCACAGATGACGGACGGGATCCCGAACCGGACCTTCGAGAGCGACCAGATCGGCCTCTTCGCCGAGAACGAGTGGCGAGCGACGGACCGCCTGGCCCTCACGGGGGGGGCCCGACTGGACTACCACTCCACCTTCGGCAGCCAGGTCTCGCCCCGGGCCTACGCGGTCTGGGAGGCATCCGAGACGTGGGCCCTCAAGGGCGGGGTGGCCCGGGGCTACCGGACGCCCTCCCTGGAGCAGCTCGAGGACGGGATCATCGGCTTCGGGAACAACGGCCGGGACCCGCTCTTCGGGAACCCCGACCTGAAGCCGGAGCTGAGCACGAACTGGGAGGCGGGAGTCGATGTGAGGCCCGGTGCCCGCCTGAGCGGCTCCGTGGTGGCCTTCCGCACCGAGCTCACGGACCGGATCGAGCGGCCGGTGGCTGCCACCGGGGGCGAGACGGCGAACGTCGGCGAAGCCCTCCTGCAGGGTGTGGAGTCCAGCGTCCGGGGTGAACTCGCAGAGGGCTGGACCTTCCGTGCCGACCACACCTTCATCCACAGCGAGGTGACCACCGGAGCCGCCGCCGGCCTGGTGGAGGGCGACCCCCTCTTCGGGGTGCCGGCCCACATGCTGAATGCCCGCCTCTCCTGGCAGGTGACGCCTGCGGTGGAGGCGCGGCTGGGCGGACAGTACCGGAGCTCCCGCCACCGCCCCGACTCCTTCCACGAGCCCCACCTGGGCGGGAGTGCCCAGGGGGCCACCGAGGTCCTGGGGGACTTCGAGGCCTACACCCTCCTGGACCTGGGTGCCTCCTGGAGGATGAACGAGCGCCTCACGGTGAACGCCACGGTGGAGAACCTCCTGGATCGGAGCTTCGTGGACTACCGCCCCTACCCCCTCCGGAACAGCCCCGAGACGACGGCGTTCTCCAACGTCTACAACAACATCCTGGAGCCCCGGCGGCTGGCCCTGACCCTCCGCGCCGCGTTCTGAGCCGCCCCTGGCCCTGACCCTTCGGGCCGCGTTCCGACCTTCATGCCCCGGCAGGCTCCGGCTCTTCGTCGACCTGCGACCGGGCCTCCTCCAGAAGGCGTCGGCTGTCCTTGGTGATTTCGTGGTCCGGGCCCGCACCCTCCTCCCGAACCGCCACGACCCCCTCCAGGATGGAGATGGCCGCCCAGGGGTCACCTCGCCGCAGCTTCATGGTGGCAAGTTCGTGCCAGACGCTGGCCACCCGCATGTTGGGCTCGTCGGGGGTGACCCCCTCGGGGAGGATCTCCCGGAGGACCACCTCTCCCTCCTCGGGCCGGTCCAGATCCCGGAGCACGCCGGCGTACTGGACCGTTCGGAGGAATCGAAACGTCTCCAGGGGCGGGTTGTCCTGCCGGAATTCCCAGGCCCGCCGGAGGAGCTCCTCTGCCAGTTGCAGGTTTCCGAGCTGGTGGTGCAGGACCCCGATCTCCGCCCGGACCGATATGACGGCGGCGTGGTCCTCGCCCAGTTCGTGGGCCCGGATGCCCGCCGCTTCCTCGAGGGCCTCCAGGGCGTCCTCGTGGCGCTCCATTCCCCGGAGGAGGACCCCCAGGTTGTAGAGGCTGTTGGCCACGGTGAGGTGCCGCTCCCCAGACGCCGCCTTCCGGGCCTCGATGGAGCGCCGGTAGGCCCCTTCGGCCTCCTCCAGGTTCCCCAGGTGGCGGTGGACGACACCCATGATGTTCAGGGTCACCCCCAGGGTGCCCGCTGCCCCCTCCCCCTCTGCCTCCAGCAGCTCCACGGCCACGTCGAGGCTCTCCAGGGCTTCCTCCAGCTGTCCGGCCGCCTGCTGGGAGCGTGCCAGGTTGGAGAGGTTGATGGCCCTGGAGTATGGTGAACCCTCCGGATGGTGCTCCTGCACATGGGCGGCCATCCGGAAGTGGTCCATGGCGCGCTCCAGCTCCCCCCGGGTATGGGCCGCCAGCCCCAGGTTGTTCATGGCGGATGCCCAGTCCGGGTTTGCCACACCCTGGAGTTCGATCCAGAGCTCGGCGGCCTCGTTCAGGAGTTCCTCGGCCCGGTCGGGGTCCGAGTTCCGGAAGAGGTCCCCGGCGAAGTTGAGGGCATCTGCGAGGTCCTCCGGATCGGAATCCAGTGCCCGGAGGGCCTCGATGCGGGCCAGGGCCAGGGGCTGGGCCTGCTCGGCGAGGCCCAGGGACGCATGGGCCCGGGCCATGGTCCCCATGAGGGTGGAGCGCAGGCGGGGGCGTTCGCCCAGCGTCTCGTCAATGCGCTCCGTACCCCGGGCCAGGAGGGTCCGGGCCGTCAGGGTGTCCGCTTTGGCGCTCCCCGATGCCCGGAAGAGGTCCAGGAGGAACTCCGTGACCTCCTCCGCCGTCTCCGCCGCGGCCTCGGCCCGGTCCCGTTCCCGCTGGAGCTCGCCGGCCTGGGCCTGGGAGCGGACGGCCCAGAGGGTGGAGCCCGTCACAAGGACCACCAGGAGGAGGGCCCCCAGGATCCCGGCGGCGATCCCCGAGGGGTTCCGCCGGGCCAGCTTCCGGAGGCGGTAGGGGAGGGAGGGCGGACAGGCCTGGATGGGGTGGCCCGTGAGGTGGGCCCGGACGTCGGCCGCCAGGGCATCCACGCTCCGGTAGCGTTCGCCCGGCTCCGGACGGGTCGCCTTGTCCACGATTACATCCAGGTCTCCCAGCAGGGCACGGGGGTCCACCGGTTCCAGGCGTGTGGGCTCGGCGTCCGAGTCCGATCCCTTCTCCCCCTCCTCCATTCCGGCCACCCCGTTCCCGATCCGGGGAGCCTCCTCTCCGGATCGGCGTCTCCGCTCCTCACGGGCCAGCTCCGAGGGGCGGCGGGTCCGCCCGGCCAGGATCGCTTCCTGGAGTTCCGGCAGGCCTGCATCCGGTGCGACGTCGTGAGGGAGCCGGCCGGTGAGGAGGCGGCACAGGAGGGTCCCGAGCTGGTGGACGTCGGTGGACACACCGGCCAGCTCGCCCTGGAGCTGTTCGGGGGCAGCGTAGTCCGGTGTGAAGAGTCGGATGCCCGTCCGGGTCTGGGTGGAGGCGTCGGGGGTCTGGTCCGGGTCGATGAGCTTGGCGATCCCGAAGTCCAGCAGGTGCACGGTCCCGCCGGGGTCCACCAGGATGTTGGAGGGCTTGAGGTCCCGGTGGAGGACCAGTTCGCGGTGTGCGTGGGAGACCGCTTCGCAGACCTGCAGGAAGAGCTGGAGCCGTTCCCGGACCCCGCAGGTGTGCCGGGCGCAGTGATCGTCGATCCGCTCCCCCTCCACGTGCTCCATGACCAGGTAGGGCCGACCGTCGGGGAGCTCGCCCCCGTCCAGCAGTCGAGCGATGTTGGGGTGGGCCAGGGCTGCCAGGATCTGCCGCTCCGCCCGGAATCGGGCAAGGAGGTCCTCCGTGTCCAGCCCCCTGCGGAGGAGCTTGATGGCCACCCAGGAGTCGTAGGCCCCGTCCACCCGCCGGGCCCGATACACGGTGCCGCTGCCCCCCCGGCCGATGCGCTCCACCAGGCGGTAGGGGCCTACTCGGGCATCGCCGGAGAGAAGCTGGGCATCGTCCTCCTCCTCGGCCTCGTAAGTGACCTCCCGGAGCCGTCGGGAGGGAAGGGAGGCCAGGTCCTCCTCGAACCCGTCTCCCCCGGCCCGGTCGTGGTGGTCCAGGAGCCGACCGACTTCCCGGGCCAGCAGCGGGTTGCTCCCGGCCATCTCCCGGAGGCGCTCCACCCGGTCCTCAGGGGGACGTTCCATGAGTTCCTCGAACCCCTGGCGGATCTCGGGCCAGGACGGAGAGGCGGGGGCGTCCTCTCCAGGTCGGTTCGGTTCGGTCATGGTCTGTCCTCAAGTGCAGGGGCCGGGGTCACGAAGACGTCAGGCCTCCAGCTCGCGATGCAGGAAGGCCCGGGCCACCATCCAGTCCTTCTCCACCGTGCGGGTGGAGACCTGGAGGGCCTCGGCGGTCTCCCGGGTGGTCATCCCACCGAAGATCTTGCACGTGACCACCTGCTCGGCCCTGGGGTCCCGGGAGCCCAGCCGGCGGAGCGCGTCATCCAGGGCAATCATCTCCGGCGACGCCTCCGGCGACTCCGAGGCAGAGCGCGGTGTGAGGGTGACCCGGATCCGGTCGCCCCCCCGTTTGGCTGCCGAGCGGGCCCGGGCATGGTCCACCAGGATGTTGCGCATCACCCTGCTTGCAACGGCGAAGAAGTGGGCCCGATCCCGCACTCCCAGGTGAGCCCCGTCCACCATGTTCAGGTACGACTCGTGCACGAGGGCGGTCGTGCAGAGGGTGTGTCCGTCCCGCTCCAGGCGGAGGTGGTTCCGGGCGATCCGCTTCAGGTCCTGGTAGATGAGGGGGAGCAGTTCCTTCAGGGCCTCGTCGTCTCCCTCGCTGTAGGAGACCAGGAGAGCGGTGATCTCGGATCCTCTCATGCTACCGCCCCTCCTCGGGCTCCAGGATCCGGAGCAGGGCGGAGGGCGAGCGCTGGAGGACCCTGTGCACCGGGAGCGTGCCCCCGGTTCGCGCCTCGTCCAGGAACATCCCCATGATGGCGGCAGAGTTCTCGTCCTCCGGTTCCATGAGGTGGAAGAGGAGGGCAGCACCCGGCTGGGCGGATCGGACGAACCAGGCCCCTGCCGGGACCTGCAGGGTGACCGCCTCCGGCGAGGTCCGGAAGCGCTGGGGGATGTAGCCCTCGTAGGCGGAGGAGGAGAGGTCCAGTTCGTCCACTCGGAAGCTCTCCACCTCCCATGCACCCGGCTCCTGGACCCGCTCCACCACGAGGCCGTGGTCCAGGAGGAAGCGGACCAGGTCGCCCCGGTGTGGCTCGATGAGGTACCCGGTGGGCCGGACCCGGCCCAGGACGGTGCGGGCGCTGTCGAACACCGGGGTCTCCACGGTGGTGGTTTCACCGGTCCACTCCCAGCGGACTCCGTCGGGGGTCTCCACGCGCTCCCGGGTGGCCACCTCGTACTCCACGCGGCGGCTGGCCACGGGCTCCCGGAGGACGGCGATGGAATCCGCGTCGGACAGGATGCTCCCCCGCTGGATCATCTCCTCTCGGCCCTCCCGGAAGGCCGTGAGGACGATTTCGGGCTCCTCCGCCATCCTTCGGGCCAGTGCCGTCATGGCCAGGTGCTGCCGGACGGCACGGTCCTCGATGCCCACTCGGGCATCGCCGGCCCGGAGGCTCTCGAAGAGGATGGTGGCCAGCCCCTGGCTGGCTGCGTAGTCGTTCAGGGTCCGGCCGTACACAGGCACCGAGATCCCCCTCTCCGGGTCTTCGGGGAGTCCGACCAGCCCTCCGGGGGTGTGGTAGATGATGTGGGAGTGCCCATCTGCCTCCAGGGCGTCCACGATGGCCGGGACGAGGCGCTCCCCGGCGAGTTCCACCGTGGCCCGGGGGCCGTGGGGGTTGGTGGGGAACCAGGTGTAGAAGTCGTAGACCCGGGGCGGGCCCCCCAGCTCGTGGGCGTCCACGGTCACGTGGGGTCGCCAGGGGAGGAGGACCTGGTTCACCACGGCCCGGCTCTCGGGGTTGTCCAGCTTGAGGTAGTCCCGGTTCAGGTTGAAGTTGGCCCGGTTGCTTCTTGTTCCCCAGCGCCCGGCCTCGGCGCCGTCGGGGTTCATCTGGGGAACCAGGAGGACCACGAGCTCGTCCAGGAGGGGTTCCAGGGGGCCCTCCACCAGGTCTCGGGCGAAGCGGAGGAGCCCCTCCTTCCCTGCGGGCTCGTCTCCATGCACCTGGGCGCCGATGAAGAGGATGGGGCGTCCCGAGGCGTGGGCCTCGGCGGGGGAGTTCACGGCGGGCCGGGACAGGGTGACCAGGTGGAGGGGCCGGTCCTCCCGGCTCCGCCCGATCTCCCTCATGGACACCCACGGCGAGGCCGCCTCCATGGACCGGAAGGCCCCCACCACGTCCTCGTGGGGCGTGAGGGTGTCCCGAAGGGGTGAGGCCCCGGCTGCGGCCGCCACCTCCGGGGAGACGAGCTCGTCACCACCAGCCCGTCCGATGTCCGTCCAGCGGGGCGCACCCCGGTGGTCCGTGGCCGTGGCCGTCTCCGTGGCCACCTCGGGTAGGGCGTGGAGGCGGTGGAGGGGCAGGAGGGCGCCCACCCGCTCCTCGGTGGTGAACCATCCCATGGAGGCCAGGGAATTGGTGTCCTCGGGCTCCATGAGGTGGCCAATGACCCGGGCCCGGCTCTGGTCCATCCGGACGAGCCACGAGCCTGCCGGGAGCTCCAGCTCCCCGAACTCGGTCTCGGTACGGATGGACCGGGCCACCCATCCCTCGGCTGCCCGGGGTGCTCGCTCCACCGAGGTCACCCGGTAGCTTTCCCCCTGCACCCGGGCCGGGGCCAGGAGGCGGTCCACCCGGACCCCGTGGAGGGCCAGGTGCCGGGCCGCCTCGGCCCGGTGGGGCTCCAGGACGTAGGCCACCGGGCGCACCCGTCCCAGCTCGATGCGGGCACTGTCCAGGACCGGCACGTCGAAGCGCACCGTGTCTCCATCCACCTGGAGCATGTAGGGCAGGGTCCGGCCCGGGAGCTCCTCCACCCGGATGGCCAGGGAGTCTGCCGGGTCCATCACCGCACCCCGGTCCACCAGTTCCCGGCGCTCCTCCCCCACGGTGCGGACCACTTCGTCGGCGTTCTCCGCCACCCACCGGGCCATGGCCTCCAGGGCCACCTCGTGGCGCCGGACCCGGTCGGCAAGCCCCTCCCGGGCATCCCGGGGGCGCATGCTTTCGAAGAGGAGGGTCATGGCTGCCTGGGCCCCGCCGTACGAGGAGAGTGCCCGGGCCCCGTACGTCCCGGCAGACACCCCCCGGGACGGGTCGTCCACCAGTCCCCCGGGGACCCGGTGGTACGGGAAGTGGGTGTAGCCTTCGGCTTCCAGCGCCTCCACGATGGCGGGGACGAGTCCTCTCCGGACCAGGGCCCGGTTCGCCCGGGGGCCCGCCACGTCCAGTGGGTCGCTGGTATAGAAGTCGTAGATGCGGGGCGGACCCACCAGCTCGTGGAGGTCGATGATGACGTGGGGGTGCCAGGCAGCGATCACCTCCGGGACGAAGGCCCGGGTCTCGGGGCTGTCCAGGCGGAGGTAGTCCCGGTTGATGTTCCTCTGTCGGGGGCTGTTCCTGGAGCCCCAGCTTCCCATGGCCCCCCCGTCGGGGTTCAGCTCGGGAGAGAGGACGAAGACCACGTCCCGGGGGAGGTCCGTCAGGGAGCCGTGGACCAGCTCGGTCGCGAAGGACATGAGGGCCTCCTTCCCGGCGGGCTCGTCCCCGTGGACCAGGGCATTCACCAGGACCACCGGACGGCCCGTGTGGTGGGCCTCCCAGGGGTCGGAGAGCCCCGGCCGGGAGATCACCACCTCCAGGAGGGGGCGCCCCTCGGCGCTGGTCCCGAACTCCCGGACCCGAACGTCGTCGGAGGTGGCGGAGAGCCCGTGCCAGAAGGCCAGGGCGTCGGCGTGTGCGGTAATGGCCCCCGGATCACCGGGAGCGTCCTGAGCCGCCAGCTGGGACGGTGGGACCTGGACGAGGGTACCCACGAGGAAGAGCGGGGCCAGGACCCTCAAGAATCGGGAAAAGCGGAATTGGGGGACCATCGCCGACGGGAGTCAGGGGCGGCAGGGTGCCCGGGGCGGACCCGTCAGGGCCCTGGTCTCGGGCGTCGGTATCGGGACAAGGTAGCCCGGAGCCGCCTCAGCGCCAGTGTTTCCGGATCCAGGGAGTGGGTCGGATCCTTCGATACCACCTCCCGCTCCGACCCTCCATGGCATCGGGGGGATTGGGTCGCCCGTGGAAGGCGATGATTCGGGTTCCCGGGGGAATCCGGGGGGGCTGCCAGAGGGAGAGGGGGAAGGGGCGGGTGCAGTGTCGCTTGAAGCTTCGCACCCAGTCCCCGGGCCAGTAGGAGAGCCGCCCCTGCCGGGCCAGCTGCAGGGTGATGTACTCCTGCTCGTTTCGCACCCCGGCCCGGGCCTGGACCGGGTCCGATCGGAGGGGATCCAGGAGGTCGTCGTGAGCCCCGGCCCGGAAACGGAAGACGGAGGTGTTCCCCGTGCCGTCGGACTTGTCCCACTCCCGGATGGCCACGAACTCGCCGGAAACCTCCAGGAACGGGTCCAGTGCGTCCACGATGACGATGTCCAGGTCCAGGCAGAGGACCGTCCCGGTGATGTCGTGGAGCGGGGCGGCCAGGACGGAGGTCTTGAGCCATCCGTGCTCTCGGGTCCAGGCGGCCTTCCGGTCCAGCGCCGCCACACCGGTGTCCGGGAAGGGGAGGGCCTCCACTTCCGGCTTCAGCCCTTCGGGGTCCTCGGTGAGACAGACGAAACGGTGGGGCTGGTGGAGGTGCCGCCCCACCATGGCCTGCAGGCGGTTCACGTAGGAGGCGTCGTACTTGCTTCCCCACTGGGTGCAGAGGACCGTGAGGTTCGGTCGCATGTCGTGTGACCGGGTCAGCAGGCCAGCTCAGCACAGGTCATGGGAACCCGGAGGACGAACTGCGATGCCAATACGTTGCCGGTCTCCCGGGCGACTCCTGTGTCCGTGAACTCCCCCGGGACGATGCCGATGAACTGGGAGAGGCCTCCCAGCGCGATCTCGCCCCCGCCTTCCCCGTTCTCCGGGGGCCAGTACCGGAGGAGGAAGAGGTCCGTCTGTCCGAAGGGAACGAAGACCTCGTTGGACCTGGGGTTCAGGTGGAGGGCCCCGGGGGTGAACTGGATGATGGGCTGCGCGTTCGCCCACGACTCCAGTGATTCCAGCGTGGCGTCCCCCTCCAGGGGGTGGGGGGTCTGGGGCACCATGGGGCCCGGATCACTGTCCAGGGCCCCCCGGAGCCGGAAGCCCACGGTGACCCCCTGCACGGAGCCCTCCATGGTCACGTCCACCACCGGCTCGGCCCCGTCGGTCTCTGGTGGGTGCATGACGGCCACGCCTTCCAGCTCGAACCGGGACACGGCGGTCCCGCCGAACGCCTCGAAGTCCATGGAGCCGAGGCGGATCTCGTCCAGGTCGTTGTCGGAGTCACTGCCGGGCTCGTTGCACCCGGCCAGGGCCAGGAGCCCCAGGAGGAGGAGCGGGATCGAAAGGGGCAGGGTGCGGCGGGATCGGGAGTCGAGCATGGGCTCCGGGCCGGGAAGGCGGGTCAGAGGTCGTGGACAGCCGTGTCGTTCAGTATCCAGTCATACTCGAAGAACTCCACCGAGATCCGGGGTGAGGTGAGCCGCTCCCGGGTCTCGCCCTCCGCACGGGACGCGAAGAAGGGGGGGAGGCCCTCCTCGCCGCCGAAGTCCTCCGAGTACCAGTCCAGGACCTTGTTCAGGCGCAGGACCGGGCGATCCCCATTCTCCACCCGGAAGTGGTCGGGGTTTCCCATGAACACCTCCACAGCCCGCTCCAGCTGCTCCTCCAGGCGGTCCCCGTCGTAGGCCTCCGGCGACAGCACGGGGCAGCTCCGGGCGGCGCAGTTCACGGCGAAGTGGATCCGGGGCTCCCCGAACTCGGGCCGAATGATTTCGTGTTCGATCTCGTCCTGGGACCGGTCCGAGCCTGCCACCGGACAGTGGTCTCGTCCGAAGACGTCCCGGATCTGCCAGACGGAGTTGTCGGGCCGATCGGCCACCCGGTTCACGATACGCCCGAAAAGCCCGGTGCCGCCGGGCTCGATGGGGTAGTTCTCGATGACGAGGTGGAGCATGCAGCTGTTGTAGGCGTTGATCCAGAATGCCAGCTGGTGGGATTCCGGCGCGGCCGCCAGGTCCGTCGGATCCGTCTCGGCCTGGGCGCGGATCCAGGCGTCCAGCCCGCTTCGGTTGTCCTGCAGTTGCTGGTAGTCCACCAGAGCACCCTCCACCACCGGCTGCAGGACCCGGGTCAGGGCCTCGGGGTCGGGGAGTCCCCGGGCGTCCCGCTCCACTGCCCGGGCGGCGGGTGCGATGCCCTGCTCCTGGTCGGCGGATGCCTCCTTCCCGTCCACACACGAGGTGGATCCCACCAGGACGAGGAGGCTCAGGGGTAGGAGGTCGAGGAGGCGATTCCGGCCCCGGCAGGGTCCGGCGGGCCGGGGGCGGGGTGGTGCGTGTCGTGTGGACATTGGACGCAGGGTCGGAGGTACGCTCATTTTGTGTCGGGAGGAACGGAGCCCTCCCACCGTTGGGAACGCCGAACGGGTGTCGGGAGTTCCCCCGTTGGTGCCGCGGCCGTCGTCCCGCCATCGCCGGCACGCGTCCCCGAAGCCGTTTCGCGACTCCCTTCCTCCCTCTCCGGCAGGCCTGCGAATGTCCTCCCCGTCTCCCTCCCGACACAGTGACCCCACTCCCGGCGACACCCTGCCCGCTGGCCCGGCGCCCCGGGACGTGGCCACCGGAGAGGATGCAGTGCCCGGCGGTGCACCCCGAAGCACCGGTGGTTCCAGCCGTGTCCGCCTCGTGGTCCTGGGGCTCCTCGCCCTGGTGGGCCTCATCGTCCTCGGACGCTTTGCCGGCCAGTACATCGAGGCCTTCGCCCTCTGGGTGGACGGCCTGGGGGCCCTGGCACCCATCGTCTTCATCGCCGGGTATGCCGTGGCCACGGTGGCCTTCATCCCCGGGTCCATCCTCACACTGGCGGCAGGCGCGGTCTTCGGGATCACCCAGGGGGTGCTGTACGTGTTTGCCGGCGCCGTCCTGGGCTCCACTGCCGCCTTCCTGGTGGGACGTCACCTGGCGCGGGACCGGATCCGGGCAAAGGTGTCGGAGGACCCCCGGTTCTCGGCCATCGACCGGGCCATCGGACGGGAGGGACTGAAGATCGTCACCCTGCTCCGCCTCACCCCCGTGATGCCCTACAACCTGTTGAACTACGCCCTGGGGCTCACCGACGTCCGCCTGAGGGACTACGTCATCGGGGCCCTGGGGATGCTCCCGGGCACCCTCCTCTACGTCTACTCGGGGCGGGTGGCCGGCGACATCGCCACCGCCGCCGCCGGGGAGGCCGTGGAGCGGGGATGGGGGTACTGGGTTGTCCTGGTCCTCGGGCTCCTGGCCACCGTGGCCGTCACCGTCCTCGTCACCCGCATCGCCCGTCGCGCCCTGGCCCGGGAGGCCTCCACATGATCACCGACACGCCGACCGAGTCCCTGGTCCGTCCCCTGGACGACCACAACCTCCGCCTCCTTTCGGAAGTGCATCCCCCGGGCTGGACGAACCCCGAGCCGGCCTCCCGCTACGACCTGGTGGTGGTGGGCGGGGGCTCGGGTGGCCTGGTCTCCTCGGCCATCGGGGCGGCAGTGGGCGGCCGGGTGGCGCTGGTGGAACGGGGTCTGCTGGGCGGGGACTGCCTGAACAGCGGGTGTGTTCCCTCCAAGGCGGTCCTCCGGAGCGCCAGCGCCTGGGCCGGAGCCCGGAGGGCCCGCGAGGCCTTTCATGGTCCCGAGGCCTCCGGTGACGGCGACTTCGCCGCCGTCATGGAGCGAATGCGGCGGATCCGGGCCGACATCAGCCCGGCAGACAGCGCGGCACGTTTCACGGAACTCGGCAGCGATGTCTTCCTGGGGAGCGGTCGATTCACCGGGCCGGACCGCCTGGAAGTGGAGGGCGACGACGGGTCGACCCGGACCCTGGAGTTCCGGCGAGCCATCATCGCAACGGGGGGACGCCCCTTCCTCCCCCCTGTGCCCGGGCTGGACACCACCCCCGACGTGCTGACCAGCGAGAGCATCTTCTGGCTGGAGTCCCGGCCCGAGACCCTCCTGGTCCTGGGGGCCGGGGCCATCGGGTGCGAGCTTGCCCAGGCCTTCGCCCGCCTGGGGAGCCGGGTCGTCCTCCTGGAGGCCGGGGATCGTATCATGGGTCGGGACGATCCGGACGCGGCACCCCTGGTCCAGGCGTCCCTCGAGGTCGACGGGGTGGAGGTCAGAACCGGTGCTGCCGTAGCCGGGGTGGAGTCCAGGGACTCGGACGGCTCGGGGGTCCGGGCCACGGTGGGGTCGGGGGAGGCGCTGGAGGCCGATGCCCTCCTGGTGGCCGCGGGCCGGGTCCCCAATACGGAGGGCCTGGGACTCGAGGCTGCCGGGGTGGAGGCCGACCGGTCGGGGGTGAAGGTGGACGACCGGCTCCGGACCACGAACCGCCGGATCTGGGCGGTGGGAGACGTGGTCCCCGGCCCCCGCTTCACCCATGCCGCCGACGCCGAGGCCCGCATCGCGGTGCCCAACGCCCTCTTCTTCGGACGGGGTCGGCGTTCGAAGCTCGTCATCCCCCGGTGCACGTACACGGACCCAGAGGTGGCCCATGTGGGGATCGAACCCCACGAGGTGGCGGCCCGGGGCGAGGACGTCCGCACCCTCACCCTCTCCTTCGAGGACGTGGACCGGGCCATCACCGAAGGGGCGGTGGAAGGGTTCGCCCGGGTTCACCTGAAGGCGGGGACGGACACGATCCTGGGGGCCACCATCGTGGGCGCCGGCGCCGGCGACCTCATCGCCCCCCTGTCGGTGGCCATGAACGAGGGGATGGGCCTCTCGGCCTTCGGGAACGCCGTGTACCCCTACCCCACCCGGGCCGAGGTGCTGAGGAAGCTGGCAGACCTCAAGCGCCGGGATGCCCTCACCCCCCGCACCCGGGGGATCATGGCCCGGGTGCTGGGCTTCCTCCGGCGCTTCTGAGGCGCGCCGTGCATCGCCTCGTCCTGGTGGGGGGCGGCCACGCCCACCTGGCCGTTCTGGCCTCCCTTGTGGAATCGCCCCGTCCGCCGGGGGAAGTCGTCCTGGTCTCGGAAGACCGGCACCACTGGTACTCGGGTCGGGTCCCGGCCCACCTCAGGGGGGAGCTGGAGCCCCGGGAACTCCAGTTCGACCTGGCCGCTCTGGCCCGGGCAGCCGGGGTGGAGTTCGTGGAGGCCCGTGCTGCCGCCATTTGCCGGGCGCCGGGATCAGGCTACCTCGTCCACCTGGAGGGCGAGCCCGACGATCCCCTCCGGGCCGCCGCCCTCTCCCTGGACGTGGGCTCCGTCCCCAGGGGTGCGCGCCTCCCAGGCGTGGCGGAGCACGCCCTGGCAGTCCGCCCCATGGCCCGGGCCAGAGAGCTCCGGGAGCGCCTGGACACCGTCACCCGGGACCGCCCCCGGGACACGGAGGTCCCCGCCGTGGTGGTGGGCGGGGGGGCCGCCGGCGTGGAAGTGGCCCTGGCCCTCCACGCCAGGATCACGGAGTTGGGGCGGAGCCCGGCGGTCCGGATCCTGGAGGCAGGCCCCCACATCCTCCCGGGCTGGCGCCCGAAGGCCCGACGCCGGGCCATGGACATCCTCCGCCGCCGAGGGGTGGAGGTGGAGACGGGGATCCGGGTGGTGGAGGTGGAGCCCCACGCAGTGGTGGTGGAGCGGGACGTGGGGGGCCTCCAATCCGCACCCCGTGCCGGCCCCGTCCGGGAGCCCGGCCTCCTTGCGGTCTGGCTCACCGGCGCTGCGCCGCCGCCACTCCTGGCCGCCTCGGAGCTGCCCCTGGACGACGACGGCTACCTGGAGGTGGACACCACACTCCGGGCAACGGATGGTGCCCCGGTGTGGGGCGGCGGGGACTGCATTTCGGTGGCCGGTCATCCGCCCCTCCCCAAGGCCGGCGTACAGCCCGTACGGCAGGGCCCCGTCCTGGCGGCGAACCTCCGGGCCCACCTCGAGGGCGCGGGCGATGCGGACGACGGCTCCGGCAAGGCCGGCGAGGCCGGGGGGGCCGAGAGCGACGGCGCGAGTGCGGGAAAGGCCGGGAGCCGCGGCGCCCCGCCCCGGCACTTCGAGCCCGACCCCACCTTCCTGGCCCTCCTGGACACCTCCGACGGCCGGGCCCTCCTCCGCTGGCGCGGCCTCTGCCTCCACACCCGCTGGGCCCGCTGGCTCAAGGACCGCATCGACGGTCGCTTCGTGGAGCGCTACCGCTCGCTGGAGTCCTGAAGCCCCAGCGCCTCGAGCACTGCCGGGGGCACGGCCCGCTCCGAGCCCCACACCTCGTCCAGCCGTGCGTCGCGCCGGCAGCTCGTCCGGTACGCCCGATAGCGCACGGGATTCTTCAGGTAGTAGGCCTGGTGGTACTCCTCGGCCGGCCAGAACGCGGTGGCCTCCGTGACCTCCACCGCCACCTGGCCCTCCAGTACCCCGGAAGTCGCCAGCGCATCCCGGGACGCCAGGGCCAGGGCCTGCTGCTCGTCTCCCTTCGGAAAGATCCCCGGCCGGTACATGGGCCCCCGGTCGCAGAACTGCCCACCCCCGTCCACCGGGTCCACATTGGGCCAGAAGACCGCCAGGAGCTCGGCGTACGAGATCCGCGCCGGATCCCAGATCACCTGCACCGCCTCCGTGTGCCCCGTCTCGCCCCGCACCACCTCCTGGTACGTGGGCGCCTCCTCCGGGCCCCCGGTGAACCCCGAGGTGGTGGAGAGGACCCCGTCCAGCTCGTCGAAGGGGGGCTCCATGCACCAGAAGCAGCCCCCGGCAAGGAGGGCGGTGTCCAGGGGGATGCCTTCCTGCACCGCTGCCCGTACCCGGTCCTCCTGTGCGTCCTGCGCCCCCGACTGCCCGATGCACCCCGATACGAGGGCCGGGAGCAGCAGGAGGAGGACGAGGGCCGGTGGGGCAGCGGGGCCCGGACGGCCCTCTCCCCAAACCGCCGGCGACCGGAAGAGGCGCCTCACGACGGTTCTCCGCGAAGCTCGGGGAGGGGCTCTCCCTCGGGGATGAAGTGGAGGGCAAGCCCGTTGTTGCACCAGCGCTCCCCCGTGGGCTCCGGGCCGTCCTCGAAGACGTGGCCCTGGTGCCCGCCGCAGCGCGCGCAGTGGTACTCGGTGCGGGGGAGGATGAGCTTGTAGTCCGCCTTCGTGCCCACCCGGTCCTCGTCCATGGGGGCCCAGAAGGAGGGCCAGCCCGTGCCGGAGTCGTACTTGGTGTCGGAGCCGAAGAGGGGGAAGTGACAGGCGGCGCAGATGTAGGTGCCCGGGCGGGTCTCCCGGTCCAGGGGGCTCGAAAAGGCCCGCTCCGTGCCCTCCTCGAAGAGGATGTGCCAGCGCTCCTCGGAGACCTTGTCGCGCCAGTAGTGCCGGGGCTGGATGAAGTCCCGGGCGAAGGCCTCGTCATCGGGGCGGCAGGCCGCCAGGGGGCCCAGGACGAGGAGGGCGCCGGAGCTCATGCCCAGCGTGCGGAGGAAGTGTCGTCTGTTCATGTCGGGGCAGAACCCGGGGGAGGGGGTTTCGTTCCCGGCTGCGCGCTGTATATTACATGTCGGTACAGGTTGTTATGACATGTGACTACAACTGGAGGTTCCCATGCTCTTCCGTCAATTCTTCGACCCCAAGCTCGCCCAGTACGCCTACCTGGTTGGGTGCCAGCGCTCCGGCGAGGCCCTCCTGGTGGACCCGGAGCGGGACATCGACCAGTACGTGGACGCCGCCCGGGCCGAGGGGCTCGAGATCGTGGCGGTGGCAGAGACCCACATCCACGCCGACTTCCTCTCGGGGGCCCGGGAGTTCCTGGAGCGCCACGGGACGAAGGTGTACCTCTCCGACGAGGGTGGGCCCGACTGGGCCAGCGACTGGGCCCGGGATGCAGGGGAGGGTGTGGTCTTCCTGAAGGACGGCGACACCTTCAGCGTGGGGGGCATCGAGGTGCGGGCCCTCCACACCCCCGGGCACACCCCGGAGCACCTGACCTTCGCGGTGACGGACCGAGGGGGCGGTGCCTCCACTCCCATGGGCGTGTTCACCGGTGACTTCGTCTTCGTGGGGGACCTGGGACGGCCCGACCTCCTGGAGCAGGCCGCCGGGCTCCACGGGGTGCAGGAACCGTCCGCCAGGGAGCTCTTCCAGTCCCTTTCGCGCTTCACCGAGCTGGAGGACCACCTGCAGGTGTGGCCGGCCCACGGTGCCGGGTCCACCTGCGGAAAGGCGCTGGGTGCCGTGCCCCAGACCACGGTGGGCTACGAGAAGCGCTACAACGCCTCCCTGGCCGCCGCCGACGGGGGGGAGGACGCCTTCGTGGGTGCGATCCTGGACGGCCAGCCCGAGCCCCAGACCTACTTCGCCCGGATGAAGCGGGACAACAACAAGGGAGTGCCCCTCCTGGGCGAGCTGCCCCGGCCCCGGGAGCTGTCGCCGGATGAGGTGGCTGCGGCGCTGGAGGGCGGGGGCGGAGACGGGCCCGAGCCCCTGGTGGTGGACACCCGGGCGGACCGGTCCGCCTTCATGGCCGCCCATCTCCCGGGGAGCCTGTCGGCGCCTCTGAACCGGAGCTTCAATGCGGCCGTGGGTTCGCTGGTGGCCGACGAGACCACACCCCTCATCCTGGTGGTGGAGCCCGGGCGGGTGGAGGAGGCAGTGCGCGACCTGGTCCGTATCGGTTTCGATCGGATCCCCGCCTTCCTCACCCCCGAGACCCTGGAGGCCCATGTGGAGGCCGGTGGCCAGGTGGCCTCCATCCCGGAAACCGACTTCGACGAGCTCCGCCGGCGGCGGGAGGCAGGGGAGGCGCTGAAGGTGGTGGACGTGCGCTTCCGCTCCGAGTTCGACGGGGGGCACATCCCGGGGGCCATCAGCGCCAGTTACACCCGGCTCCCGTCCTACCAGGAGGAGCGCCTCCCCGAGAGCGGACCCCTGTGGGTGCACTGCGGCACGGGCGGACGGGCCGCGGCAGCATCGTCCTTCCTGGCCGGGCAGGGGCTCGAAGTCCGGTTCGTGAACGACGCCTTTGCCCGCTACCGGGAGGCCGGCGGAGAGGTGGCGACCGGAGAGCAGGAGGGGTCGCCTGACGGTGCCCCCGAGGCAGCCGGAGATCAGGGGCGGGCCCAGGCGGCTCCGGCGGCCGGCGGCGCCTGACCGATGGCCGTCCCCTTCCCCGGGGCTCGCCCGGCGGGCTACGACGGGACCGACCTCCGCGCCGACGTGGGCGCGGGGGTCACCGTCGGGGTCATGCTCGTCCCCCAGGGGATGGCCTACGCCCTCATTGCCGGGGTGCCCCCGGTCTACGGGCTCTACGCCTCCCTTGTCCCCCTCCTGGTCTATGCGCTGGCCGGGAGTTCCCGGCAGCTGGCGGTGGGGCCGGTGGCCATCATCTCCCTCCTGGTGGCCGCCGGGGTGGGGCCTCTGGCCGATGGCGACCCGGCCCGTTACGTGGAGCTCACCTTCCTCCTGGCCCTCATGACGGGGGCGATCCAGCTGGGCATGGGGCTCCTTCGGTTCGGGTTCCTTACCAACTTCCTTGCCCACCCTGTGCTGGCCGGGTTCACCAGTGCGGCGGCCCTGGTCATCGGGGCCACCCAGCTCCGCCACCTCCTGGGGGTGGACGTGCCCGGGTCGGCACCCCTGCCGGAGGTGTTGGCCGCGCTGGCGGGGCAGCTGGGCGAGATCCACCCCGTGACCTTCCTCACGGGGGCGGTGGCCATCCTCCTCCTGGTCGGGCTCCGGAGGTGGAAGCGGGCCTTCCCCGGTGCCCTGGCCGTGGTGGCACTGGCCATCGGGGCCAGCGTCCTGGCCGGGCTGGAGGGGCGGGGCGTGGCCGTGGTGGGACAGGTGCCCGGCGGACTCCCCATGCCCGGTCTCCCCCCCCTGGACCCTGCAGCGGCCTGGGCCCTCCTGCCGGCAGCACTCACCATTTCCCTGGTCGGCTTCATGGAGTCCATCGCGGTGGCCAAGGTCTACGCCATGCGCCACAGGTACCGGGTGCGGCCCGACCGGGAGTTGGTGGCCCTGGGGATGGCCAATGCGGTGGGGTCCTTCTTCCAGGCCTTCCCCACTACCGGCGGGTTCTCCCGGACGGCGGTGAACGACCAGGCCGGGTCCCGGAGCACGGTCTCGAGCCTGGTGGCCGCCGGGGTGGTGGGGCTCGTCCTCCTCTTCCTTACCGGGCTGTTCCGTCCACTCCCCAGCGCGGTGCTGGCGGCCATCGTCCTGGTGGCGGTGGCCGGGCTGGTGGATTGGCGGGGGGCGCGGCACCTCTGGCGCACGGACAGGCGGGACTTCGGCCTCCTGGCCCTCACCTTCCTGGCCACCCTGGTGCTGGGCATCGAGGCGGGGATCATTACGGGGATCGTCGCGTCTCTCCTGGCCCTGGTGCAGCAGAGCGCCCGGCCCCACATGGCGGTGTGCGGCCGGCTCCCCGGCACGGACAGCTACCGGAACGTGGAGCGGCACCCCGAGGCCATCTGCGAGCCCGGCGTGGTGGTGCTCCGTCCCGACGCAGCCCTCACCTTCGCCAACAGCGAGGCGGTACGGAGCCGGATACAGGACCTGGTGGAGGGGGAGGCGGGAACCGACGGGGTCCACACCCTGGTCCTGGACTTCAGCGCGGTGAACGGGATGGACTCCACCTCGGCTCACACCCTCCTGGACCTCCTCCGGGAGATGCGGGACCGGGGGGTCACCCTGCGCCTCGCCGCAGTGAAGGGCCCGGTGATGGACGTCCTGGTGCGGGCAGGGATCGCGGAGCGGATGGGGCCGGCGGCCCGGCACCTCACCGTGGCCCACGCCGCCGACGCTGCCCGGGCCGATGATGCCGGCGGCGACGACGATGGCGGCGACGCCGGCTGGGCTCAGTCCCGGTCGGGGTCCGGGCCTGGTGGGTCTGCCGGGTCCCCGGGGTCCGACGAGACGGAGGGGGGGGAGGAGAGGAGGACGGCCTCGAACTCCCGGAGGGGCATCCCCTCCTCCCCGGAGGAGGAGCCGTCCCTGCCCATGGCGTCGGGGTCCCGGGCCAGCTCCAGCTCGTAGGCCATCCGGTCCCGGCGGTAGTAGCGGCGCTGGAAATAGACGGGTTTCTCGGCGGTGGTCCGGCTGGTCCGCTCGATGACGAGGAGGGGCTCCCCGGAGCGGATCCCCAGGGCTCGGCATCCTGCGGGGTCCACCACGTCGGCGGTGATCCGGTAGGTCCCCGAGAGGATCGGGATCCCGTACTCGTCCTCCAGGATCCCGTAGAGCGTCCGGTTCGCAAGGTCGTGCCCGTCCAGGAGCTGGGCGTACCAGGCCGGCAGCCAGGTCCGGTCCAGGGCCACCGGCTCGTCGTCTGCCAGGCGGAGGCGGTCCAGGCGCAGGACGGGCTGTCCCTCGGAGGTGGCCAGGCGGGCGGCCACCACGGGGGTGGCGGGCTCCATGGCCCTGTGGAGGATCTTCGAGGAGGCCTCCAGCCCTGCCCGAGCCATGTCCTGGTGGAAGTCCGTGAGACGGACGAGCCCCTGGCGGACCCGGCGGTCCGCCACGAAGGAGCCGATGCCCTGGCGGCGCACGATGGCCCCTTCGGACTCCAGGGTCTGGAGGGCGCGGCGCACGGTGACGCGGCTCACCTCGAACTGGCGGCAGAGCTGGTTCTCCGAGGGGAGACGCTCCTCGGGGGCCAGTTCGCCGGACTCGATCCGGTCCCGGAGCCAGTTCGAGATCCGTTCGTGGAGGGGGGCTGAGGAATTCGTCATCCCGAAAAGGATATCCATGCGGCCCCCGGAGGGACAGGCCCCGGGGGCGCCCCCGGGGAAGGCTTCGGGACGGCTCCATGCAGAGTGGCTTCGGGGCGGTGGGGCGGCACACGGCGTGGGGAAGCGGGTTGTGGATGGGCGGGCCGCCCATGAACTTTGAGTTCTTCGGCCCCCAGGGCCCCCCGGCCCGTCTCGACCCCACCCACCCCCTTTGGCCCCCTGCCCCATGGACGACTCCCCCTGGTCCCTCGACTCCGCCCGCGAGCACTACAACCTGGAAGGCTGGGGCGTCGGCTACTTCGACATCGACGATCGGGGGCGCCTCACGGTGCACCCCACCCGGGATCCGGCCCGGGGCCTTGGACTCCACGAGATCGCCACCGACCTGGAGGAGCAGGGGGTGGCCCTTCCCCTCCTCCTCCGATTTCCGGACATCCTCCGGACCCGCATCGAGATGCTCTCGGAGAAGTTCGGCCAGGCCATGGACGAGTACGGGTTCGACGGGGGCTACACCCCGGTCTACCCCATCAAGGTGAACCAGCAGCGCCACGTACTGGACGAGCTGGTGGCCTTCGGGGAGGAGCACGGGGTGGGCCTGGAGGTGGGCTCGAAGCCCGAGCTCCACGCGGTGCTGGCCCTCACCCCCCGGAACGACCACATGATCGTCTGCAACGGCTACAAGGACCGGGAGTACATGCGTCTGGCCCTGGTGGCCCAGCGGCTGGGCCACGAGGTCATGATCGTGATCGAGAAGATCGCCGAGGTGGACCTCCTCCTGGAGGTGGCCTCGGAGATGGGGGTCGTCCCGTCCATGGGCGTTCGGATCAAGCTCACCAGTGCCGGGGCGGGTCGCTGGTCCGAGACGGCGGGGGACAAGAGCAAGTTCGGTCTTTCCGCCATGGAGCTCATGCGGGTGGTGGAGAAGCTCCGGGCCAAGGACCGGATGGAGGTCTTCCGGATGATCCACTTCCACCTGGGGTCCCAGATCCCCGACGTCCGGAACATCAAGCAGGCCATGACCGAGGTGGCCCGGTACTACGTGGAGCTTCGGACCATGGGGATCGAGGTCACCCACGTGGACGTGGGGGGCGGGCTGGGGGTGGACTATGACGGGTCGAGGTCCACTGGTCCGGCCAGCGTGAACTACTCGGTGCAGGAGTATGCCAACGACGTGGTCTTCGCCCTGGCCCAGGCCTGCAGGCACCACGAGCTCCCCATGCCCCACATCATCACCGAGTCCGGGCGGGCCCTCACGGCCCACCACGCCATGCTCCTGGTCCGGGTCATCGACCTGGAGACCCAGGTGGTGGAGGCCCCGGACTCCATCCCCGAGGACGCCCATCCCATCCTGAAGGACCTCTGGGCGACGTATCGGGGCCTGGCGGCGGAAGACCCGTCCACGGGCTTCATCCGGGAGGCCTATCACGACGCGTCCTGGCACAGGAGCCAGCTTCGGACCCACTACAACACCGAGGTCCTGGGGCTGGAGGCCCGGGCCCTGGGGGAGCGGATCTACCTGGTGGCAGTGAGGCGGGTCGCCGAGCTGGCCCGCAAGGAACCGGAGGAGTTCGACGACCTCCTCCCCGAGGTGGAGGCGATCCTGGTGGACCGCTACTTCTGCAACTTCTCCCTCTTCCAGTCTCTGCCCGATTCGTGGGCCATCGACCAGCTCTTCCCCATCGTGCCGGTGCATCGGCTGGACGAGGAGCCCGTCCGGAAGGGCACGCTCCAGGACGTGACCTGCGATTCCGACGGGAAGATCGACAGGTTCATCGACTGGAACGAGCCCGCCCGCAGCCTGTCGCTGCACCCGTTCCGCCACGGGGACGACTACATCCTGGGCATCTTCCTGGTGGGAGCCTACCAGGAGATCCTTGGCGACCTCCATAACCTGTTTGGCGACACGAACGCCGTGCACATCCACCTGGACGACGAGGACGCCCGGGGCTACGAGGTGGCGGAGGTGGTGGAGGGGGATACGGTCTCCGACGTCCTCAGGTATGTCCAGTACGATCCGCAGGAGCTCATCGCCACCCTCCGCAGGAAGATCCAGCGGGGCCAGGACCTGAGTCGGACCGAGGCCAATGCCTTCGTGGCGGACTACGTGGAGGGGCTGGCGGGCTACACCTACCTGGACGTACCCGTCCGGAGGAGCTGAGCCCGATGCCC